>DATFPD010000792.1:0-3770 GCA_035265005.1 Gemmatimonadaceae bacterium | reverse complement strand
AGAGCTACTTCTCCTTCCGCACCGTGCGCCGCATGGCCAACGGCCGCGTGCCGCTCCGCGCCGACCTCCAGCTCCTCGACATCCTGCCGCACCCCGTCTACCTGCTGCTCTGTTTCATGGAGGCGGCGGAGCCTGACGAGCGCACCGAGATCACTGCGGTCGAAGTGGGCCCCGGCGGCACCGTGCACGCGCTCGTGCGCCGCGGCCAGCTCACCGGCACCCTGATCGTCACCCTCGACGGCCGGCCGGTCGACAGCTACATGAAGCTCGTCGGCACCAACGGGATGGTGCACGCCGACTTCGTGCGCAGCACCGTGCAGCGCCAGATCGGCCCCGGCATCTCGGGGATCGACAAGGTCCTCAACCCGTACCGCCTGGCGCGCCAGCTCGCGGTCGGGACGACGACCTCGCTCGCCAACCGCATCCTGAAGAAGCAGCGCAGCTACCCGGGCCTGAGCGAGCTGTTCGACGCGTTCTACACCGGGATCAAGGGCGCCGGCGAGCTGCCGCTCTCCGAGGAGAGCATCCTGGAGACGGTGCGCGTCTGCGAGCGCGTGGCGCACGTGATGGGCGCCGCCGCACCGGGCGAGGCGCGGATGCCGTCCGGCCCGCGCACCTTCGTCACCGGCGGTACGGGCTTCCTGGGCAAGGAAGTGGTGAAGTCGCTGGTGCAGCGCGGGGTGCCGGTGCGCGTGCTCGCGCGCCGCATGCCGCCGAACTGGGAGCAGATGCCCGGCGTCGAGTACGTCGCCGGCGACCTGGGCGACGCCTCGCTCCCGGCGGGCGCGCTCGACAACGTCGACACGGTCATCCACTGCGCCGCCGAGACGGCCGGCGGGTGGGCCGAGCATCAGCGCAACTCGCTCGACGCGACCGAGCGCGTGATGCGCGCGGCGGCCGCCGCCGGCGCCAGGCGCTTCATCCACACCAGCAGCCTCGCCGTGCTCGCCGAGGCGAAGGGCGGCGCGACGCTCGACGAGTCGTCGCCGGTGGACCCGCAGAGCAAGGCGCGCGGCCCGTACGTCTGGGGAAAGCTCGAGTCCGAGGTGCTGGCCGCGAAGCTGGCGACGGAGCTCGGCCTCGAGTTCCGCCTCGTGCGCCCGGGCCCGCTCGTGGACTGGCGCAGCTACGACCCGCCGGGCCGCCTCGGCAAGCGAGTCGGCAACATCTACGTGGCAGTCGGCTCGAAGAAGGACCAGCTGGCGGTGATCGACGTGGCGACGGCCGGGCGCACGCTCGCCTGGATGTCGCAGCACATCGAGCAGGCGCCGGCGGTGCTGAACCTCATCGCGCCGACGATCCCGACGCGCCGCGAGCTGGTCGAGCGGCTGCGCCGCACGAACCCGGACCTCACGGTCGTCTGGATGCCGACGCCGGTGCTGGGCGCGCTGTCGCTGTTCGCGCTCGCGCTCCAGAAGCTGCTCCGCCCCGGCAAGCCGGCGACCAACGTGGCCAAGGTCTTCGCCTCGCAGCCGTACGACACGTCGCTCATGGTGAAGGTGGCGGCGGCGGTCGAGCGCGACGCGGCCTCCGCCCGCCCGCGCCACGCCCCGGCCGGGCAGGGCGACGCCGCCGCCGACGCGTCCGAGCGCGACGCGGTGCTGGTCTGACCCCGGCCGCCACGTGACCACGGCGATGACGGTCCTGCTCGGCGCGCTCTCGGCGGCGCTGGCGCTGGTGGCGGCGGTGCTGCTGCTGCCGACGCTGTCCGACCTGGTGAGCCTGCTGAGGCTCGTCGTCAGGTCGAACGGCCCCCGCGGCCGCGGCGCTCTCACGCCCGCGGCCGTGGGGCCTGCCCCGGCGCCGCCCCGTCTGCTGTTCCTCATCCCGGCGCACGACGAGGAGCTGCTGATCGGGAACACGATCGCCTCGCTGCGCGGGGTGGACTACCCGGAGGCGGCGATGGACGCCGTCGTCATCGCCGACAACTGCTCCGACGCCACCGCCGAGGTGGCGCGCGCCGCCGGCGCCACGGTGCTCGAGCGGCGCGACGCGGTGAAGCGCGGCAAGCCGTACGCGATCGAGTGGGCGCTCGGCCGGCTGCCGCTCGCCGAGTACGAGGCGGTGGTGGTGATCGACGCCGACGCCGTCGTGGACCGCGGCTTCGCCCGCGCCCTCGCCGCCGCCGCGCCGCTCCGCGACAAGGCCGCGCAGACGTACAACGACGTCAGCAACCCCACCGAGAACGCGCTCACGCGCATGGCCGCCGTGTTCTCGTCGGCGCGCTCGGTGTTCATGAATGGGCTGAAGCGGCGGGTGGGGCTCAACGTGCCGCTCGCCAACGGCCTCTGCCTCGGCACGAGCGTCATCGCGCGCCACGGCTGGCAGGCGTTCTCGATCTGCGAGGACTGGGAGCTCTACGCCATCTTCACCGAGCGCGGCGTGCGGATCGACAACGTCCCCGGCGCGCGCGTCGGCGCGCAGGAGGCGAAGTCGCTCAAGCAGAGCTCCTCGCAGCGGCAGCGCTGGGCGGCCGGGAAGATCACCGTCCTCCGCGATCACATCGGGTCGCTGCTGCGCAGCCGCGAGATCGGGCTGCACCAGAAGCTGGACGTGCTGGCCGAGCTCACCGGGCTCGGGCCGGCGGTGCACGCCGGGCTCGTGGTGGTGCTCGCCGCGGCGACGCTCCTGCTTCGGCTCCCCGGCGCGCCGCTGGTGGCCGGACTGCTCCTGGCGTCGCTGGGGCGGCACGCCGTCTACACGCTCCTCGCCGTCACGCGCGACCGGCAGCCGGGCCGCGCCCTGCTCGCCTTCACGTACCTCCCCTTCTACACCGCCTGGCGCCTCGGCGTCCAGCTCCTCGCCCTCACGATGGTGGGGGACAAGCCGTGGGTGCGCACGCAGCGCCACGTCGAGTCCACCGCCACCACGCCCACCTGACGAACATCCCGTCGCGGGGCGTCGCGTCACCCGCCCTTCCGCAGTCACGAATACTGGAGTCTCACATGGTCACGGTCGATCGCTGGCAGGCCGCACAGCAGTACGAGCGCAGCTACTGGGAAAACTTCGCGAGCCAGATCGCGGACGGGTCGGTGTCGCAGATGGACTGGTACAAGTGGCGCGCCGACAACCTCGCCGAGAAGCTCGGCGCGCTCGGCCTCAAGCGCCTGACGAGCGGGCGCGCGAAGGTGATCGAGGTCGGCTGCGGGCCGATCGGCGTCGCCGGCTTCTTCCCCGCCGCCGAGCGCGTGGCCGTGGACCCGCTCGAGGACTTCTACGGGACGAACGAGGTCCTGAGCGCGCTGCGCAACCCGGCCGTGCAGTACCGCAAGGGCGTGGGCGAGGCGCTCCCGGCCGAGGACGGTGGCTTCGACCTGGCGATCATCGAGAACTGCATCGACCACGTGCACGACATGCAGGGCGTGATGCGCGAGCTGACGCGCGTGCTCAAGCCCGGCGGCGTGCTGTACCTGACGGTGAACTGCCGCACGAAGCTCGGCTTCGTCGTGCACCGCGCGCTCTCGAGCCTGCGCCTCGACCCCGGCCACCCGCACACCTTCACGCCGCCGCGCGTCGGCCGGCTGATGGAGAGCCACGGCTTCGACGTGCTGAGCACGAGCGTCGAGTCCTACCTCAAGGCGCTCCGCGAGGACATCACCTCCCCGCAGACCCGCGCCCGCCTCAAGGCGGTGCTCGGCATCAGCGAGTTCGTCACGACGGCGTTCGGGCAGAAGCGATAAGCGATTCGCGATTGGCGATTCGCTTATCGCCCGCTGATGTAGACGTGGTCGTAGCGGATGTAGTCGTTCTGCTGCTTCGTGTCGCCCAGG
>DATFPD010000791.1:0-5837 GCA_035265005.1 Gemmatimonadaceae bacterium | reverse complement strand
CCCCGCCCCCGCCCCCGCCCCCGCCACCCCCGCCGCGGTCGAGCCGGCGCACCAGCCAGTCGGCGCCGCCCCGCAGGGCGCCGGTTCGGTCGACCACCACGAACGCCGCCCCGACCAGGAAGACGACGAAGACGACCGACGCCGCGTCGGCGAGCCCCTTCGGCACGGCGACCAGCGCCTGGAACGGCCCCACCGGCTTCGCCGGCACCGTGTGATACGTCCCGGCGACGACCACCCGCCGCCCGGTGGCCGGGTCGTCCCGCCGCTCGTACGTCCCCGCCGGCAGCACCCAGGTGAGCGCCGCGGCGACGAGCACGCAGGCGAGGAGCAGCGCGAGCGGATGGGGGAAGCGGAGGCGCATTACCTGATCCGTGTTGCGTGTTGCGTGTTGCGTGTGGCCGCGCCGTCATCCTGAGGGCGCGGCGCGCAGCGCCGCCCGAAGGATCTCCAGACGCCGCTGCCGCGGCGAGCCCTCGACGGACGACGCGAACGAGATCCTTCGCCTGCGCTGCGCGCTCGGCTCAGGATGACGGGGCCGGCGCACGACGCATGGCATACTACCTCCGCCGCAACAACTGTCGGCTCTCCTTCACCAGCAGCATGGTGAGCGCCAGGTAGGTGAGCCCGTACGCCGCGACGATCGGCAGGCCGTCGAGAATGGGGCGGTCCATGCCGACGAGCCACTTCACCAGCCACGCGGCGCCGGCGGCGAGCGCCGAGGCGAGGTAGAGCCGCACGGTGTACGAGGCGGGGAGGCCGGTGCGGCCGATGCGCTGGTTCAGCCGGGAGCGCAGCAGCACGAACTCCACCCAGCCGGCGACGCCCGCCGACGCGGTCAGGCCGGCGGCGCCCCACGCGATGTCGATCCCGAGCGCGCGCGGGAGCGGCTGCGCGGCGAGGTAGCCGAGCCCGATGGTGAGCGCGACGCGGACGACGGCGAAGCGGAGCGGCGTGCGCGTGTCGTGCAGCGCGTAGTACGTCGACGAGTAGAGGCGGCCGAGCGTGGACGCGAGGAGCCCGACGGCGGAGCCGGCGAGGATCCCCCAGACGTACACCGACCCCTCGCGCCCGAACTTCCCCGTCTGGAAGAGCAGCGCCGTGATCACGTCGCCGATCGCCAGGAACGCGACCGCGCACGGGACGACGAAGAACGCGATGCGCCGGAGCCCGGCGTCCAGCCGGCGGCGCAGCCGCTCGGCGACCTCCGCCTCGGCGCCGCCCGACTCGCGCGACATCTCCGTCAGCTCGGTGACGGAGATCGACATGCCGAACAGGCTCACCGGGAGCAGGTAGAGCGTCTGCGCGAAGTTCATCGAGTTGACCGCGCCCGTGCCCAGCGGGCTGGCGAGCACCATGTCCACGAACGCGCTGATCTGCACCACGCCGCGCCCCACGAACGCGGGGACGAAGTTCCGCACCACCGTCCGCAGGTGGCCGTAGCCGAGGTCGAGCCGCGGGCGCATCCCGCGCACGAGCTCCAGCACGCTCGGGAGCTGCACCAGCACCTGGAGCGCGCTGCCGACCACCGACCCCCACGCCAGCCAGACGGCGAGCCGCGCCTCGGCGGCGAACGACCCGCCCGCGTCGCCGTGCATGCGCGGCCCGAAGATGAGCAGCGTGGCGATCATCGCCACGTTCCACAGCACCGGCGCGGCGTACGAGAGGAAGAACTTGCGGTGGCTGTTCAGGACCCCCAGGCACCACGCCGACATCGCGAGCAGTCCGGCGCCGGGGAAGAGGATGCGCACGAGGCGGATGGACAGCTCGCGCTTCTCGCCGTGGAAGCCGCCGACGACGACCGTCGTGAGCAGCGGCGCCGCGAGCACCCCCAGCAGCACCACGATCGAGACGGTCAGCGCGAGCAGCGCCAGCACCGCGCCGGCGAGCCGGTTCCGCTCCTCGTCCTTCCCGTCCGCCAGCAGCCGCGCGTAGACCGGCACGAACGACGCCGACAGCACCCCCTCGCCGAACAGGTTCTGGAGGAGGTTCGGGATGCGGAACGCGCCGGTGAACGCGTCGGCGGCGTCGCTCAGCGCGCCGAAGTAGTGCGCGAAGACTCGCTGCCTGACGAGCCCCAGGACGCGGCTGAGCAGGATCCCCGCGGCGACCAGGACGGCGGCGCTCCCCCCCGTCCGCCCGCGCCCCGCGGCCGGCGCGGGGGCGGGGGCGGGCACCGCGGCGTCGTCCACGTCCGCGCGGGCGTCAGTCGTCATGCACGGCGCGTGGGAAGCGCACCCGGCGTTGGGGAAGCCGCATCACTGCAATCTCGCGCTTGCCCGCCGGGCGTCAACTCGTCGTCGGCACCGAACGAGCAGTGGCCACTTCAGCAGGTACCGTATCCGCGGCTACCCGCCATTCCACGCCGGCGACTACGTCGCCGTCACCAGCGCCAGCACCGCGTGGGCGTTCGGGATCACGAGCTGCGTGCCGCCGCCGGACGCCACGTACTCGCGCGCCTCGGTCCACGTGTCGCGCGCCGCCGAAGCCCGCGACTCCAGCGCGACCACCGGCTGCGCGACGCGGTAGCGCTGGAAGCCGCGCGTGCTCGGGTTCACGCCGAGGTCGTGCATCGAGGTGCCGACGCGCGTGTAGAAGAGCTTGAACGGGTCCTCGGTCGCCTTGCGAAAGGCCGCCACGACCTCCGGCGGCCCGAGGGTCACCTGCCGGACGCCCTGGTGCAGGTCCATCCCCTTGAGGAAGCCGAGGCGCAGGCCGCGCGGCAGCGTGGGCATGTGGATGTGGAAGAACTGCAGCGCGGTGGTCAGCCCGGCGCGGGTCAGTGGCGAGTCGGTGACGCCCAGCTCGCCGAGCCACTTCTCGTACCCGCCGCCCTCGAGGAAGTCGGTCATGTGCACGGCTCCGTGACGCGTGTGTCGCCCGAAGATCGGTGCGCGGACGGCCGGGCGCCGTGCGCTGAGTCACCGGACGCGCCGCGGCGCGCGAACCTAACGTGTCCCGCGTCGCCCGCCGTCCCCCGCCGGCGGCGTCGCCGCCGGCGGCGTCGCGGCCGGCCCCCGCTGCGGCCGCTGGCTCGGGTTGTCGATGTCGGCGGCGATGAGCCAGGGCCCGCGGCCGCCCCCCGGCCGGCGCAGAGCGAGCACGAACTTCCCGATGTCCCCGCTTCCCGCCCCCGGCGCGTACGCGCCGATGATGAAGCCGACGCTGTCCTCGGCCGCGTAGGCCAGGGCGCGCAGGCTCAGCGGGCCGCCGGCGCCGGCGTACGCCGCCCGGATGGCGTCCCGCCCGCGCGCCGGCGGGCGGCCGTTGGCGAGCACGAAGCCGTCCTCGGCGAACAGCGCCGCCAGCCCCGCCGCGTCTCGCGCCTGCCACGCGCGCTCGTAGTCGCGCAGCACGCGGTCCAGCTCGGGCGGAAGCGTCACCGACGGCGGGGGGGGCGGGGGCGGCGCGGCGGGCGCCGGCGCGGCCTGCGCGCCCGCGAGCCGCGCCCCGGCGTGGGCGAGGACGGCGGCGGTGAGCAGGAGCCGGACGACGGTCGAGTGGCGCAAGACATCCTCCCGCGAAAGGTGGGTCAGCCGGGAATGTAGCGGCGGCTCCGGCTCAACGCCCGGCGGGCCGGGGGCGTATAGCCCTAGCTCCCCCATCCTGGAGATCCCATGCATCACCAGAGCATCGCGCGCCGCGGGCTCGCGGCAGCCCTGCTCCTCGGCGCCGCGGCGAGCGCCCGCGCCCAGAGCTCCCCGGCGCCGAGCGGCGCGCCGTCGAACCGTGTGACGCGCGCCAACTGGACGCTCGCCAACCGATTCAGCCAGGCCGCGCTGCGCTCGGTCGTGTTCACCCAGGGCGTGCAGCCGCGCTGGCTCGGCCAGTCGGACTCGCTGTTCTACAACTGGCGCGACCGGAACGGCACCCGCTTCTACCTCGTGGTCCCGACGACGCGCACCAAGCGGCCGCTGTTCGACCAGGTGAAGCTCGCCGCCCAGCTCACCGAGCTGTCGCACCGGGCGGTGGACCCCAACAGCCTGCCGTTCACGAGCCTCAACTTCACGAAGGACCACCGGGCGTTCCGCTTCGTGGTGGACTCCACGCGCTACGAGTGGACGCTCGCCACCGAGTCGCTGCGCAGCCTCGGCCGCCCGCCGCGCGACTCGATCCCGCAGGACGAGGAGCGCGAGGAGCGCTCCCAGCTCCGCGGCGGGCGGGGGGGCGGCGGCGGGCAGTTCGGCCTCCAGCAGAGCGCCGACTTCCGCAACTGGTCGCCGGACAGCACCGCGTTCGCCTTCGCCCGCAACCACAACCTGTATCTGGTGGAGAAAGGGAGCGGGGACACGATCCAGCTCACCACCGACGGCGTGAAGGACTACAGCTTCGGCTGGCGGGACACGACGCTGGTGCAGGAGCAGGAAGACCAGCAGCAGCAGCAGCAACAGCAACAGCAGGGGGACGAGAACGCGCAGCAGGGGCGGTCGCGCGACCCGCGGGTGCGGGCGAACGTGGTCTGGTCGCCGGACTCGCGCGCGTTCGCCGTGATGCGCACCGACCAGCGCAAGGTGACCGAGCTGTATCTGGTGAACGCGCTGGCGAACCCGCGGCCGACGCTGACGTCGTACCGCTACGCCATGCCGGGGGAGGAGAGCGTCCCGCAGCAGGAGCTCTACGTCTACCGCCGCGGCGAGAAGTCGCTGGCGCCGGTGGGGGTCAAGCGCTGGCGCGACCAGCGGCTGATGGACGTGCACTGGAGCGCCGGTCACGACCGGCTGCGCCTCGTCAGGCGCGACCGGCTCCAGCGCAACCTGGAGCTGGTCGAGGTGGAGCTGGCCTCGGGCGCGGTGAAGCCGCTGATCGTCGAGGCAGTGGAGAACGCGTCGATCGAGACGCGCCCGGTGCGCTACGTGCGCCGCGGCGGCGACATGCTCTGGTGGTCCGAGCGCTCGGGGTGGGGGCACTTCTACCTGTACGGCAACGACGGCACGCTCAAGCGCCCGCTCACGTCGGGGGCGTGGCACGCCGAGAGCGTCGTGCAGATCGACACGGCGCGCGGGATCGTGTGGCTGACGGGCTACGGGCGCGAGGCGGGGGAGAACCCGTACTTCCAGCATCTCTACCGCGTGAACGCCGACGGCGGCGGCCTCGCGCTGGTGGACGAGGGCGCCTACTTCCACGCCGAGACGCTGTCGCCGTCGAAGCGCTACGCGGTGGACAGCTACTCGCGCCCCGACGCGCCGCCGACCACGGTCGTGCGCGACGCGTCGACCGGGCGGGTGGTGATGCCGCTCGAGGAGATGGACGTCGCGCGGCTGAAGGAGATGGGGTGGCGGCCGCCGGAGTCGTTCGTGGTCAAGGCCGCCGACGGGGTCACGGACATCTACGGCAACATGTGGAAGCCGTTCGACTTCGACTCGACGAGGAAGTACCCGATCGTCGCCAGCGTCTACCCGGGGCCGCAGACGGAGTCGGTGAACGCGACCTTCAACGGGAGCAACGTCCCGCAGCAGCTGGCGCAGCTCGGCTTCATCGTCATCCAGATCGGCAACCGCGGCGGGAGCCCGCTGCGCTCGCAAGCGTACCACCGCTTCGGCTACTACAACCTCCGCGACTACGCGCTGGCCGACAAGAAGGCGGGGATCGAGCAGCTGGCGGCGCGCCACCGCTGGATCGACGTCGACCGCGTCGGCATCTACGGCCACTCGGGGGGCGGCTTCCTGACCGCGGCGGCGATGATGCAGCCGCCGTACAACGACTTCTTCAAGGTCGGCGTCTCCTCGTCAGGCAATCACGACAACAACATCTACAACCAGAACTGGAGCGAGCAGTACCACGGACTGAAGATCGTCGCGAAGGCGGGCTCGGGACGCGGTGGTGTCGTGCAGGCGGGTGCG
>DATFPD010000790.1:0-6252 GCA_035265005.1 Gemmatimonadaceae bacterium | reverse complement strand
GCACGCAGCACGCAGCACTCTCACCCCACCCTGAGCGCCTCCGCCGGATCCACCCGGGCCGCGCGCCACGCCGGGACGAAGCCGGCGGCGAGCCCTACGGCGACCAGGATCAGCGTCGCCGCGGCGAACGACAGCGGGTCGGTGGGGCGCACGTCCACCAGCATCGTCCGCACCAGCGCCGTCAGGAAGTACGCGCCCACGAGGCCCGCGGCGACGCCGGCGGCGACCACGCGCAGCGCCCCGCCGAGCACCAGGCGGAGCAGGCGGCCCCGCTCCGCGCCTAACGCCGCGCGCACCGCGATCTCCCGCGTGCGCTGCGCCACGCCGAACGACAGCACGCCGTAGACGCCGATCGCCGCCAGCGCCAGGGCGAACGCGCCGAACCCGGCGAGCAGCGACATGATCAGCCGGCGCTCGGCGATCGACTGGTCGAGCCGCGCCGCGAACGGCTCGACGTCGGTCACGATCTGCGGGTCCAGCGCCCGGACGCGCTGCCGCACCACGCCCACCAGCTGCTCCGCCGGCAGCCGCCCGCGCACCACCGCCGTCATCGACCGCGCCCACATCGGCACCTGGCGGTAGACGACGTACACCTCCGGCGCCGGGTCCCGCTCCAGCCCCCCCTGCCTGACGTCGCCGACGACGCCGACCACCGTCAGCCACGCCGGGCGCAGCCCCTCCATCCCCGGCGTGCGCAGCGAGCGCCCCAGCGGGGTCGGCTCGCCGGGCCAGTAGAGCCGCGCCGCCGCGCGGTTGACGATCGCTACCCGCTCCGACCCCAGCACGTCCCCGGGCCCGAAGAAGCGCCCGCTCAGGAGCGGGACGCCGAGCGCGCGGAAGTAGCCGTCGCTCACCGCGCGGTAGCCGGCGCCGGGCACCTTCTCCCCCGGCCGGTCGGCGAGCTCGACGAAGCTCGTGCCCGAGTTGCCGAGCGGCACCCAGTTCGCCGCCCCGGCCGCCGTCACCCCGGGGACCGAGCCTAACGAAGCGAGCAGCGCCTCCCAGTACGCCACCGACCGCGTCGAGTCGGCGTACCGCCGCGGCGACAGCGTGACGTCCGCCATCACCATCCCGCGGCTGTCGAAGCCGAGCCCGCGCCCGAGCAGCGTGCGGAAGCTGCGGATCAGGAGCCCCGCGCCGGCGAGCAGCACCAGCGCCAGCGCGATCTCGGCCGCGATCAGCACCGCGCCGGGGAGCGTGCGGGCGCCGCGCACCGCCCCGCGCCCCCCGCCCAGCGCGATCGCGTTGCGCAGCGAGCCGCGGCCGGACGCCTGCAGCGCCGGCAGCAGCCCCGACAGGAGGCCGGCGACGACCGAGACGACCAGCGCGAACGCCAGCACCCGGACGTCCACGCCGACCTCGCTCGCGCGCGGGATCTCGGCCGCCGACGACGCCAGGAACGCCCGCACGCCGGCCACCGCCAGCCAGACGCCGGCGGCGCCGCCCGCCAGCGCGGGGAGCGTGTGCTCGACCAGCAGCTGCCGCAGCAGCCGCCCGCGGCCGGCGCCGAGCGCGACCCGCACCGCCATCTCGTGCGCGCGCGCGGTGCCGCGGGCCAGGTTCGCGCTGGCCAGGTTCGCGCAGACGATGAGCAGCACGAAGCCCACCGCGCCCAGGAGCACGGAGAGGTACGCCGAGACGTCCCCCACCAGCGCGGTCCGGAGCGGGAACACCCCCACGCCGTACGAGTACAGCGTCCCCGGCTCCTCGGCCCGGATCGCCGCGGCGATCGCGTCCAGGTCGGCGTCCGCCTGCGCGAGCGTCACCCCGGGCTTGAGCCGGCCGACGGCGCTGTGGCCGATGTAGTTCCGGAACGGCCCGCGGTTCTTCGGCAGCGGCCCCGTGGTCCAGAGCTCGGTCCCCGACGGGAAGGCCCGGCTGTCGGCGACGACGCCGACGACCGTGTACGCGCGGTCGCCGATGTGCAGCGGCCGCGCCAGCCGCGGGTCGGCGCCCAGCACGCGCCGCCAGAGCCGCTCGCCCACGACCGCGACCGGCGCGCGCGCCTCGGCCTCCTGCTCGGTGAAGGGGCGCCCCACCAGCATCGGCGGGCGCACCACGGCGAAGAAGTTCCCCGAGACCTGCCGCCCCGCCACCAGCAGGCCGCCGCCCTCGTCCAGCACCGGCGTCGGGAAGTCGCGCGAGTAGACGGCGGCGTCCTCCAGCGTGCGGTTCCGCTCCCGCCAGTCGAGCCAGTTCGCGACCGAGACGGCGGGGAACGCCCCGCCCGACGAGTCCACCGACTGGAGCGACAGCAGGCGCTCCGGCTCGGCGAGCGGCAGCGGCCGCAGCAGCACGCCGTCGACGACGGTGAACACGGCCGTCGTCGCGCCGATACCTAACGCGAAGGTGAGGACCGCCAGCGCCGTGAACCCCGGCGCCCGCCGGGCCTGGCGGACCGCGTAGGCGGCGTCCTGCCGTACCGACTCCAGCCACTCGCGCATGCGGATCCTCCCCTCGCGCTCCCGCGCCGTCGCGCGCAGCCGGCGCCGCGCCTCGCCCAGGTCCCCGAAGCGCCGCACCGCCTCCGCCCGCGCCGCCTCGGCGCCCCACCCGCGCCGCACCAGGTCCTCGACGCGCATCTGCACGTGGGCCGCGATCTCGTCGTCCACCTCCGCCGCCACGTCGCGCGCGCGAAGGCGGAACAGCCGTCGGTAAGGTTGTTTGCGCATGGCGAGCTCCCGTCTCGTGGGGGACTCGGTCAGGGGGACTCGTCCCGACACTCGCGCCCGCCTGCGGCGGTCGCTCCTGCGGGATGACAGGTCCGCCACTCATGTCACCCCGCAGGGGCGCCGCAGGCGCCCGTGTCGGGGCGAGCGCCGAGTGCCGATGTCACGCCGGGCGGGCGCTCAGCGTGAGGATGTCCGTCACCGTGCGCGTGTAGCGCAGCCAGGTGGCGGTCTCGCCCTTGAGCCGCTGCCGCCCGGCGGCGGTGAGGCGGTAGTAGCGCACCTTGCGGTTGTTCTCGCTCACCCCCCACTCCGCGTCCACCATCCCGCGCCCCTCGAGGCGGTGCAGCGCCTGGTACAGTGCGCTGTCGTCCACCGCGAGCTCCCCGTCGGTGTACTGCTCCAGCCAGCTCGCGATGCCGAACCCGTGCATCGCCCCCCAGCTCAGCGTCTTCAGCACCAGCAGGTCGAGCGTCCCCTTGAGCAGCGGCAGCGCCTCGTCCGATGGACTCATCCCAGTACGCTCCCCGTGTGTTCTAAGGGTAGAGTGGCACGGCGGCGGGATGGCGTCAAGAGGACGGCAGAGACTGAGGGACTGAGGGACTGAGGAACTGAGGGAGGGGACGGGGCGTCCCGAGCGGTGTCATCCTGACCTGAGCGTAGCGAAGGGGAAGGACCCACTCTCACCGCGCCGTGGGCAGCCACCAGACCGGGAGAGTGGGCCCCGATCCTTCGCTGCGCTCAGGACAGGCCCCGCGCGGGATGACAGGGACGGGCGGTTCCCCTCGTTCTTCTCCCTCGGTCCCTCAGCGCCTCAGTCCCTGCCCTTCAGCACCCCGCGTACGCGCTGTTCCACCGGACGCGCCAGGCCCGCGGGCCCGTGCGCTCGAGGAGGGCGTAGGCCCAGCCCTCGTAGAAGTGGCGGCCGAGCACGAGCGTGGCGGCGCGGCGCGTGCCGAGCGTGACTGCCGCCAGGACCTCGCGCGACTCCACCACGTCCTCGCCGCCAGAGGTGCGGTCCACGTAGGCGAGCCGGTACGGGCCGCTCGTCTTGCCGCTGTCGCGCTCGGCGATGAACAACGTGTGCTGCTCGCGCGGGTTCGCCTCCTGGCCGATCTTGCGCACCACCGTCGCCACCACTGCGTCGACGCCGGGCGCGGCGCGGAAGCGGAAGGCGCTGCGGACCTCGAACGGCAGCCCGAAGAACGACTGCGCCGTGTCGTTAGGTATCGCCGAGGCGATGCGCGCCACCTCGGCCGCGAAGCGCGCCGAGTCGGCCCGCTTCATCCCCTCGATCGAGTCGAGCGCCACCGCCTCGGCGCGGCCGTGGAGGAAGGCCACCGTCCACGCCCCGCCCGGGGAGGCCGGCGCCCTGGCGGCCGGCACGCGCACGGTCGGCCACACGGCGCAGCCGCCCCCGGTCCCGCCGTCGCCGCTGTCGGCCGAATCGTCCGGCTCGCCGGGGTCCCCGCCCGACGCCTGGTCGCCCCCCGCCTTGAGTTCCGCCGTCGCCGGGATCGAGGTCTCCCCCACCTTGCCGGCGCGCGCGAAGAGGTCGAGCTGCACGTTGCGCACGCGCGCCGCGTCGAAGCGCGTCGTCGACGCCAGGGCGCTGTCGTCCAGCTCTGGGAAGACCACCTCCGCGCTCTGGGCGGCCGAGTCGGCCACGAGGAGCACCGAGCCGGCGCTCTCCTCCCACCCCAGGCTGTCCGCGACCGGCGTCGATGGCGTGGCCGGGGTCGGGACGCCCTGCGCCACGCTGTCCTGCTTCGCCGGCGGACCCGGCCGTTCGCACCCACTGCTGGAGAGCCCGGCCGCGACACCCGCGACCGCGAGCATTCGTAAGGCGCGCATGAGACGGAAATGTAATCGGGAACGGGACTAAAGCGACTGAGGCCGACCTCCATGCCACCACTCACCAACCACGCGGCCCTGCCACCCGACGCGCTCGCCGCGGTGCGCGCCGAGGTCGCCCCGCACGCGACGCTCGAGCGCGTCCTGGCCTGGACCCGGTCCGCGGCCGCGTCGGACGTCGAGGAGATCGTGACGCAGGACGAGTACACGCACGACGTCGTCGTGCGCTACCGGGACGGGCTGTACCTGGTCTACGACACGACCTGACTGGGCTCCGTGACGGCGGTCGCCGTCTGGAGCCACCGCCCCACCAGCCGCGAGCTGCTCGACGCCCGCGTCGCCGCCGGCTGGCGCCCCACCCCTACCGCGCTCAGGGACGGCGAGCGGGTGCTGGGGTACGCGCAGTGCGTGTTCGGGGCGGGGTAGGGCTATCAGCCATCAGCGTAAGCAGTTAGGCGTTGCTACGTCGGCGGATACGTCGGCTGACGCATGTGGGGGGCCCTGGCGAAGGGCTATCGTGAGGCGCAAGCTCAAGAGCGCGCGGCGCGTGCCCATATCGCGCCGGGGTCGTCAGTTGTGAGTCGCCCGCGCCGCTCCTCCCTGCGTCATCACACAGCCGATCGCCGATCGCTGATAGCTCCTTCGCTCCGATGCCCCGAATACTCGACAAGCTCGGCCTCCACCGCCCTGAGCTGCGCGCCTGGGCGATGTACGACTGGGCCATCTCGGCCGTGCAGACGACCATCATGGTGGCCGTCTTCCCGATCTTCTTCATCGACTTCGCGGGCGCCGAGGTCGGCGGATCGGTGGCCCAGCAGTACTGGGCGAACTCCAACAGCATCGGGATCGCCATCGTCGCGCTCATCTCCCCGATCCTCGGCGCGATCGCCGACTACGCGGGGGCGAAGAAGAAGCTCCTCGGCGCGTTCATGTTCGTCGGGCTGCTGGCCTGCGCGGGGATGTTCTTCATCAACCGCGGCGACATCACGCTGGCCTCGGTGCTGTTCATCCTCGTGTCCATCGCCGCCGCCGGCGCGACGGTGTTCTACGAGGCGCTGCTCCCGCACATCGCCAGCGAGGACGAGACGGACCGCGTCTCGACGGCCGGCTACGCGATCGGCTACATCGGCGGCGGCGTGCTGCTGGCGATCAACCTGCTGATGATCCTGAAGCCGGGGCTCTTCGGCCTCCCCACCGGGCCGAACCTGACCCCCGACCAGGCGTCGCTCCCGACCCGCCTGTCGATGCTCAGCGTGGCGGCGTGGTGGCTGTTCTTCTCCTTCCCGCTCTTCCGCCGCGTGTCGGAGCCGCCGGCGAAGCTGGAAGAGGACGAGAGCGGCCGCGAGAACATCGTGAAGGTGGCGTTCACGCGTCTGTTCGAGACCTTCCGCGAGCTGCGCGGCTACAAGCAGGCGTTCCTGATGCTGATCGCGTTCCTGATCTACAACGACGGGATCTCGACGATCCAGAAGATGGCCACCGCCTACGGCAGGGAGCTCGGGATCGACCGCGGCGCCCTCATCGCGGCGATCCTGATCGTGCAGTTCGTCGGCATCCCGTTCACCTTTCTGTTCGGGGCGCTGGCCGGGAAGATCGGGGCGAAGAAGTCGATCTTCCTGGGGCTCATGGTCTACGTCGGGATCAGCGTCCTGGGCTACTACATGAAGACGGCGACGCACTTCTACATCCTGGCCGGCCTCGTCGGCATGGTGCAGGGGGGCACGCAGGC
>DATFPD010000789.1:0-7461 GCA_035265005.1 Gemmatimonadaceae bacterium | reverse complement strand
CGCCGCTCCACAGTCGATCGGATGTCGCCGCGCCCCCGCCCCGCACGTCCGGTACGCGTCACCGGGCTACTTGTGCGACTGGCTCACGGAGCGGCCGAAGCTGATCTCGCCGTTGTCGATGCGGATGTTGAAGCCGCAGTCCGGATTGCTGCAGACCCACGCCTTGTAGGTGATGGGGGCTCCGTCTCGGCCGTAGTCGCTGAGCGGAAGCATTGATCCCTTGCCGCACTTCTGGCAGTCGGGAAAGTCGGGCGAGGCGGTCACCAATCCTCCTGATCGGGGATGGTACTCGGCTGCAGGATATGTGCGCGCCCGGCCAGGGAGGCGCGAGGCGGCGCGGCGTGGGCGCCGGCAACGCGCTCACCCGGAGAGCGCGCGGCTCCAGGGATACTCGCGCTCGAACGCCTGGTCGAACTCGAACACGCCCTGGAAGTCGTCCCGGTTGTCGCTCGGGGCGCTGATCAGCAGCCCCAGCTCCACCAGCGTGAAGACCATGTCGCCGATGTCGGCCGTGCTGCGCACGCCCCAGAACTCGAGGACCGGCCGCGCCATCACGCCGTAGCGCTCGAGCGCGAGCTCGCGGCACGCCGCGGCGAGCTCGCGCCCGGCGATGTGCCGGCGCTCGGTGAGCCGCGTCTGGCAGTACTCCAGCGCGGCCAGCACGAACAGGTACGCCTGCTCGTGGAACCGCGGCTCGCGCAGCCGAATGCGGTCCATGATCCCGTCTCGAAACGCGAACTCCGACAACGCCACCCCGATTACGAAGGTTGCAACCGCACGACCACACCGATGCCGCCCGGCGGGCGAGCGCTGCTCGCGGGCCGCGCGGCGGACTGAAAGAAGATGTGTCGGTCACTGCCCCACTTCAAGGCAGCGCCCGGTTCGGCGCACAGCGTCAACCTGCGCTCGACGCTCCGCGGGCGCGGGCGCGCCGCCTCACCAGGACGCCGAGAGGCGGGCGGTCACGTACCGCGGCAGTGGCTGCGTGAACAGGTCGACCGACTCCGGGAAGAGCGTTCCGCCGTCGCCGACTTCCGGGTCGGCGCCCGAGTAATTGGTCCACGTCACCAGGTTGCGCCCCGCCACCGTGAGCCGGAGCGACGAGGCGCCGAGCGCGGTCGCCCATCGCGCGGGCGCGTCCACGGCGAGCGCGACCTCGCGCAGCTTGGTGAAGCTCGCGCGCTCGACGAATCCGCCGTAGGCCGAGATCACGGCCCGCGCCTGCTCGGCCAGTGGCGCCGCCGGATCCTGGATGGCCTGGCAGGTGCGCCACCAGCAGCGCTGCGCCTCGGTGCCGTTCACCCTCGAGTGGCCGCCGCGGTGGTCGAGCAGCGCCGACAGCTCGACGCGGCGCAGGAGCCGCACGCTCGTCTGGAGCGACGCCTCGCGCGTCGGGTCCACCGGGCCGCGGTACTCGAACGGCGGGGCCACCGTGACGGAGGCAGCGTCGACGATGCCATCTCCGTTCGCGTCCGCGTACGAGTACGGCCGCACCCAGATCCCCGCCGTCGGATAGCCCTCCATTGCCTGTTCGACCACGCCCCACCCCGACTCGGACCCCGCGTCCACCGACGGCCCGAGCATGCGCTCGCGTCTCAAGGTCACCGCGAGCGCCGCGTCCCAGCGAAGGCGCGGGCGCTCGACCAGTGAGGCCGCGAGCTGCGCCTCGAACCCTGACGTGCGGGCCCCGAAGGAATCGTCGCCGCGCCGCTGGCCGATGGCGACGGCGCTGACGAGGAACAGGTCGCGGACCTCCGACCGGTAGCCGGTCAGCTCCAGGTGCGCGCGTTCCGCGAACAGCTCGGCCGCGACGCCGAGCTCCGACTCCCGCGTGCGCTCGAACATCCACTCGGCGGTCGACCTCGCCGGTGGATCCTGGTAGACGAGCGAGCGCGGAAGTGCGTCGCGGAGCTCGCTCCCGGTGAGCGCGTGCGGGGCCTCGCCGGTCGCCGCGCGCAGGCGGACGCTCCCCAGCCACGGGTACTCGCGAGCCGCCGACGCGTCGGCGTTCCGCAGCGTCCATGTGAAGTCCGCCGACGGGAAGTAGCCCTCGCTGTCGAGCGGCTTTGCGTACTCGTTTCTCGACGCCGCGCGCAGCAGCGAGGCGCCGAGCGAGACGCGGTCGCGCCAGGCCAGCCGCTGCTGGGCGTACACCCCCAGCGCCACCAGGCGGTCCCACTGCCCGGACCTGCTGACGCCCCACGCGTCGCCGAAGTTGTCGTCTGCGAAGACGGTCCCGGTGCTGTCGGCCGTGTGGCGCGACGTCCGCCGCCTGACGCGATGCGCGCCGACGAGCGTGACCGACTCCAGCGACGGGCGCGGACGGAAGGTCGCGGCGGCGCCGAGGGCCGCCGTCGCGTAGCCGGCGTCTCCGTCGCGCCTGCGTCGCTCGAAGAAGTCGGCCGCGGGCACGTAGGGGCTGGTCGCCTCGAGGCGGTAGCGGACCGCGCGCGACTCGTCGTGCGCCGTCTGGTCGCGCCCGTAGGACGCGAACGTCTGCAGCCACTCCCTCGGCTGCCAGCCGGCCCGGGCGCCCCACGTGATGCGCCGCGAGTCCTGCGTGATGGGCGTGTCGTAGTAGGCGAGCGGGCGCTCGCGCAGCTCGAACGGAATGGTGCCCGCGGGCGGCCGGATCAGGTAGCGAAGCAGGATGTCGCGCTCGGCGGGGAGGTCAGTGCTGCCGCGCAGGGCCCCGCCGGTGACCGACAGATCGACCGTGCGCGAAGGACGCGCGGTCACGCTCGCCCGTCCGCCCAGGCGGCGGAGCGCGTTCGGCGCCAGCGCCCCGTGCTCGTTCTCGTACCGCCCCGAGACGCGGTACGCGACGGCGCTCGATCCCCACTGGGCGCTCGCCCCGGCGGCCACACGCGGCGCCACGCCGAACACGCCGGTGCCGGCGAACGGCGCCCAGCGCACGAGCGAGTCCGGCGTGCAGGCGCCGGCCGCGACCTGGTCGATCGCGCAGTCCCACGCTCGCCCGGAGGCCGGATTCTGGCCGAATCGCCAGTAGCTCGCGCCAAAATTCGGCACCGGGTCCACGGCGCCCGTCTCGGCGAAGCTCTGCACGCGTCGAGGCCCCGGGGCGGGGCGCCGCGTGGTGATCACCAGGACGCCGTTGCTCGCGTTGGCGCCGTACAGCGCCGCCGCGGCGGGGCCGCGCAGCAGGTCCACGCGCTCCACGTCCTCGGGCGCGATCTCGTCGAGGCGCGAGGTGCGCACGCCGCCGAGGAGCGAGTCGACGCCGGGCTCCTCCCCGGATGCGACGATGCCGTCCACGACCACCATCGGCTCGGCCGCGCCGAAGATGGTGTTTCGCCCGCGAACGCGAAGCCGCGCCGCGGCGCCGGAGGTGCCGCTCGTCCGCGTGACCGACAGGCCGGCGACGCGCGCCGTCAGCAGCTCCGAGAGGGTCCGCGGCGGCGCCGCCGGCGACGCGCGCCCCGACGCCGAGTCGACCGTCCCGGCGGACGCGCCGAGCGTCGAGCGCGGCCGCCAGACGCCGAACGAGACGGGGACCGAATCGCGACGCGCGCCCGGCGCCGACTGCGCACGCGCGGCGGACGGGCCTAACGACAGCGCGAGCAGCGCCGCGGGAACCGCCGTGACGAACCGCCTGGTCATCGGGGTCACCAATCCAGCGTCAGCCGCATCGTGTAAAGCCGCATCGTCGGCTGCGCGTAATTGTCGACGAAGCCGAGCGTGCCGCCGCCCCACAGCGCCGGGTCGAGCCCGCGGTAGCGCGTCCACGTGGCCAGGTTGCGGCCCGTGAGCTCGAGCGAGGCCCCGTGCGCGCCGACGGCGCCCGCCCACCGGTCGGGCAGGGCCACCGACGCACCCAGCTCGCGCAGCCGCAGGAAGCTCGCGTCCTCGACGAATCCCGCGGCCGAGCGGGAGCCCGCCGCGTACCCCGTGGCGCTCGCCGCGACCGCCGCCTGATCCGCGAGCGACGTCGCGGGGTCGAGGGCGTCCCGGCAGGTCGGGACCCGCGTGCCGGCGCAGCGCTCCCAGCGGGTGCGATCGAGCTTCTCGTGCCCGCCGCGGTAGTCGAGCGCGCCGAACAGCGTGACGCGCCGGGCCAGCGTGGCGCGCGTGCCGAGCATCAGCTCGCGAGTCGGCAGCGGCGACCCGAGAAAGCTCGCCGAGCTCGGGATCGTCACCTCGTCGAGGCCGATCAGTCCGTCGCCGTTGCGATCGGCGTAGCTGTACGTCGATCCGAGCGCTGCGCCGAGCGGATCGCCGACGCGGAACGCCTGCACGACCGGGAGCGCGAAGTCGGTGGGCGTGGTGTAGGACGCCGTCGGGAGGTCCGAGATGCGGTTCGACGTGAAGCTCCCGCCGAGCGTCGCGTCCCAGCGCAGCCGGGCACTGTTGGCGAGCCGCGCCCCGAGCTCCACCTCGGTGCCGCGCCCAGTGAGCGCCCCGCCCTGGCGCAGGACGGTCCCGTAACCGAACGGGTTCGGGACGCGGATGGAGATGAACAGGTCGCGCGACGTGCGCTGGTACCGCGTGAACGACAGCGTCACGCGGTCACCGGCCGCAGAAGCGTCGAAGCCGAACTCGCTCTCCCTCGTGCGCTCGGGGCGCCAGGACTCGACGGCCGCAAGGAAGAACGAGGATTGCAGCGCGGCGTCGAACGCCCCACCAAACAGCCCCCCTCCGCCTACCTCGCCCTGCGCCGCCCGCAGGCGCAGCCCGCCGACCCAGCGCCGCATCGGACGGAAGAAGCCTTCGTCGCCCACCTCCCACGCCGCGTCGGCGAACGGATACGTGCGTGCTTCGAGCGGACGCTCCTCGCTGCGGATCACGCCGCCGCCGAGGTGCACGCGGCCGCGCCAGGCGAGCCGCTGGCGGGCGTAGTACGACGTGCTCCTTGGGTGCACCTCGAGTGACCGCGACGTCCCCCCGCGGAACTCCTGCGTGCAGTCGCAAGCGATGTCGTAGTAGGTGTCGCCACCGCCGGTCCACGTGGAGATGCCCTCGCGGAAGCGGGCGCGCTCGCTCATGAACCCGACCGACGTCTGCGTGCCGACGCGCGCCGGCAGCGCGAAGCGGGCGGTGACGTCGAATCTCGATGTCCCGATGCGCGTTCTGCCGCCGCTCGAGTCGTCTGTCAGACGCGTGTAGTCGGTGGGGTAGAAGCCTCCGTCCTGCGAGCTCCGGACGAGCCCCGGCAGCTGCATCCCCTCGTCCCGGCGCACGCGGTCGATTCCCTCGAGCGCCGACGCGGTGAGCCAGCTCGCCAGGCGCAGCCGCGCCGAGAGCGACCCGCCCCAGTGACGCACCTCCTGCGTCGCTCGGGTGGAGAAGTAGCGCTCCGGGTAGCTGGCCAGCTCCAGCGCGTTGGACCCCGGCCAGGGCGCCACGATCGCGCGGCGCAGGATGCTCGACTCCAGCGGAAGATCGGCGCGACCGTCGCTGAGGAACGCGGTGGCGGCAACGTCCAGCCGCGACAGCGGACGCGCGGACACGTTCGCGCGCAGGCTGGTCCGCCGCGCACCGTTCGCGTCGTAATGCCCGGCATCGCGCTCGGTCTTCGCGGCCGCGTAGTACGTCAGCAGGCCGCCGCCTCCCGAGGCCGCCACCCCCGCCCCGAGGCGCGCGTTCGGGCCGCCCGCCCGTCCGGGCTCCACCGCGCGGGCGCTGTTCAGTGCGCCCGGCTCGCACAGCTCTCGAGCGGCGAGCACGAGCGGACAATCCACGCTCGTCGGCGTGCCGCTCGTGGTCGTGATCCCCGTCCGACGGAAGTTGGAGGGCAACCCTCTCGCGGCGTTTGCGCCGCCCTCGACGAACGCCTGCCAGTGGGTCGGTCCGGCCGCGCCGCGCTTCGTGGTCACGACGAGCACGCCGCCTGACGCGGCGCTACCGTAGATCGCCGCGGCGGCCGGCCCCCGCAGCACCTCCACGCTCGCAATGTCGTCCGGATTCAGGTCGTCGAGTCGCGACGTGCGGACGTCGCCCCGCGAGACGCCCGGCGACAGCTGCTCCGACTCCACGAGCACGCCGTCCACGATGACGAGCGGCTCGCCCCCGCCGAGGATGCTCGTTGGCGTGCGCAGGAACAGCCGCGAGCCCGCGGCGACCGCGCCGCTCGACCGCCAGACCGAGAGCCCCGGCGTGCGCGCCGAGAGCGCGTCCGACAGGGTCGGGGCACGGCGGAACGACGCGGTTGTCGTATCCAGGACGCTCGCGGCGGCGCCGCGTGGGAGGGCGGGAGCGGAGTCTACGGCGCCGGTGTCGCGGTCAGCCGGGCGCTGGGCTCCGAGGGGCGACGTGCCGAGTACCGAGCACGCGAGGAGAACGACCAGCGGCCGTGCGGCGGGCGCGGGGCGGGAGGACTTCGACTTCATGGCGGGGAGAGCGAACGAGTGGGGGGCGCCAGCATCGGCGCCCCCTAAGGTTAATCGAATGCTTTCAGACCCGCACCCGGCTCACCAGTTCGCCGTCAGGCGCGCGGTGAAGTAGCGCGGGAGCGGCTGCGTGAACTCGTCGATCGCGCCGGGGAAGAGCGTGCCGCCGCTTCCGACTTCCGGGTCCGGTCCGCCGTAGCTGCTCCACGTCGCCAGATTGCGGCCGGCGACGGTGACCCGCAGCGACCCGGCGCCGACCGCCGCCGCCCAGCGCGCGGGGGCGTCGAAGGCGACCGCCACCTCTCTGAGCTTGGTGAAGCTCGCGTCCTCCACGAAGCCGAGCGCGCCGCCGCCGTACATGGCGAGGACCGCGCGCGCTTGCTCGTCGAGCGGGGTCGCCGGGTCCTGCGCCGCCCGGCAGGCCTTGTACCAGCACCGCTGGATGCCGGTGGCGTTCACCTTCCACATCCCGCCGCGATGGTCCACGAGCGCCGAGAGCTGGACGCCGCGCCGAAGCCGCAGGGTGGACTGGAGCGCGGCCTCCCGCGTCGGGTCCACCGGCCCGCGGTATACGTAGCCGCCAATACCATTCGGCAGGGAGAGCTCCTCGTACGCGATGATGCCGTCGCCGTTGGCGTCCGCGAAGCTGTACGGCAGCACCCAGAGCGCCCCGATGGGATACCCGGACTCGGGCTGCTCCCGCACGCCGAAGTTCGGCTGCGACCAGAGCGGTATCGACGGGCCGAGCATGTGCTGGCTTCTGGCCGACAGGGCGAGCGACGCGTCCCAGCGGAAGCCCGGCCGCTCGAGGATCTGGCCGAAGAGCCGCCCCTCCACGCCCGAAGTGCGTGAACGACCGCTCTGGTCAGCAATCGGGCGTGGGTACCCCGACCGGTCGATGAGGAGGAGGCTGCGGGAGAGCGACCGGTGCCAGGTGAGCTCGACGCCGGCGCGCGACCCGAAGAGGTCGGCGTCCATGCCCAGCTCGCCCTCGCGCGTGCGCTCGAAGCGCCAGGGCACGAACGTTCCCGTGGGCGGGGGATCGCCGGCCGGATACCAGCGGATGGTCTCCCGGACGTCGTCGTACGAGAGCGCGTGCGGGGTCTCGCCCCCG
>DATFPD010000788.1:0-4266 GCA_035265005.1 Gemmatimonadaceae bacterium | reverse complement strand
GCGCCCGCACAGCGCGCAGCAGCCGCCGCCGCAACGACAACAGCAGCAGGGCGGCCAGCCGCAGGGCGGCGCGTCGAGCCAGTCCGGGCAGGGGGGACAGGGGGCGCGTCCGGCGCCGCCGACGCGCGTGCCGACGCTGATGCAGGACGACCGCGTCCACTACAACGGGCAGCCGATCGGCGTCGTCGTCGCGGACACGTTCGAGCACGCCATGGAGGCGGCGCGGCTGGTGCGCGTGACGTACGCCGCCGAGCCGGCGCAGCTCGACATGGCCACCGGGCCGCGCGCCCCCGGCTCGGCGGTGCACCCCACCGGGAACGAGCCGAAGAGGACGACGCGCGGGGACGTCGAGCGCGGGCTGGCCGAGGCGGCGGCGAGGGTGGACCACACGTACACGACGCCGCTCGAGAACCACAACCCCATGGAGCCGCACAACACGGTGGCGTCGTGGGACGGCGACCGCCTGACGCTCTACGACTCGACCCAGGGAATATTCAGCATCCGGAGCACGGTCGCCCGGATCTTCGGCATCCCGCTCGAGAACGTGCGCGTGCTGTCGCACTTCACCGGCGGCGGCTTCGGCAGCAAGGGCGGCCCGTGGTCGCACGTCATGCTGTCGGCGATGGCGGCGCGGCGGGTGGGGCGCCCGGTGAAGCTGGTGCTGACGCGGCGGCAGATGTTCGGCCCGGTGGGCGGGCGCCCGCGCACGGTGCAGCGCGTCACGTTAGGTGCGGCCGCCGACGGGGCGCTGACGGCGGTCCGCCACACCAGCGTCTCCACCACCTCCACGCTCGAGGACTGGCTGGAGCCCTCGGCGATGGCGACGCGGATCCTCTACCAGACTCCGAACCTGGAGACCGACCACGACCTGGTGCGGCTCAACGTCGGCTCGCCGACGTTCATGCGCGCGCCCGGGGAGGCGACGGGGCTGTTCGCCCTCGAGAGCGCGCTCGACGAGCTGGCGGTGGCCCTGAAGATGGACCCGGTCGCGCTGCGCCTGAAGAACCACGCCGACCGCGACCCGCACAGCGGCAAGCCGTTCTCCAGCAAGTCGCTGCGTGAATGTTACACGTTAGGCGCGGAGCGCTTCGGCTGGCCGCGCCGCACGCCGGAGCCGCGCTCGATGGCCGACGGCGACTGGCTGGTGGGCTGGGGGATGGCGACGGCCACCTACCCCGCGCGCCGCTCGCCGGCGGCCGCGGTCGCGCGCATCCTGCCCGACGGGCGGGCGTGGGTGCGCGCGGGGTCGCAGGAGATCGGCTGCGGAACGTACACCGCGATGACGCAGGTCGCGGCCGACGCGCTGGGGCTCCCGCCCGAGCGCGTGCGCTTCGAGCTCGGCGACACCGACATGCCGCAGAACCCGCCCTCGGTCGGCTCGATGACGGCGGCCTCCACCGGCTCGGCGGTGCACGAGGCGGCGGTGGCGGCTCGCCAGAAGCTCGTGCAGATGGCGCTCGCCGACCGCGCGTCGCCGCTCTTCGGCGCCAGCGAGTCGGACGTGCGGGCCGCCGACGGGCGGCTGTCGCTCGCCTCGGACGCGTCGCGCGGCGAGACGTTCGCGGCGCTGATCGCGCGCAACGGCGGCCAGCCGGTGGAGGCGCAGGTGCAGTCCCGCCCGGGGCCGGAGCAGCAGCAGTACTCCATGCACTCCTTCGGCGCGGTGTTCACGGAGGTCCGCGTGCACCGCGAGCTGGGGCAGGTTCGCGTCCCGCGCGTCGTCGGCGCGTGGGGCGTCGGCCGCATCCTGAACGCCAAGACCGCGCGCAGCCAGATGATCAGCGGCGTGGTGTGGGGGATCGGCCAGGCGCTGCTCGAGGAGACGCACGTGGACCCGCGCCTGGGCCGCTACGTGAACGCCGACCTGGCCGAGTACCACGTCCCGGTGAACGCCGACGTCGGCACGATCGACGTGAGCTTCGTCGAGGAGGACGACCCGTACGTGAGCGCGATCGGCGCGAAGGGCGTCGGCGAGATCGGCATCACCGGCGTCGCGGCCTCGATCGCCAACGCGGTCTACCACGCCACGGGCAAGCGGGTCAGGGACCTGCCGATCACGCTGGACAAGCTGCTGTAAGACACCTGCGAGCTGCGACCTGGGACCTGCGACCTAACACCCTCGGGACGCCAGGAGCCTCCCGAGGGCGTTAAGTCGCAGGTCGCAGCTCGCAGGTCGCAGCTCGCAGGTCGCAGCTCGCAGCTCGCAGGTCGCAGGTCGCAGGTCGCAGGTGTAGTCGGTCGCAGGCCGCAGGCCGCAGCTGTCTTCACCCCGCCATCGCGTTGAACAGCCGCGTCGCGTAGTGGATCGGGGCGTGGTCCAGGAGGTCGTTCGGGGGCAGCGGCTCGGCGTCGGAGGCCGCGACGGCGCGCGCGGCGGCGGCGGTGATCGCGCGCGCCTTGCGGGCCGCGCTCAGTATTCTGCCTAACGTGCCAGTCGAGTGCGGGTCCTCGCCGGGCTCGACGCGGTCGTCGTCGCGGACGTGCCACGGGTCGCCGACGTGGCGGTAGTCGCCGACCGGGGCGGCGAGCCGCAGCGGCGAGTAGCGCCCGTGCAGCGGGACGCGGGTGACGAGGTCGGACCCGTGCACGAACCGGACGGGCCGGGGGGCGACGCGCTCGTAGCCGTCGGCGAACGCGTCGTCGCCGACGCGCGGCGAGCCGTACGTGTACACGCCGGCCGCGGGGCCGAACCGCGCCGCCGCCAGCGTCGCCAGCGCGGCGCCGAGGCTGTGCCCGGTGAACCAGACGGGGCGCCGCGGCGCGGCCCGCCGCAGCTCCTGGAGCCGCGCCGCCAGCGGCTCCTCCACCACCTGGAGCGCGGCGAGGAAGCCGGCATGCACCGCGTGCCCGTGCGCGCCGGCGACGAGGGCGACCTGCGCGTCCGTCAGCCAGTCGGCCACGACCTCCCAGAGGTTGTGCGGAAACGCCCCCGCGGCGCCGGCCACCGGCAGCTCGGTCCCGCGGAAGGCGACGATGACGAACGCCGGGGACTCCGCGATGTAGCAGTCCGTCCCCTTCTCCTTGATCAGCCGGGCCTTCAGTCCGGCGTCCTCGAAGCACGGGCGGGCGAAGGCCTCGTCGGCGTACGCGAGCAGCGCCGCGTCGGCGAGCCAGGACGCGTTGACGGGGTCGTAGCCCGTGGCCGCGGGCCGGAACCGGAAGCTCGGCTCCCGGCAGCGCTCGAAGTACGTGTAGCCGGTGTTCGGGGGTACCACGTCCGCCCACGTGGGCGCGGGCTTCAGCGGAGCGCCCGACACGCCGACACGGCCGAGGCGAGGAACGCTTCCACCTGCTCCCGCTGCCGCGACGCGTCCGGCGTTAGGCCGGAGCCGCGCAGGACTGCGCCGGTCCAGCCGGCGGTGTGCCAGAAGCCGCCGCCGGCGAGCGTCGGGAGCGCCGCGCCGGCGGCGGGGCTCGGGTGGGGGCTCACGTACCAGTAGGGCTCGGCGTAGGACTCGTCGCCCGGCTCCAGCCCCGCCCCCACGCTCCGCCCCGCGCCGGCGTCGATCAGGGTGGCGATGTCGAAGTGGTGCGGCCAGCAGCGCACCTCGCTCGCGCCGGCCGTCGCCGCGGCAAGCGCGCGCAGCATCCCGTCGGCGTTGCCGAACCAGCGCGCCAGCTCGGCGAAGTCGTCGGCGGCGCCGGCGTCGAACGGCGCCCCGCGCGCCACCGCGTGCGCCGGGATCTCGTAATGCCTGGCGAGGGTGAAGCGGCGCGCGTCGGCGCCAAGCTCCCCCGCTGCGGCGGCGAGCCACGCGCCCGCGTCGCGCAGCGTGCGCCCGTGGAGCGCGTACGACTCGAGCTCCCGGCCGTCGGGCGCCGCGGGCAGGAGGAGGAGCGTGAGGTCCGGCACCCGCACCGCGACGCGGAACGCCGTCCCGCCGCCCGCCGGCACCGCGCGCGAGGCGAGGGCACTCGACGCGGCGAGCCACTCCAGGTTGGTGTGGCTGTCGTCAGGCCGCGGCGGCAGGAACGAGATGCCGGCGGCGGTGGCGAGCTGCGCGGCGTGGTGGAGCTGCAGCCGCGCGTCCGTCAGCGCGCGGGCGCGGGCGGGAGAGATCGGCTGCCAGGCGGCCCGGGTCGCGCCCTGCGGCGACAGCCCGGGGGTCGCGTCGGTGCGGTCGGTACGCACGGGGCCTCCGGCGACGGGTGGGGTGGAATGGGGTGCCGGTGGTAATCCCGTGGCGGGGCGGGAGGTTCCCGACGCGGGACGCGGGACGCGGGACGCGGGACGCGGGACGCGGGACGCGGGACGCGGGACGCGCG
>DATFPD010000787.1:0-8069 GCA_035265005.1 Gemmatimonadaceae bacterium | reverse complement strand
ATGCGCATCCCGCTCCGGCGGGGGCGCGCCTTCACGAGCGCGGACGACGACCGCGCTCCGGGCGCGATCATCATCAACGAGGAGCTCGCGAAGAAAGCCTTCCCGAACGGGGACGCCGTGGGGCGGCGCGTGCGGCTCGGCGGCGGCTCGGACACCGCGTGGCGCACGGTGGTGGGGGTGGTGGGGAACGTGCGCAGTCAGGGACTCGACTCGGAGGTCCGCACCGAGCTCTACCTGCCCCACGCGCAGTGGCCGCTCGGCGGCGGGGGCGCACAGCGGAACCTGTTCCTGGTGATCCGCGGCGACCGCGACCCCGCCGCGCTCACCGCCGCGGTCCGCCGGGAAGTGCGCGCGCTCGACCCGAACCTTCCGCTGGCGAGCATCCGCACCCTGGAGGACGTGGTGGGAAGCTGGGCCGCCGAGCGGCGCCTGACGATGCTCGTGCTGAGCGGGCTGGCGTTCGTGGCGCTGGCGCTGGCCGCGGTCGGGATCTACGGCGTGATGGCCTACTCGGTGGCCCAGCGCACGCAGGAGCTGGGCATCCGGATGGCGCTCGGCGCCTCGCCGCGGGACGTGCTGGCGCTCGTGGTCCGGCAGGGTGCCGGGCTCGCCGCGGTCGGGATCGCGCTCGGCCTTGGCGGCGCCCTCGCGCTGACCCGCCTCATGAGCGGGATGCTGTTCGAGGTGAGCGCCACCGACCCGGTCACGTTCGGCGCCATCGCCCTCGTGCTGGCGGCGATCGCGACCCTCGCCTCGTACATCCCCGCTCGCCGCGCGACCCGAGTGAACCCCGTGGACGCGCTGAGGAATGATTGATGGAGGGGATTGCTGGGCGGCCGTGCCGCCCAGCAGTCCCAGAACCGGACGCCCATCGGGCGTCCGGTTCTGGGACGCGGCATCCCACGTCCGGGCAGGGAAACCGTACGCGGGATGGGGGTGACACATGGTAGATCGTTCACTCGCAACGACTTGAACTTCTCGCACGAGCGGCACGGGCCTTCCCTATGGGGATGGCGCACCTGCGTCCGGCCGAGCGGGTGCGCGCAGGCTGTGGTACGGTGCGTAAACCGAGCCCTCCCCTCCCCCACATGAGCCTCTCGAGAGCTGGCACCATCGGCCGAGCGCGCGTCGCGGGCATTGCTGCCGCCGCGCTGGTCTCCATCGCGGGATCGCGTCCTGCGCTTGGCCAGGGTGCCGCCGTGCCTACGCGGCCGGTGCCGCCGTCGAGCGCGAACGCTCGCACGGCGCCGCGCGGGGCCGCGCGTGCCGACGCGTACCAGCGCGCCGTGCGAATGGGCGAGCTGTTCGAGAGCAAGCACTGGTGGGCGCAGGCCGAGAGCGCGTACGTCGCCGGCCTCCGCGAGAACCCGGACGAGCTGGACCTGCACTACCGCCTCGGGTTCCTGTATCAGGAGTCCGCGCAGTACGAGAAGGCGTTCGAGCAGTTCGAGCGGATGGTCCGGGAGCACCCGGAGGAAGTGCACGCGCTCTTCCAGATCGGCCGCACCGGGGCGCTCTCCGGGCGCCGGCTCGACCGCGCTGAACAGGCGCTTCGTTCGTACCTCAAGCGCACGCCCCGCGCGGGCGACCCGCCGCACGCGGTTGCGCACTACCGCCTCGGGATGGTGCTGGAGAAGCGCGGCGACCGCGTGGGCGCCGTGTCCGAGTACCGGGCGGCGCTCGGTCTGGACAAGGGCGAGCGGACCGCGCCGCCGCCGGCGGCGCGTCCGGCGCCTGGCCAGTTCTCCTGAGCTGACGCACGGGGGAGAGGGGGAAGGGGGATGAACCGCTGAGGTTGCGCGGTTCGTCCCCCTTCCCCCTTCCCCCATCCCGCCCCACCGAGTCACCGACCCTCATGGACGCCCTGCTCCGCGACCTGAAGCACGCCTTCCGCTCCCTCTCGCGCGCGCCCGGCTTCGCCGCCGCCGCCGTGGTCACCCTTGCGTTAGGCATCGGCGCCAACACGGCCATCTACAGCGTCGTCGACGCGGTGCTGCTCAAGCCGCTGCCCTACGCCGACCCCGGGCGGCTGGTGATGGTGTACGAGCGGAACCTGGACAGGCAGAACGACCGGAACGTCGTCTCCCCGGGCAACTTCCTCGACTGGCGCGCGCAGAGCCGCGTGTTCGAGGACATGGCCGGCTACCTGATCTGGCGGACCAACCTGACGGGGCTCGGCGAGCCGGAGGAGGTGCCGATCCAGCTCACGACCGCCAGCTTCTTCCCGGTGCTGGGCGTGAAGCCGGCGATCGGGCGTGCCTACACGGCGCAGGAGGACGCGCCCGGCGGCGAGAACGTGGTCGTACTCGGCCACGGCTTCTGGCAGCGGCACTTCGCCGGCGACCCGGGAGTGCTGGGGAAGAAGATCACCCTCGGCGGCCGCCCCGCGACGGTGATCGGCGTCATGCCGGCGGGCTTCACCTTCGGCCGCTCGACGGCCGAGCTGTGGGCGCCGTTCGGGCTCGACCCGTCGCTCGACTACCGGAAGATCACCGGGCGCTACATGGAGGTGGTGGCGCGGCTCAAGCCGGGGGTGACGCCCGGCCAGGCGCACGCCGAGATGAAGGCGCTCGCGGCGCGGCTGGAGCAGCAGTTCCCGGACTTCAACGCCCACTGGTCGGCCAACGTCGTTCCGCTGGAGGAGCAGGTGGTGGGCGGCATCCGGCGGGCGCTGCTGGTGCTGGCCGGCGTCGTCGGCTTCGTGCTGCTGATCGCCTGCGCGAACGTGGCCAACCTCATGCTCGCACGGGCCGCGGCGCGCCAGCGCGAGATCGCGGTGCGCACGGCGCTCGGCGCCAGCGCCTGGCGCGTCGTCAGGCAGATGCTCACCGAGAGCGTGGTGCTGTCGATCGCCGGCGGGGCGCTGGGGCTCGTGCTGGCGCTGTGGGGGACGAGCGCCCTGGTCGCGGCGGCGCCGGCGGCGCTCCCGCGGGTCCAGGAGGTGACCGTGGACGCGCGCGTGCTGGCGTTCACGGTCGCGGTGTCGCTGGCGGCGGGCGTGCTCTTCGGCCTCGTCCCGGCGTGGCAGGCCACTCGCGCCAGCATGCACGCCACGCTCAAGGAAGGTGCGCGCGGCTCCTCGGCCGGCGGGGGGCGGACGCGCGGGGCGCTGGTCATCTCGCAGGTCGCGCTGTCGCTGGTGCTGCTGGTCGGCGCGGGCCTCATGATCAAGAGCTTCGCCCGCCTGACGGCGGTGAGTCCCGGCTTCGACCCCGAGCGGGTGCTGACGGCCAGGCTGTCGCTCCCCCGCTCGAAGTACCGGACGCCCGAGTCCCAGGTGCAGTTCTTCGACCGGGTGCTGGAGCGCGTGCGCGCGCTCCCGGACGTGCAGGCGGCGAGCGCGATCAACTGGCTTCCCTTCGCCGGCCTCGGCTCCGCCACCAACTACTGGGTAGCCGAGCGCCCCGTCCCGCCCTCCGGGGAGCACCCGACGGCCGACATCCGCGGCGTCGACCCGCAGTACTTCCAGACGATGAAGATCAAGGTGCTCCAGGGCGAGCCGCTCACCGAGCGCGAGACGCGCGACGTGCGGAAGGCCGTGGTGATCAACGAGACGCTGGCGCGCACCGTCTTCCCGAACGAGAGCCCGCTCGGCCGCCACATCATGATGCCGTGGGACGACACGCTGAACGGCGAGATTGTGGGCGTGGTGGCGGACGCCAGGCATGCCGGGCTCGACTCGGTCGTGAACCCGATGATCTACTGGGCGCAGGCGCAGTTCCCGTCGAGCTCGATGACGCTCGTCGTCCGCAGCCGGAGCGCCGACCCGATGCGCCTGGCGAGCGCGGTCACGCGCGAGGTGCGCGCGCTCGACCCCGAGCTGCCGGTGGCCGACGTGAAGGCGATGGACGACTACCTCGGCGCGTCGGTGGCGCGCCGGCGCTTCAGCGTGACGCTGCTGGCGCTCTTCGCCGGCGTCGCGCTGGTGCTGGCGGCGGTGGGGCTCTACGGCGTGATCGCGTACGGCGTCGCCATGCGCACGCGCGAGATCGGCGTCCGCATCGCCCTCGGCGCGCGCCGCCCCGACGTCCTGAGGCTCGTGATCCGCGAGGGGATGGGGCTGGTGCTGGCCGGCGTCGCCGCCGGCGTCCTCGGCGCGCTGTTCCTCACGCGCGTGCTGGCGAACCTGCTCTACGGCGTCAGCGCGACCGACCCGGCGACGTTCGTGTCGATCGCGGCGCTGCTGTCCGCCGTCGCCCTGGTCGCCGCGTACATTCCCGCACGCCGCGCCGCGGCGGTGGACCCGATGGTGGCGCTGAGAGAAGAGTAGGGGATGTGGGATGCGGGATGGGGGACGAACCGCTCCGATCTGTGGTCTTTCATCCCCCTTCCCCCATCCCTCTTCCCGCCACGGTACGAACTGGCTTCCACATGGACACTCTACTGCGCGACCTGAAGCTCGCTATTCGTAGCCTCTCGCGGGCGCCCGGCTTCACCGCCGTCGCCGCGCTCTCGCTGGCGGCGGCGATCGCCGCCAACGCGACGGTGTTCGCGCTGGTGGATGGGCTGCTGCTGCGGCCGCTGCCGCAGGTCCCGGAGCCCGGGCGGCTGGTGCGCGCGTACGCGTACGCCGACGGCGCGCGCTCGTCGAGCGAATACCAGCCGCTCTCGTACCCGACCTACGCCGAGCTGCGGGGCGAGACGGGGTCGCTGGCCGGGCTGGCGGCGGTGGCGATCAACTCGTTCGGGATCGGGGACGCGTTGGGCGCCGGGGCCGCGGCGGGCGCGGCGACGCGGGCGTGGGGCTACGTGGTCTCGGGCAACTACTTCGACGTGCTCGGCGTCAGGCCCGCGCTGGGGCGGGGGTTCCTGGCGCAGGAGGACCACGACCCCGCGGCCCCGCCGGTGCTCGTGATCAGCGATGGGTTCTGGCGCCGCCGCTTCGGGGGCGACCCCGGGATCGTGGGACGCGCGGTGCTGCTCAACGGGCACCCGGTGACCGTGGTGGGCGTGGCGCCGCCCGGGTTCCTGGGGACCGAGACGATCTTCGCCGCCGACGTGTGGGTGCCCGCGCTGTCGTACGCGCAGGCGCGCGGCCCGGTGGTGGCGTCGTCGCTGCTGGAGGACCGCGGGAACCGCTGGCTATTCGGCGTCGGGCGGCTCGCCGCCGGCGCCACGATCGAGCGCGCGACGGCCGAGATGGCGACCGTCGCCCGCCGCCTCGGCGCCGCCTTCCCGGCCACCGACCGCGGCTACTCGGTCCGGCTCTACGCCGAGGCGGACGCGCGCCCCGAGCCCGGGCTGCCGACGCGGTTCTTCGCCGCCGTGCTGCTCGGCGTCGCGGCGATCGTGCTGCTCGTCGCCTGCGCCAACGTCGCCAACCTGGTGCTGGCGCGCGCCGCCGGCCGCCGGCGCGAGGTGGCGGTGCGGGTGGCGCTGGGCGCCGGGCGCGGCCGACTCGTCAGGCAGATGCTGACCGAGAGCGCGCTGCTCGCCGCGCTGGGCGGCGCGCTGGGCCTGCTGCTGGCGCTGTGGGCGAGCGGCTTCCTGCGCCTCCTCGCGCCGCCGGCCGACATCCCGTTCGTCCTCGTGCCGCCGATGAGCGCGCGCGTGCTGCTGTTCGCGACGGGCGTCACCGCGCTGACGGTGCTCGCGTTCGGCCTGGCCCCGGCGCTCTCGGCGACGGGGTCGGACGTCGCGGTCACGATCAAGGGCGAGTCGGTGATCGGCGGCGGGCGCGGCCGGTCCCGGAGCCGCGCCGCGCTGGTCGTAGCGCAGCTCGCGCTCTCCACGGTGCTGCTCGCCGCGGCGGGGCTGTTCGCGCGCAGCCTCCGGGGCGCCGCGCGCGTGGACCCCGGCTTCGACCTGCGCGCCGGCCTCACGGTGCCGCTCGACCTGCGCTTCGTGCGCACCGACTCGCTGCGCGGGGCCGCCTACTTCCGCCGGGTGGTGGAGCGCGTGGGCGCGCTGCCGGGGGTGGGGTCGGCGGCGATCGTGAGCCCGATGCCGCTGGGGTGGAGCTCGTCGGACCAGGAGGTCTACCCGCAGGGCTTCGCGCCGGGCGCGGACGGCCGCGGCGTGCGGGTGCAGATGGCGGTGACCGGGCTCGGCTACTTCGCGACCATGGGCATCCCGGTGCTCGACGGCCGCGACTTCACGCGGGCCGATGCCGACCCCGGCCCGGGGCCGGAGCCGGTGATCGTCAACCAGACGCTGGCGCGCCGCTACTGGCCGGGGGAGAGCCCGTTAGGCAAGCGCCTGCGCCTCGACTCGCTGCGCGGCGTCGACGCCGAGGTGGTGGGCGTGGCGAAGGACGGGAAGTACCGGCAGCTGGGCGAGGACCCCAAGCAGCAGCTCTACCGCCCCTTCCCGCGCGTCTGGTTCCCGAGCGTGGAGCTGGTGGTCCGCGCCCGCGGCGCGCGCGGCGACTGGGCGCCGCCGCTGTTCGACGCGGTGCGGCGCGAGCTGGCGGCGATCGATCCGGCGGTGCCGCTCTCGGGCATGGTGACGATCGACCAGCACCTGGGGCGGGCGATGCTGCCGCCGCGTGCCGGGGCGGCGATCGTCGGCGCGGTGGCGATGCTCGCGCTCGTCCTGGCGGCGGTGGGGCTCTACGGCCTGCTGGCGTACCTGGTGGCGCAGCGCACGCGCGAGATCGGGGTGCGGATCGCCCTCGGCGCCCGCACCACCGACGTGCTGCGCCTGACGGTGGCGCAGGGGATGCGCCTGACGATGCTCGGCCTGGGCGCCGGCGTCCTGCTCGCGCTGGTCGCGACGCGCGCGCTGGCGGGGGTGCTCTACGGCGTCAGCGCGTCCGACCCGCTGACGTTCGGGCTGGTCGCGGCGCTGCTGGCGGCGGTCGCGCTGGTCGCCTGCGGCGTGCCGGCCTGGCGGGCGGCGCGGGTGGACCCGGTGGCCGCGCTCAGGAGCGAGTGAGCGTCGCGTGTCGCGTCTCCAACCATAACGACTCATGGACCCCTTCCTCCGCGACCTGAGGTACGCCCTGCGCACGCTCGCCAAGGCGCCGAGCTTCACGGCGGTCGCCGTGCTCACGCTGGCGCTCGGGATCGGGGCCACGACGACGATCTTCAGCGTCGTGAACGCGGTGCTCCTGCGGCCGCTGCCGTACCCGGAGGCCGGGCGGCTGGTGGTGCTGTGGGAGACGATCCGGCGCGAGAGCGTGCAGCGGCGCTCGGTGTCGTACCCGAACTTCGACGACTGGCGCGCGCAGGCGTCGTCGTTCGAGCAGCTCGCCGCGTCCAGCGGCAGCGGATTCGTGCTCACGGGCGGGTGCGCGCAGGCGACGAGCGCCTGCGAGCCCGAGCGGCTGGCCGGCGAGCTCGTCACCGCGGGCTACTTCCCCCTGCTCGGCGCGCGGGCGGCGGTGGGCCGCGCGCTGCGCGCCGAGGACGACGCCGCGGGCGCCGATCCAGTGGTGGTGATCTCGGACGCGCTCTGGCGGCGCCGGTTCGGCGGCGACCCCTCGGCCGTGGGGCGCGCGGTCGCCGTCGACGGTAAGCCGGCGACGATCGTCGGCGTGATGCCGCCGGCGTTCCGCGGGCTCTCCGACAACGCCGACGTGTGGGCCGCGCTGAGCGGGCCCACCGCTGGGACCGGCACCGCCGAGCAGCTGCGCGAGCGCGGCTCGCGGTGGCTCCAGGTAATCGCGCGGTTGCGCCCGGGCGTGACGGCCGAACGCGCGCAGGCGGAGATGGACGCGGTGGCGGCGCGGCTCTCGGCCGCCTTTCCCGAGAGCAACTCCAACCGCGGCGCGGTCGTGGTGCCGCTGTCCGAGGAGCTGTTCGGCGGCGTGCGGCGCGGGCTCCTCGTCCTGCTCGGCGCGGTCGGCTTCGTGCTGCTGATCGCGTCCGCGAACGTGGCGAACCTGCTGCTGGCGCGCGCCGCCGGGCGCCAGCGCGAGATGGCGCTGCGCTCCGCGCTCGGCGCGACGCGGCTGCGGCTGGCGCGCCAGCTGCTGGCCGAGGGCGTGGTGCTGGCGCTCGCCGGCGCGGCGGCCGGGGCGCTGCTCGCCGTCTGGGGCGTGGAGCTGCTGGCGACGCTGAACCCCGTGTCGCTCCCCTCCTTCGTGAGACCTCGCGTGGACGGCGCGGCGCTGGCCGCGGCGCTCG
>DATFPD010000786.1:0-10544 GCA_035265005.1 Gemmatimonadaceae bacterium | reverse complement strand
GTCTTCATCGCCATCGTCGCCGTGGTGGCGAGCCTGATCCCCGCGCGCCGCGCGACGAAGGTAGACCCGATGGTGGCCCTGCGGACGGACTGAGAAGGCGATTCGCGGTTCGCGATTCGTGACGGGCCCCGGGAAGCGTGGTACTGGCTTCCCGGGGCCCGTCGCGAATCGCGAATCGCGAATCGCCTTCTCAGTCCGTCCGCAGGGCCACCATCGGGTCTACCTTCGTCGCGCGGCGCGCGGGGATCAGGCTCGCCACCACGGCGACGATGGCGATGAAGACGGCGACCGCGACGTAGGTCGTCGGGTCCTCGGGCCGCACGTTGAACAGCATCGACGCCACCACCGTGCGCAGCGCGATCGCGCCGCCGATGCCGATCACCAGGCCGCCGACGACCATCCACAGCCCCTGGCGCAGCACCATCCCCACCACGTTGCCACGGTCGGCGCCGAGCGCCATGCGGATGCCGATCTCGCGCTCCCGCTCGGTCACCGTGTAGGAGAGCACGCCGTAGGTCCCGACCGCGGCCAGCGCCAGCGCCAGCAGCGCGAAGACGCCCAGCAGCTGCATCAGGAAGCGCGGGCGCGCCGCCGACTGCGAGAAGACGTCCTCCATCGACCGGAGCTGCACGATCGGGAGCAGCCGGTCGAGCGACGTCACCGTCTGGCGGATGCCGGCGGCGAGCGCGGCCGGGTCGCGGTTCGAGCGGACCACCACGTTCAGGTTCCGCGGCGCAAATCCGAGGGGGCCTGGCACCTGCTCGTAGGAGAAGTACAGCTCCGTCCCGGTCCTGGACTCCACGCCGCCCTGCTTCACGTCCTTCACCACGCCGATCACGGTGAACCACGGCGTGGTCAGGCCGCCCGGCTTCACCCGCCGACCGATCGGGCTCTGGTCGGGCCAGAAGATGCGCGCCATCGTCTGGTTCACCATCACGACCGGCGTGCTCTTGGGGTCGTCGGTGGCGGTGAACGAGCGCCCTTCGACGAGCGGGATGCCCATCGTCTTCAGGTAGTCCCGCGTCACGTACTGGTAGTAGTCGACGTTCTGCGGCGGTGAGTTTGGCCCGGGGACGAGCCCCTCGATCTGCGTGTCGTTTGCGTTCACCTGCCGCCGCGGCGGCAGCCCCGTCATTGCCGCGGCGGACTGCACGCCCGGAAGCTGCGCGAGCCGCGTCGTGACCTCGCTGAACAGCTGCACGCGGCGGTTCGCATCCTGGTAGGTCGCGGCCGGAAGCACGAGACCGAACGTGCTCAGGTTCCGGCGGTCGAAGCCGGCGTCCACGTTCATCAGGTTCCAGAAGCTGCGCAGCATGAGCCCCGCGCCGATCACCAGCACCACCGCCAGCCCCACCTCGGCGATCACGAGCGAGCGGCGCAGCCGCAGCCGACCCAGCGTCGCCGTGCTCCGGCGCCCGCCCTCCTTGAGCGCCAGGCTCACCCCGCGCTGCCCCAGGTGCATCATCGGCGCGAGCCCGAAGATCACCCCCGTTCCGACCGCCACCACGAGCGTCACCGCCAGCACCGCCGGGTCCACGCCGACCTCGGTCGACCGCGGGATGCTGTCCTCGTTCGCCTTGAGCAGTGCGCGCACGCCGAGGAAGGCCAGCGTGAGCCCGAGCACGCCGCCTAACAGCGAGAGGAGCACCCCCTCGGTGACGAACTGCCGCAGCAGCCGCATCCGGTCGGCGCCGAGGGCGTTGCGGATGGCGAACTCCTTGTGCCGCGACTCGGCGCGGGCGAGGAGCAGGTTGGCCATGTTCGCGCAGGCGATCAGCAGCACGAACACCACCGCCCCCTGGAGCACCAGCAGCGCCTTACGAGCGGTGCCCACGACCTCGGACTGGAGCGGCTCCATCTGGAGGCGGTGGTTGGTGCGGTTCGGCGCGTGGACGCCGTTCCCCTGGGCGCCCGGTGCGGGCGGCGGGTTCTCGGCCTCGTAGCGCTGGAGGATCGCCTGGATGTCGCTGTTCCCCTGCACCGGCGTCAGGCCAGGCTTGAGCCGCCCGACGAGGTAGAGGAAGTGGCTGCCGCGCCCCTGCACCCGGTTCGCCGGGTCGAGCGTGATCGGCAGCCAGAGCTCCACTCCCTGGTCGTGAATGTCGTAGCGCGGCGGCATGATGCCGACGACCGTCGTCCGCGTGCCGTCGACGTCGATCGCGCGCCCCACCACGCCGGGATCGCCGTTGAACGCGCGCTGCCACAGCTCGTGCGAGAGCAGGCCGACGTCGGGCGCGTTCGGCAGGTTGTCCTCCTCGGAGAGCGAGCGGCCGCGCTCGGGCGCCACGCCCAGCGCCCGGAGCAGCGGCGCGGTGACGAGCCCCGTCGTGACGCGCATCGGCTCCGTGCCCGCGTCGCCCAGGTTCGACGCCTGGATGCTGTACGCCCCCACTTCCTCGAACGCGCGGTTCCGCTCCCGGAACTCGAAGTACTCCGGCGGCGAGATCCAGAACTTGTCGAACCCCAGCGTCGGGAACTGGCTCGTGATGAACATGAGCCGCTCCGGCTCCGGGTACCCGAGCGGCTTCAGCACCACGCCGTTCACGACGCTGAAGATCGCGCTGTTCGCGCCGATCCCCAGCGCGAGCGTCAGCAGCGCGACGATCGTGAACCCCGGCGTACGCAGCAGGCCGCGGAGCGCGTACTTGAGGTCGGTGAGGATGGAGGTCATGAGGCGGGGGTTGGGGTCGAAGGCTCGGACGCCGGACGCCTACCGAGTGCGGCGCGTCGGGGGTTGGACAGCCTGCCCCGTCGTTTCGTTGTCCGCGCCCCGGAGGGAGCCCGTGAAGCAGCTAGAGCAGCCGCTGGAGCAGGTGCGCGCCGTGCTCGGCGACCCGCTGCCAGAGCGGGCGGCGGCGGAAGGTGGCAAGCTCGATCTCGTCCGAGTGCTCCAGATCGGCGCGGAAGACTTCCTCCATCTGGCTCGCGAACGACTTGTCGACGATCAGCGCGTTCGACTCGTCGTTGAACGCCATCGAGCGGTTGTCGGCGTTGAGCGTGCCGACCGAGGACCAGATGCCGTCGACGACCAGCGTCTTGGCGTGCATCATCGACGGGCGGTACTCGAAGACCCGCACGCCCGCCTTCAGCAGCTCGGTGTAGACCGAGCGCGCGGCGTAGCGCACCGACTTGACGTCGGTCGCCGCGCCCGCGGTCAGGATGCGCACGTCCACCCCGCGCCCCGCCGCCGCCTTCAGCAGGCGCCGGAAGTCGTCGTCGGGGACGAAGTAGGCGTTGGCGATGTACAGCCGCCGCCGCGCGCCGGCGATCGAGAGCACGAAGAAGCGCTCGGCGCGCGTGCTGCCCACGCTCGGCACCGCGTGCAGCAGCGCCACCGTCGCGCCCGAGGCCGCCGCGCTGTTCTCGCCGCCGCCGCCTGACGAGGTCCCGTCGTCGGGCGCCGTGGGCGGGTAGAGCAAGTCGCCGGCGATGAGCTCGCCGGTCGCCTCCGCCCAGCAGGCGCCGAACGCCGCCTGGAGCTGGAGCACCGCCGGCCCGGCGAAGCGCACGCTGGAGTCGCGCCACTGGTCCTCGTGCCGCCCGTCCCCCAGCCACTTGTCGTCGATCCCGAAGCCGCCGGTGTACCCCACCTGCCCGTCCACCACCACCACGCGCGCGTGCGAGCGGTGCATCACCTCGCGCAGCTTGCGCGGGCGCAGCGGGCGGAACGCCTGCACCTCCACCCCCGCGCGCTTCAGCTCCTTGAAGTACTCCTTCTTCAGCGACGACCCGAACGCGTCGTACAGGAAGAGCACCGTCACCCCCGCGCGCGCCCGCTCGACGAGCACGTCGCGCAGCGTGTCCGCGACCTTCCCCGGATTGCAGTAATACATCTGCATGGTGATCGAGCGGCGCGCGGCGCGGAGGTCCGCCCACAGCCGGTCGTACGTCTCGCCGTTGCACAGCAGCTCGATGCGGTGGCAGTGCTCGAGCGGCGAGCCGACCAGCACCTCGACGCTGCGCCGGAACTGCGGGTCGTCGAAGCTCGGCGCCCAGCCCCGGTCGACGCCGCGCGCGCTCACGTGCGTGATGGGCGTGCCGCGAGTCGCGTCGAGCAGGCCGATCGCCAGGAACAGCACGGCGACCAGCCCGACCAGCACCAGCCCGATGATCGCGGCCACGGAGGGCGTTCGGGGGGCGCCTACGCGCGCGTCACTCGATCGCCGACTTGATGCGCGCCGCCGTGTCCTCGAGCGCCTCGCGCGTCGTCCGCAAATGGTACTGGTCGCTGAAGCGGAGCCCGAAGCCGTCGCCCTGCCAGCGCGGGATGACGTGCATGTGCACGTGGAAGACGTCCTGGAAGGCCGCGCGGCCGTCGGAGAGGAAGAGGTTCACGCCCTCGCAGCGCACGCCGCTCGCCTGGAGCGCGGTGGCGACCTTCCGCGAGACGCGCATCATGTGCGCGGCGCTCTCCTCGCTCACGTCCGAGAGCCCGGCGCCGTGCTCCGACGGGACCACCAGCACGTGCCCGGGGTTGATCGGCTTGATGTCCAGGAACGCGACGCATCGGTCGTCGCGGTAGACGACGCTGGAAGGCTCGGTACCCTTCAGGATCTCGCAGAAGACGCAGGCGCTCTCGCTCTCGGTCACGGAGTTCTCCCCGGAGGTGGTCGTGTCGTCGCGGCGGGAGGGTACCCCGGCCGGCGAACCATGTCAAGCAAGGGCGGCGTTGACCTCAGTCCTTCTCCGTTTGCCCCGGCTCGGGCACGACCGGCAGCTCCTCGCGCGACTCGTGGCGCCCTTCGCGCGCGTGGCCGCCGGCGAGCACCAGCTCGACGACCAGCGGCCGGTGGTCGGAGCCGAGGTCGCGCCAGACCTCGGCCTCGGCGGTGTGCCAGCGGTCGTCGGTGAGCACGTGGTCGATGCGGGCGCGGATCCAGCCGTTGTGGCGCGTGAAGCCGAAGCCGCTCCCCGCCTGGGCGAACGCGTCCCGCAGGTCGCCCCAGTGCGCGCGGAAGATCCGGCTCTCGGGCGGCATGTTGAAGTCGCCGGCGACCACGAGCGGCGGCTCGTACGCCCCTGCCAGCGCGCGCACCGAGCCGTCCGCCCAGCGCCGCGCCAGGCGCGACTCGCCGTCCCGCAGCAGGAGGTTGTCGCGCATCCCCTGAAGGTCCAGCTCGGCCAGCGCGTCGAAGCCCTTCCGCGCCGTCTCGAGGTGCAGGTTCACCACGCGCACCGCGCCCCCCGGCGACTCGATCACGTACCGGACCACGTCCCCGGCGCCCCCCTCCCCCGAGCGCTCGGTCACGTCGAGCGCGCTCCGATCCATCACCTCCGCGCGCTCGATCGGGTAGCGGCTGAGCAGGCAGAGCATGCGCGACCGATGGAAGTGCCACCCCGGCAGCGTCGACATCGCGGCCGTGAGCTCGTCCCCGCACTCCTGCACCGCCACAACGTCCGCCGCCCACTCCGCCAGCACCGGCTCGAGGTCCAGCGCGAGCGGCCGGCCGCCGGCCGCGTTGAAGCTCACCACGCGCAGCCCGTACCCCGAGGGGCGGGCGCCGCCGAACAGCCGCCGCCAGGGCAGCCGGTAGCCCATCACCACCACCATGCACGCCACGCCGGCAAAAAGAAGCGGCGGCAGCATCCGCCGGTCGAACAGCGCCGCCGCCGGCAGGAGCACCGCCAGCGGCAGCAGGAGGACCCAGCGCCCCATGAAGAGCAGCACCGTCGCCGGCCACCAGCGGTCCGCCCACGCCCACAGCACGGCGCTCGCGACCAGCACCACCCCCACGTAGCCCCACGACAGCGGCGGCAGCACCCGGTCGGCGAGCGTCGTCACGCGCGCGAGCCGGCCCGTACGCGCGGCGCGGCGGGCGCGCGGGACCTTCACCTTGCGGACCACGCCCTCGTCAGGCGGTGCGCGGCGGAGCAGCCCCCGCAGGCGCCGCCAGAGCGTGCCCGATGCTCGCGGCAGCATGGACATCCGCACGCCGGCGCGCGGCCGGATCTCCAGCGTGCGTCCGCAGCGGCACTTGATCCGCCGTCCCACATGCGCGTCGGCGTCGGCGTGGTATCGCTCGCCGCAGGCGCAGCTGACGATGATCGTGGACACCCCGACCGCGCGCCTCAGAACGTCGACGGCGGGTGCACCGTCATCGCGGAGCCCTCGGCGACGAACGCCGAGTCGGGCGGCTCGCGCATCACGTCGGCGAACACCGGGTCGAACGCCGCCGCGAGGTCGCCGGAGACCACCGTGTTCTCGCTGCGCCAGACGCGCCAGCGCGGGTGCTCCACGCGGTACTCCGCCGTGCTCCCGTCGCGCTGCGCGGCGTACCCCCAGCATCGCTCGGCGATGAACTCCTCCCGCGACCCGGCCGGTAGCGGGCGGCCGGAGCCGGCCTCGACCACCAGCGTCACGAGCCCCTCCCGCTTGCCCGAGCCCCACGCGTACTCCACCACCGTGGGCTCGCGCGCCTCCCCCGGATGGAAGACGACGCGGCAGCGGACCGGCATCGTCTCGTACGGCTCCCCAATCGTCAGGCGGGCGGCGGCCGTGAGCGTGGGCAGCGCCACGAGCTCGCGCAGGAACACGGCGCCGCGCCGCGTCTCGCCGCCGACCTCGCGCCGCACGTAGAAGCGCAGGTTGACCTGGGAGAAATCGCCGTGCAGCGGTACCGGCACGCCGCCCACGCCGAGGTGGAGGAAGCGCAGCCCGACCACGCTCAGGTAGGGGTGGCCCTCCCACCGGTCGAGCGTCGTGCCGCGCGGGACGAATGGCGCGAGCAGCGCCGCGTCCACGCGCCAGCTCACGAGCGCGAGATGTCTCCACTCGCCGGTGAGCGAGATGGGCGGCGTGATCACGGAGCCTCCGGGAAGTGGTCTGCCCGCGCGCGCACTGGCGTCAAGTCCCGTGCCCGCCGTGTATATTCGGCGCTCGTCGACCTTCGCTCACCCCCTCATGCGCACCCTGCACACGCACCGATTCGCGCCCGCCTCGGGCGCCGCCGTCGTCCTCGTCCTGTCGTTCTCCGCCGCCTGCGCCTCCACCGGCGCGTCCTTCCGCAGCGGCGTCGGCGACAAATCGTTCGACCGCCCGCCGTACTACGCCGGGGCCGCCGTCTCGCGCGACTCGGGCGACCGCATTGCCCACTTCCCGGTCGCGTACCAGCGCGGCGCCTCGCAGTCGCCGATCTTCGACCCGGCCGGCGGAGGCGGCTCCGCGGTGGCGGCGCTGCTGGCGGAGATGAACGCGTACGTCGATTCGCTCGGCGCGTCTACTCGACTCTCCGTCGCGTCGGTGCAGGGCACGCCGCCGGACGTCCACTTCGGCTGCGAGGCCGACGCGTCCGACGAGTGCACGGGCGCTGGCGAGACCACGCCCGGGGACGAGCGCCGCCGCCTCAAGCTCTGGGTCGGCCGCCCGTCGGAGAGCTGGACGGCTTCCACCCGCGCCGCGCTCGACGCCGCCGGCGCCGGCCGCTCGCTGGTGCTGACGCTGGAGGTGGGCCAGTACTTCACCCGCCAGAAGAACCTGCTCGGCGCCAAGGAAGTCCAGCTGGGGACGGACTACTCGATGCCCACCCCCTGGCTCACGTCGCTCGAGACCCCGGTCTCGGTCCTCCAGATCACCGGCGCCGTCCTGGACCGCGACGGCCGCGCGATCCGCATCGGCGCCGAGGGCATCTTCCCCCGCCGCACCCGCCTGACGGTGAGCGCGATCGGCGCCCAGGAAATCCTCTCGGACGAGGACGTCCAGCGCGCCCGCACCCTGAGGCGCGAGGACCTGCCCGGGAGTCCTCTCGCCTGGCAGGTGGCGCTGCGGACCCTCGTGGGGCAGCTGACGGGAAGAGCTCTGTAGGGACTGAGGCACTGAGGGAGTTGCGGGGAGGGCTGGCCCCTCCCTGCAACTCCCTCAGTGCCTCAGTCCCTGCCCTTATCTCAGCGCCTGTATCGGATCGACCCGCGCCGCACGGCGCGCCGGGATGTAGCAGGCGATCACCGCGACCACGAGGAGTACGGCCCCGGCGATCAGCATCGTCACCGGATCGCCCGGCTTCACCTCGAACAGCAGCGCGGCGATGGCGCGCGAGCCGATGACCGCCACCACGAGCCCCGCGATCGCGCCGGCGGCCGAGAGCACCATGCCTTCCTTCAGCACCAGGCCGCGGACCTCGGACGGGCGGGCGCCGAGCGCCATGCGGATCCCCACCTCGCGCGTGCGCTGGCCGACCAGCGACGACATGAGGCCGTAGATCCCGACCGCCGCCAGCAGCAGCGCCGCGCCGGCGAACATCGCCAGCAGGAGCGCGTTGAAGCGCGGGCGCGCCAGCGGCCTCGACATGATCTGCTCGACGCTGGAGGCCTCCGGCAGGTGCGAGTCCGGCTCCACCTCGTGGAGCGCGGCCAGCACCGCCGGGACGAGCGCCCCCTGCTCCCGGTTCGAGCGGACGAGCAGGTACAGCGGCACCGCGCCGATCTGCTTGTACGGCACGTAGACCGTGGGCGCCGGCGTGGTGAGGTCGCGGAAGCGGCTGTTGCCCGCCACGCCCACCACCGTCAACCAGTTGAGCTGCCCGGTGTCGGCCGCCGTGCCGAAGCGGATGCGCCTGCCTAACGGGTCCTCGTTCGGCCAGAGCTGCTTCACGATGTCCTGGCTCAGGATCGCCACCCGCGGAGTGCTGTCGCGGTCGGCGTCGGTGAACGTGCGGCCGCGCAAGAGCGGCACGCCGATCGTCCGGAAGTGCTCCGGCCCGATCGCGTCCCCCATCAGCATCGGGTTCCCGCCCGCCGCCTCCGCGGTCTGCCCCTCGGCCACGAAGTTCACCCGGAACGCGTCGAGCCCCGCCATCGGCCGTGTGGTCGTGGCCGTGACGGCGCTGACGCCCTGCACCTGCCCGATGCGCTGCAGCGCCTGATCCAGCATTCCCTGCAGCTTCTTGGGCTCGTTGAGCGGGTACTTGATCGCCGAGACGATCATGAACATCGACGTCAGCCGCTCCGGCCGGAACCCGACCTCGATGTTGAGCAGCCTGACGAGGCTGTTGCCGAGCAGCCCCGCGCCGGCGAGCACGATGAACGCCAGCGCCACCTGCCCCGCCGCCAGCAGCCGCTTGGCGCTGCGGGCGCCGCGCGCGTCGCTGCCGCCGCGGCCGCCCCCGCGCAGCGGCGTGCCCAGGTCCGTGCGCCAGGCCCACATCGCCGGCGCGAGCCCGAACGCCAGCGCGCACACGATGGACACCGCGACCGCCACCGCCAGCACGCGCCCGTCGAGATGGATCTGGTCGAGCCGCGGCAGCTCGGGGGGCGCGGCGGCCACCAGCACGCGCACGGCCAGCGCCGCCAGCACCACGCCGGCGGCGCCGCCGGCCACGCCCAGCACCAGGCTCTCGGTGAGGAGCTGCCGGGCCAGGCGCCCCTTTCCCGCCCCCAGCGCCGTTCGCACCGCCAGCTCCTGCTCGCGCGCCGCGCCGCGGATGAGCAGCAGGTTCGCGACGTTGATGCAGGCGATGACCAGCAGCAACGCGCTCGCGGCCAGCAGGATCACCACCGCCTGCCGCACGTCCCCCACCACGTAGTCGGCGAGCGAGCGCACGTCGGCGCGCGCGTTCGGCATCTGCGCCGGGTTCTCGGTCGACTTGCGGCGGACGAAGCCGTCGAACTCGGCTCGCGCCGCGGCCGGCGTGATGCCCGGCTTGAGCCGCCCCACCAGCGCCAGGAACTGCCCCTGCGGCCGCTGCCCGGGCTGCGCGAACATCGACTTCGGCACCCAGATGTCGGTCGTCGCCGGCAGGTCGAACTCGGGGGGCATGACGCCGATGATCGTGTGGAAGCGGCCGACGAAGCGAATCGTCTTCCCCACTGCCGCCGGGTCCCCGCCGAACTTCCGCTGCCAGAAGGCGTGGCTGAGCACCACGTTCATCCCGGCGCCGGGGTTGTCGTCGGCCATCGTCATCCGCCGGCCGACCATCGGAGAGACGCCGAGCGTCTCGAAGTAGTCCCCGCCGACGAGGAACGTATTGCCGAAGAACACCTCGCCGTTGAGTACCATCGGCCACCGCTGCACCGGGCCGGCCGACATCGTCGAGACCTTCTGGAAGGTCCGCGACTCGGCCGCGTAGTCGTTGAGCATCGCCTCGCTGAAGGCCAGCCGCTGCCCGCCGCGCAGCGCGTCGTCGCGCCAGCCGACCACCAGGCGCTCCTGCTCGCGCACCGGCAGCGGCCGCAGGAGCACGCCGTTGGCGACGCTGAACATCGCCGTCGCCGCGCCGATCCCGGCCGCCAGCGTCAGGATCACGAGCGCGGCGAATCCCGGATGCTTGCGCAGCGACCTGAGGGTGTACTTGATGTCCTGCCGCAGGGCGCTCATGCGCGCCGACGCGGTGGGGCCATGACCTGCGGTGTCGCTCATTGCAGTCTCCGGAGGGATAAGACGGCGGGGAGAGGGAAAAAGAGCCAGTTTCTTTGGCACCCCCGGCCGCCCGGGGGTTGCCGGCGGGAGCTAGGCCCCGCCGTCCAGGGGCACCACGCGCTCGAACGGCGCGTACGCGATCTCCACCGCCCGAGGCGCGAGCCAGCTCCGCAGCCGGAGCCCCGCGGCGGCC
>DATFPD010000785.1:0-4133 GCA_035265005.1 Gemmatimonadaceae bacterium | reverse complement strand
GCCGTCGCGGCGGCTGCCCTCGAACTGACCCACTACCTGCGGGTGGGCAGGTTGGGCGGGGGATCGCCGCTAGTATACGCCGGAGGCGAGGGCGCCGCTGCAAGTCTCACGGGGGACGGCCTACCACGGATGAACGCGGATAGAAGCACGGATCGACACGGATGCTCCCCGCCGAGTCACAGTGCTTCTCGCTCGAGCGAGAGGCGCTTTGAATGGCGCGCGTGGAGCTGCGGCGCGCCACCGGGGGGAAGCTCGCGTGGCCGGCCGCCGCTCTACTCCCCGCTGCGGCTCTGCAGCTCCTCGTTCAACACGGCGATCTCCTGGAGCAGCGCCGCGCGCTCGTCGCGAAGCTTCGCGCAGCCCGGCTCGACGCCGCTCGCGAAGTACGCGCGGGCACTTTCCAGTCGCTCCCGCAGGAAGGCGACCTCCTCCGCGAGCGAGGCAACATCTTTCCGCGCGAGGTCCCCCGCCTGTTCCGCCACATCCCGCCTGGCCTCGGCGCGGTTTCTGGCCTGTTCCGCGGTGGCGCGGGCCGCGTACGCCTCGTCCAGCTCCCGCTGCGCTCTCGCCAGCTCGGCCGCGAGGCGGTCGCGCTCGGGATCAGCGGGTCGGGATGGGTGGCCCGACCCGCCGACCTGCGGGTTCACGGCGCGCGCCACGGTGTGTCCGACGCATCGGACCTCATCCCGCGGGGGCCGACGGCCCGACACTCGTTTCTGGCGGAAGCAAGCGCTCGAAGTCCGCGCGGTCGCTCGCATAGCACTCGCAGGAGGCACGCTCGAGCCCGAGGCGATCCACGACGGTCACCTTCCCGCGACGGTACTGGATCAACCCCGCCCGCTGCAGCGCCTCCGCCGCGCCCGACACGCTGGCGCGGCGGACGGCGAGCATGGCGGCGAGAAACTCGTGGGTGAGCCCGAACTGGTCGGACTGCGCGCGGTCGTGCGTCATGAGCAGCCAGCGTGCGCAGCGCTTCTCCACTCTGTGAAGCGCGTTGCACGCCACCGATTGCGCCGCCTGGTCGAAGAGGTACTGCGCGTATCGCTGGAGGAGGGAGTGCAGCACCCCGCCGGGGAAGGCCGCCTCGCGGAGCGCGGCCGCGCTCAGCCGCTGCGCCGCGCCCGGCACCTGGACGACGCACAGCAGCGGCGCCGAGTCGGCGTCGAGAAATGCCGGGAGCCCAACCAGCCCTTCGCGGCCGGTCGTGCCGACCTCGATCCGCTTGCCGTCCGAGAGGACCTTGATCAGCGAGGTCACGCACCCCTCGGGAAAGTGCACGGAGCTGATGGGGTCGCCTGGCTCGAACAGCACCTGCCCGCGCGCGAACGTGACCGACTCGAGCAGCGGCAGCAGCCGCCCGTACTCGGCGCTCGACCGGACCGCGAGCAGACCGAGGAGGCGGTTCTGGATTCCCTGCGACGCGCCATCGCCGTCCGACGACGCGCCCCCGTCGTCGGGACGCACCAGGGCGAGAGCAGCCAGGCTGCCGCCGCCGGGCGCTCTGCGCGCGCCGTCGCCGTCGCCGTTGCCGTTGCCGTTGCCGTTGCCAACGTCGTGGGAGAAATCGAGCGGCGGTGCTGTCGGGGAAGCCGATTGGTCGGCGAGCGGCGCGTGATGGTGCATGTGCACTCCCGTGCATCCTGCGTGGGATACGACTTCCACGAGAGCGGCGGGTGTGGCGGCGGTGGGGCGCCCCAGCCGCGTTACGAAACGCGGCGAACCAACCGAGCTGCGGACAGCGTACAGGGCTCCTTCTGTAAGGTAATTTACATACTTGAATAGTATTTAGCAAGAATGTAAAATATGTTACACCTGTTACCGACGGTTGCGGTCGCATGCTCCATAGGACGTGGAAGCGGCGGAGTCGGCGGCATGGAACTGGAGGAAGCAGTGCCGACTATGTCAGCCGAGAATCACTCGCAGAGCGCATCGGAGCCCGCCAGCTCGGGTGCGGCGCGCGCCGCACCCGAGCTGGCGGGCAACCGTCTGCTCGCGGGACTTCCTGGTGAGGAGACGGAGCGGCTGCGCGCGGTGGCCACGCGCGAACGCTGGCGCATGCGGCAGGTGCTGTACGAGCAGAACGGTGCGATGGAGTCCGTCTACTTCCCACAGGACGGCGTCTTCTCGCAGCTGGTGGAGATGGCGGACGGCGGCATCATCGAGGTCCTCACCATCGGCAGCGAGGGGATGATCGGACTGCCCGCCGTCATGGGCGCGACCCGCAGCCCGATACGGGCGATGTGCCAGATCGGGGGCTGGGCGATCAGGATCCCCACCTCCGCGCTGATCCAGGCGGCGTCGCGCGACGGGGTGCTGTTCGACCGCCTCACCCGCTACGCCCAGGCGCAGATGACGAGCCTCACGCGCTCGGTCGCCTGCAACCGCCTGCACTCGGCCCAGCAGCGTTATGCGCGGTGGGTCCTGACCACCCAGGACCGGGTGGGGATGGACGAGTTTCCAATCACCCAGGACTTCCTCTCGCAGATGCTCGGCGTCACCCGCCCCACCATCTCGGCGGTGGGCCAGGAGCTGCTGGCCGCGGGACTCATCCACTACGCCCAGGGCCGCCTGACGGTGGACGACCGCGCCGGCCTGGAGCGCGTCGCGTGCGAGTGCTACGCCGCCGTCCGCTCATCGTTCGACGAGCTGCTCGGCGAGCCGCGCGGGTGAGATGGCGGACGCCGCGGCGACGGCCCGCGGTGTCCGTAACGTTCGTTGCCGACTGGCGATAGCGGCGCCTCCCGTACATCCTACGCGCGAGAGACGAACGCATCCTTCGGTACGGACATGGACCCGAGACGGACGCCGCCAGACCTTGACGCGACCGGCAGCCCCGGCGGGCTGCCAAGCGAGTACCCAAGGCGCCCCGGCGAACGCGAGCCACCCGGCCGCGAGACTCTGGAGCGCGAGGCGGCGAGGCGGCGCGGTCGGGCGCGGCGCAGCGCCGGCGCCGCGGGGCACGACCCGGAGGTCGGGCGCGCGGACCCCGAGCTGGTGCACCATGCCTTCGCCGCGCTCGCCGAGAACGTGCGCGACTACGCGGTCTTCCTTCTGGACGCGGACGGCATCATCCGGTTCTGGGGCGAGGGCGCGCGGCTCATGAAGCGCTGGGCGAAGGAGGAGGCCGAGGGCGCGCACCTGCGCTTCCTCTACCCGGACGGCGGCGCCGACGACGGCACGGCGGAGGACCACCTGCTGGACGCCGCGAAGCACGGCGAGTCGGTGAGCGAAGGGCAGCGCGTGCGCGGCGACGGCAAGACTTTCTGGGCGCGCATCACGCTCACCGCCCTCCGGAACGAGGAGGGCAAGCTGCTCGGCTTCGCCAAGGTGACCATCGACCTGACCGTGCAGCGCGCCGCCAACGCGGAGCGGGCGCTCGCCCGCCTGGAGGCGAATCGCGCCAGGAGCGTGGACGAGCGCGCCGAGCTGAAGGCCGAGCTCGAGGTGCTGCAGGAGGAGCTGGCGGTGCTGCGGAAGGAGCTGGAGGAGCGCGACAGGCCCGTCGCGTGACGACGCCTCCATCGGCCCGGCCGGCCCGGCGGCGGGCGCCGCGAGCACTGTGGCCCGCCGTGGCGGCCATCGCCCTCCTGGCGGGGTGCCGCCACCCGGACGTGGCGCGGCCGCGCGCCGCCTCGTCGTCAGGCACGACGTACACCGTCTCCGCCATCCGCTATGCCACCATCGCCGCCTTCCCCGTGCGCGCGCTGGTGCAGGGCGCCGACAGCGCGCGGCGGATGGACATCGCGATGATGGTGTGGCTGCTCCAGGGCCCGCCGGGGCGCACGGTGCTGGTGGACGCCGGCTTCTACCGCGACAAGTTCGTCGGGCGGTGGAAGCCGGCCGACTTCGTGCGGCCCTCCGACGCGGTGGCGGCGGCCGGGGTCGCCCCGGACTCGGTGACCGACGTCGTGCTGTCGCACATCCACTGGGACCACATGGACGGGGTGGACCTGTTCCCGCGCGCCCGCGTCTGGGTGCAGCGCGCCGAGTATGAGTACTACGTCGGCGACACCGGGCAGGTGCTGCACGAGGGGATCGACCCCGAGGACGCGGCGCTGCTCCACCGGCTGCGCGCCGCCGGCCGGGTGGAGCTGGTGGACGGCGACGCGCGAGAGATCATCCCGGGGATCACC
>DATFPD010000784.1:0-15532 GCA_035265005.1 Gemmatimonadaceae bacterium | reverse complement strand
CATTTTGACAGGATGAACAGGATGGACAGGATGGTGGACAGGATGGGGGCCCCGGGAAGTGCAGTCTCCCAAGGCCCCCATCCTGTTCACCATCCTGTCCATCCTGTTCATCCTGTCAAAATGCCGTCGCCGTTGTCGTTGCCGTTGCTGTTCCCGTTCCCGTCGACTCGGCTTGGCTGGCCGCGCGCCACGCCGAGGAGGAGCGGGGGCCGAAGGCGGCCGACGCCTACCGCCGCGTGCTGGTGCGCGATGAGCTGCACGAGAAGGCGGGGCCCGGCGCGGGCCACTTGCGGTCCCGCCGGGACGCGTCATGATTCGAGAGGGACTTGCCCGTCTCACCCTCGGCCGTGACTTCCCATGCGTGCCTCCTTCGGTCGACCGGCTCCAGCAGGCGCCCTGGTCGCGCTATCCTGCGCCGCGTGCGCGCCGCGCCATCGCGCCGACCGTGTGCATGCCGACCGCAGCCTGATCACGCAGGCGCACGGCCAGGGCGTCATCCTCGTCTCCACGCACTACTGAGCGTCCTCGCCAGGCGCCCCGCCGCTCTCTCCCGGGACGCCTGACCCCGCCCGCGTCGCAATGCGCTCGTCTCGCCGCACCGGTCATCTGCTGACCGCATCACTCCTCGCGCTGGCGGTCGCGGGCGCCCCGCTGGATGCCCAGGACGCCGACAGCGGAGCTGCCCCCTACCTCTCCGCGCGGGGCGGCGCCGGGCGCTTCGCCCTCTCCGCCGCCGGGCGCTCGGCGCCGCTCTACGTGAGCTCGCGGGACTTTCCCGGCGTGGCCCGCGCGGTGAACGACCTGCGCCTGGACGTCGGGCGGGTGACCGGGGTAGAGCCGCGCGTCGTCGCCGACTCGCTGCCGGCCGCGGGCGGCGGCGGCGCGGGCGGCGGCGCGGCGGTCATCGTCGGCACGATCGGGCGGAGCCCGGTCGTCGACCGGCTGGTGCGCGAGGGGAAGCTGGACGTCTCGGGGGTCGCCGGCCGGTGGGAGGCGTACGTGCTCCAGGTGGTGGCGGACCCGATGCCTAACGTCTCGCGGGCGCTGGTCGTGGCGGGGAGCGACCGTCGCGGGACGATTTTCGGGGTCTACGAGCTGTCGGCGCAGATCGGGGTGTCGCCGTGGCACTGGTGGGCCGACGTGCCGGTGCGGAAGCAGGCCGCCCTGTACGTGCTCCCCGGGCGGCGCGCCAGCGGCGGGCCGGCGGTGAGGTACCGCGGGATCTTCATCAACGACGAGGCGCCCGCGTTCTCCGGGTGGGCGCGCGCGAAGTTCGGCGGCGTGAACCACCTGGCGTACGAGCGCGTGTTCGAGCTCATCCTGCGCCTGAAGGGCAACTACCTGTGGCCGGCGATGTGGGGGAACGCGTTCGCCGACGACGACTCGCTCAGCCCGCGCCTGGCCGACGAGTACGGGATCGTGATGGGCACCTCGCACCACGAGCCGCTGACCCGCGCCCAGCAGGAGTGGCGCCGCTACGGCCGCGGCCCGTGGGACTACGAGCAGAACGACTCGGTGCTGCGGGCGTTCTGGCGCGAGGGCGTCCGGCGCATGGGCGCGCGCGAGAACATCGTCACCGTCGGCATGCGCGGCGACGGCGACATGCCGATGACCGAGGGGACGGCGATCGCGCTGCTGGAGCGGATCGTCGCCGACCAGCGGACGATCATCACCGACGTCACGGGGAAGCCCGCCGCCGAGACGCCGCAGCTCTGGGCGCTCTACAAGGAAGTGCAGGACTACTACGACAAGGGCATGCGGGTGCCTGACGACATCACGCTGCTCTTCGCCGACGACAACTGGGGGAACATCCGCCGGCTCCCCTCCGGGCGGGACCGCGGCCGACCCGGCGGCTTCGGCGTCTACTACCACTTCGACTACGTGGGCGGCCCGCGCAACTACAAGTGGCTCAACACCAACCCCATCGCGCGGGTCTGGGAGCAGATGCACCTGGCGTACGAGAGCGGCGCCGACCGGATCTGGATCGTGAACGTCGGCGACCTCAAGCCGATGGAGCTCCCGATCTCGTTCTTCCTCGACTACGCCTGGGACCCGCGCGCGCTCCCCGCCGAGCGGCTCCCCGAGTACACGCGGCGCTGGGCGGCGCAGCAGTTTGGCCCCGCGCAGGCGTCCGGGATCGCCGAGATCATCACGACGTACCTCAGCTACGCCGGCCGGCGGAAGCCGGAGCTGCTGGACACCGCGACCTACAGCCTGACGAGCTACCGCGAGGCCGAGCGCGTGGTCGAAGAGTGGCGGGCGCTGGAGGCGCGGGCGACGCGCGCCGCCGCCGCGCTCCCGGCGGGCCACCGCGACGCGTACTACCAGCTCGTGCTGCACCCGGTGCTTGCGAGCGCCAACCTGCACGACCTCTACGTCACGGCGGCGAAGAACCGCCTCTACGCCCGGCAGGGGCGCGCCGCCACGAACGACCTGGCCGACCGCGCCCGCCGGCTGTTCGAGCGCGACGCCGAGCTCTCGCGCTACTACAACGACACGCTGGCCGGCGGGAAGTGGGCCCACATGATGGACCAGACGCACATCGGGTACACGTACTGGCAGGAGCCGCCGCGCAACGTGATGCCGCGCGTCGACCTGATCCAGGTGCCGGTTTCCGGCGAGATGGGCGTGGCGTTCGAGGGGCAGACACCCATGGGGCCCGGCAGGCCCTCGATGAATCAAGGGCCCTCACTCCCCGAGCTCGACGCCTACCAGCGCCAGCGCTACTACATCGACATCTACAACCGCGGGCAGCAGCCGATCGACTTCACGGTCGAGACGGGGCAGCCGTGGGTGGTCGTCTCCCCCGCGAAGGGCACGGTGCGCAAGGAGCAGCGGGTCTGGGTGAGCGTGGACTGGGACCGCGCCCCGGCCGGCACGCACCGCGTTCCGGTGACGGTGAAGGGCCCGACCGCCGCGCTGGGTCCGGCCGCCGCCGGCCGCCCCGTGGTCATTCAGGCGGTCGTCCGCAACCCGGCCTCGCCCGGGCGCGAGGAGGTCGCGGGCTTCGTCGAGTCCAGCGGCTACGTCTCGATGGAGGCCGAGCACTTCGCGCGCGCGGTGGGCTCGTCAGGCATCTCGTGGCTGCGCATCCCCGACCTCGGCCGCACGCTGTCCGGCGTGACGCCAATGCCGGTGACCGCGCCGAGCCAGACGCCGGGGGGCGCCGACGCGCCGCGCCTGGAGTACCGCATGCACGTCTTCGACAGCGGGCCGGTGACCGTGAGCGCGTACCTGTCGCCGACGCTCAACTTCACCGGCGGCCAGGGGCTGCGCTACGCAGTCTCGTTCGACGACGAGTCTCCGCAGGTCGTGAACATCCACGCCGACGGCTCGAGCAGCGGGAGGACGGACTCCAACCGCGCCTGGGAGCAGGGCGTGGCCGACAACATCAAGATCCTGGTCACTAAGCACACACTCGCCGCGCCGGGGGAGCACGTGCTCAAATTCTGGATGGTCGACCCGGGGGTGGTGCTCCAGAAGCTGGTCGTGGACCTGGGCGGCGTGAAGCCGAGCTACCTGGGGCCGCCGGAGAGTTACCATCGCCAGGCAAATGCCGCAGCGGCAGGACGCGAATGAACGCGGACGTCCGCACGGATGCACGCGGACGCCTCCCGGCAACATCCGCGTCCATCCGCGTCCTGCCGTTGATCGCCCTGCTTCTCTCCTGCGTCCGCCCCAGCCCGCAGCCCGTGCCCTCGGCATCGTCCGACCCGCGCTTCGAGTGGTTCGAGTACCGGGGCGACGACTCGGTGTACCGGGCGGTCCGCGCCGGACCTGACGAGTACCTGAACCCGATCCTGCCCGGCTTCTACCCCGACCCGAGCCTGGTGCGCGTCGGCGGCGACTACTACCTGGTCGCCTCCAGCTTCGCCTACTTCCCGGGCGTGCCGATCTTTCACAGCCGGGACCTGGTGAGCTGGACGCAGCTCGGCCACGTGCTCGACCGCCCGTCGCAGCTCGACCTGGACGGCGCCGGGATCTCGCGCGGGATCTTCGCGCCGGCGATCCAGTACCACGCCGGCACGTACTACATGATCACCACGCTCGTCGACCGGGGCGGCAACTTCCTCGTCACCGCCACCGACCCCGCGGGCCCGTGGTCCGACCCCGTGTGGCTCCGCGAGATCGACGGGATCGACCCGTCGCTCTTCTTCGACGACGACGGCAGGGCCTACGTGGTCAACAACGGCCCGCCGGCCGGGACGCCGCGCTACGAGGGGCACCGCGCGATCTGGATGCAGGAGTACGACGCGGCGGCGAAGCGGCTCGTCGGCCCGCGGGAGGTGATCGTCGACGGCGGCGTGGACCTGTCGAAGCAGCCGATCTGGATCGAGGCGCCGCACATCTTCAAGCGCAACGGTCGCTACTACCTGATCTGCGCCGAAGGCGGCACGGGGTACGAGCACTCGGAGGTCGTCTTCCGCGGCGACTCGCCGCGCGGGCCGTACGTGCCGCACGCCGGCAACCCGATCCTCACCCAGCGCCACCTCGACCGCGCGCGCCCCTTCCCGGTCACCAGCACCGGGCACGCCGACTTCGTGGAGACGCCGGCCGGCGAGTGGTGGGCGGTCTTCCTGGGCGTCAGGCCGTACGGGGATGACCTGTACAACACGGGGCGCGAGACGTTCCTGCTGCCGGTGCGTTGGGTGGACGACTGGCCCGTCATCCTCGCGGGCGAGGCCGCGGTGCCGTACGCGAACCGCCGGCCGGCGCTCCCGGCGCAGCCGACGCAGCCGACGCAGCCGACGCAGCCGGCGGCCCCGGTCCCCACGGCGGGAAACTTCGTCGTCCGCGACGACTTCGACGGGCCCGCGCTCGCGCCGTACTGGGTGCTCATGCGCACGCCGCGCGAGCGGTGGTACGACCTCGCCACGCCGCGGGGCGCGCTGACGCTGCGGGCGCGCCCGGTCGAGCTGGGGAGCACCGCCCAGCCGTCGTTCGTCGGCCGCCGGCAGCAGCACGCGTCGGCCTCCGCCACCGCGGCGATGCGCTACGTCCCGGCGAAGCCGGGCGACGAGGCGGGGCTGGTCGCGTTCCAGAACGAGGCGCACTACTACGCCCTCGGCGTGACCCGAGCCCCCGACGGCGGAACGGTCGTGCAGCTCGAGCGGCGCGCCGGCGGGACCGACCCGGCCGGCGGCACCGTGGTCGCCTCGGCCCCGGTGCGCCTCCCCGCCGACGCCCCGCTCTACCTCCGCATCCAGGCGCGGGGCGGCCGCTACGACTTCTACTACGGCCACTCCCCTAACGACTGGACGCTCTTGCGCGGCGACCTCGACGGGACGATCCTCAGCACCAGAGTCGCCGGCGGCTTCGTCGGCACCATGTTGGGCATGTACGCATATGCGCCGGGACGGTGAAGCGAATCGACCACCGAGGCACCGAGACACTGGGGAGGGGCACACCGAAGAGGAGCCCCCGGCCGGTCGGCTTTGCCGAAGAGCGAATCGACCGCAGAGGACGCAGAGGACGCAGAGGAGGGCACACGGGAGGGGGTCCCCCAAAGCACTTCGGCATCTCGTCCCGGCAGGGGGACACTCTCTTCGTGTGCCCGTCCTCTGTGTTCTCTGTGCCTCTGTGGTCGAACTGCTCTTCAGCAAAGCCGACCGAGCGAGGGCGTCTCTTCCGTGTGCCCCTCCCCGGTGTCTTGGTGCCTCTGTGGTAGAATTCAGCAGCACCTCCCGATCGAGATCCCCGACACGAGCGAGGAGATGACAGCGAGCGTTCGACAGGAGCCGTACGGGACGACCGCCGAGGGGCAGGACGTCGAGACGTACACCCTCACGAACGCGAACGGGGTCGAGGTGCGCGTCATCTCGTACGGGGGGATCATCACGAGCCTCAAGATCCCGGACCAGAGCGGGGCGCTCGACGACGTGACGCTCGGGTACGATTCGCTCGAGGAGTACGCCGCCGACAGGAACTACTTCGGCGCGCTGATCGGGCGCTTCGGCAACCGCATCGCCCGCGGCCGCTTCACCCTGGACGGCGCCGAGCATCGGCTGGCGACGAACGACGGGGCGAACCACCTGCACGGCGGCGCGCGCGGGTTCAACCGCGTGGTGTGGGACGTCGAGCCGGTGGGGAACGGCGCGTCGCGCGGCCTGGTGCTGCGCTACACGAGCGCCGACGGCGAGGAGGGGTACCCGGGCGCGCTGAGCGTGCGCGTCACGTACACGCTGACCGACCGCGACGAGCTGGCGATCGACTACCGCGCCGCGGCCGACGCGCCGACGCCCGTCAACCTGACGCAGCACGCGTACTTCAACCTCGCCGGCCACGCCGCGGGCGACGTGCTGGGCCACGAGCTGACGCTCGCCGCGCCGCGCTTCACGCCGGTGGACGCGACGCTGATCCCGACCGGCGAGCTCCGCGAGGTGCGCGGCACGCCCTTCGACTTCACGGCCCCCCGCGCCGTCGGCGAGCGCATCGACGCGGGGGACGAGCAGCTGCGGCGCGGCGGCGGCTACGACCACAACTTCGTCCTCGCCGACTCGGCGCACGCGACGCCCACCTTCGCCGCGCGGCTGCGCGAGCCGCGGAGCGGGCGGGTGCTGGAGGTCCACACCACCGAGCCCGGGCTCCAGTTCTACTCGGGCAACATGATGCCTGACGAGATGCGCGGGAAGGAGGGCGCCACCTACCGCCGCCGCGGCGGGCTGTGCCTGGAGACGCAGCACTTCCCGGACTCGCCCAACCAGCCGCGCTTTCCCTCCACCATCCTGCGCCCGGGCGCCGAGCTCCGGTCGCGCACGGTGTACCGGTTCACGACGGACTGAGCGGGCGGGAACAGCCTACCACGGATGAACACGGACAGGAGCACGGATGAACACGGATCCCTCCCCCTCCACACGCATTCACAATTCCTTCGTGCCCCTGTCCGTGTTCATCCGTGGTAAGCTGTTGGCCCTGACACTCGCGGCCTGCGGCTCCTCGGCCGGCACGCCGATACCCGTGACGCCCGCGCCGGAGCCGACGCCGGTGGCCACGCAGGCGCCGGCGTCCCCGCCCTACCAGAACCCGGACCTTCCCTTCGAGGCGCGCGCCGCCGACCTCGTGGCGCGGATGACGCTCGAGGAGAAGGTCTCGCAGATGAAGGACGTCGCGCCGGCGATCCCGCGGCTCGGCGTGCCGGAGTACAACTGGTGGAACGAGGCGCTGCACGGCGTCGCGCGCTCGGGGCTGGCCACGGTGTTCCCGCAGGCGATCGGCTTCGCGGCGACGTGGGACGACAGCCTCGTCTTCCGCATGGCCACCGTCATCTCCGACGAGGCGCGCGCCAAGCACCACGAGTACCTGCGGCACGACAGCCACGGGCGCTACCAGGGGCTCACCATCTGGTCGCCCAACATCAACATCTTCCGCGACCCGCGCTGGGGGCGCGGGCAGGAGACCTACGGCGAGGACCCGTTCCTCACCGGGCGGATCGGCGTGCACTTCATCCGCGGCCTCCAGGGCGACGACCCCAAATACCTCAAGACCGTGGCGACGGTGAAGCACTTCGCCGTGCACAGCGGCCCCGAGCCGGAGCGCCACGAGTTCGACGCGGTGGTGAGCGAGCGCGACCTGCGCGAGACGTACCTCCCGCACTTCGAGATGGGGATCCGCGAGGGCGGCGCGTACTCGCTCATGTGCGCCTACAACCGCGTCGCCGGCAAGGCGGCCTGCGGGAGCGACATGCTGCTGAAGGACGTCCTGCGCGGCGAGTGGCGCTTCCCCGGCTACGTCGTCTCCGACTGCGGCGCGATCGACGACATCTACCTCCGGCACAAGGTCGTCCGGACCGCACCCGAAGCCGCTGCGCTCGGCGTGAAGACCGGGACGGACCTCGACTGCGGCCGGGTCTACCCGAACCTGGTCGAAGCCGTCAGGCAGGGGCTGATCACCGAGGCGCAGATCGACACGTCGATGCGGCGGCTTTTCCTCGCCCGCTTCAAGCTCGGGATGTTCGACCCGCCCGAGCGCGTGCGGTGGGCGCGCATCCCGTTCGCCACCCTCGACCAGCCGTCGCACCGCGCGCTCGCGCTCCAGGTGGCGCGCGAGTCGATGGTGCTGCTCAAGAACGCCGGCAATGCCCTCCCACTGCGCAAGGACCTCGGCACGATCGCCGTCATCGGGCCGAACGCGGACCAGTGGCGGATGCTGCTCGGCAACTACAACGGGCTGCCGGCGGACCCGGTGACGCCCCTGCGCGGCATCCGCGGGGCGGTCTCGCCGCGGACGCGCGTGCTCTACGCCCGCGGCTCCGACCTGGCCGACGGCTTCCCGGTGCTGGACGCGATTCCGGCGGCGATGCTCTCCACGCCGGAAGGCGCGCGCGGGCTGCGCGCCGAGTTCTTCGCGGGGCGCGCGATGCAGGGCGCGCCGCTGTTCACGGGCACCGACACCACGGTCGACGCCGACTGGCACGAGGCGGCGCCCCGGCAGGACATGAACGCGAACGACTTCGCCGTGCGCTGGTCGGGCACGCTCAGGCCGGCGGTGAGCGGGACGTACCGCGTCGGCGTCATCGGCACGATGAAGGCGGCGATCTTCCTGGACGACAGCGCGGTCGTGCGGACGGTCTATCCGTCGCGCGACGGCGAGTTCCCGGACCCGCGCCTCGCCCAGAGCGTGCCGCTCCAGCTCGAGGCCGGGCGGAGCTACCGCATCCGCGTCGAGGGGCAGGAGTCGTACGGCGAGGCGCAGCTGGAGCTGGTCTGGTCGCCGCCCAGCGCCGGGCTGGAGGCGGAGGCGCTGGCGGCGGCTCGTCAGGCGGACGCGGTCGTGCTCTTCCTCGGCCTGACGGCCCGGCTGGAAGGGGAGGAGATGCCGGTGCAGATCGAGGGCTTCCGCGGCGGCGACCGCACGCGACTCGACCTGCCGGCGCCGCAGCAGCGACTGCTCGAGCGCGTGGTCGCGGTCGGCAAGCCGACGGTGCTGGTGCTGCTCAACGGCAGCGCGCTGGCGGTGAACTGGGCGCAGGGGCGGGTGCCGGCCATTCTGGAGGCGTGGTACCCCGGCCAGGCGGGCGGCACCGCGATCGCCGAGGTGCTGTTCGGCGACTACAACCCGGGGGGGCGGCTGCCGGTGACCTTCTACCGCGACGTGAGCGACCTGCCGCCCTTCGAGAGCTACGACATGCGCGCCGGCCAGGGGCGCACCTACCGCTTCTTCAAGGGGAGGCCGCTCTACCCCTTCGGCCACGGCCTGAGCTACACCACGTTCGCGTACCGCAACCTCCGCGCGAGCGCCGAGTCGCTCTCGGGCGCCGACACGCTCACCGTGAGCGTCGACGTCACCAACAGCGGCACGCGCGCGGGCGACGAGGTGGTGCAGCTCTACGTGCAGCACCAGGGCTCGGCGGTCGAGCGGCCGATCCGGGAGCTCAGGGGCTACCGGCGGATCTCGCTGCGTCCGGGCGAGACGCGCACGGTCACGCTCCCACTCCCCGCCTCGGCGCTGGCGTACTGGAGCGCCGAGCAGCATCGTTGGGTCGTGGAAAGCGAGCCGGTGCGCATCCAGGTGGGGGCGTCGGCGGCGGACATCCGGGCGGAGACCACGGTGCGGGTGACCGGCGGGCGGTAGCCCCCGGAGATCCTTCGCTGCGCTCAGGATGACATACTGCGGAGGTACGACCGATGAGTGATGCGACGAATCGCGCGCGCCTGATGGCGCTGGTCGGCGTGATCGAGGGGGAGCGGCGGGCGACTCACACGGCCGGCTACCCGCTCGACCCGTCGAAGATGCTCCCGCTGGCCGACGTCGTGGTGCTGGTGCCCGACGACGACGGCCCCGGCGCGATGCTCTTCCGCTACACGGCCCACGGCGAGGTGGCCGGCGACTCCTGGCACCCGGCGGTGGAGGAGGCGCGGCGGCAGGCGGCCGAGGAGTACGGCGAGGCGCTCCAGGGCTGGGAGACGGTGCCTGACGACCAGCCGGACGCGCACCTCTACGCCGTGAAGGTCGCGGCCGACCGGCTGAACAGCCGGGGAGACTGGTAGGAAAGCGGATTCGCGATTCGCGATTCGCGACGTCGTCGGTCCGACCGCCGCCCCAACGTACTGCACCGCACATCGATGCACCTGCTTCGCTTCCTCGGCGCCGCGGCGGTCGTCTCCCTCCTGCTCGGCGCCGCGCTTCTTCCTGCCCAGCAACGCCCCGCAGCGCCGGCGAGGCCGGCGCCGTCCGGGCCGGCCTTCCGCCTGACGACGCGCGACTACTTCCGCCGCGGCCCGGTGGACGTCATGGCCTTCCAGGACTTCTACCCCGACGGCCACCAGGGGGGCGTGAGCGTCATCCAGCACGGCGTGCGCGTCGCCAGCAACGGCGACCTGCGCCTGGAGCCCACCCCCGGGCAGTGGTCGCCGATGCCGCAGCAGGACCGCCGCGAGGTGCGCCGCGCCGACAACGAGGTCGTCACCTGGCTCTCGTACCCGGACACGAGCAAGAACCGGCACGGCTTCAACCCGATCGTCTACCCGGCGCTCGAGCTGCGTTACGCCGTGCGCGTGCGCGGCGAGGGGGACGCGGTGCGGGTGACGGTGGACCTCGACCGCCCGCTCCCGGCCGAGTGGGTGGGGCGCGTGGGGTTCAACCTCGAGCTCTACCCCGCGGACCTGTTCGGGAAGAGCTGGTCGCTCGGCGGGACGTCCGGGCTCTTCCCCCGGCAGGCGATGGGACCCGAGACGCGGGCCCCCTGGGGCGAGCTGCAGCCGGTGCCGCTGGCGTCCGGCACGCGCCTGACGATCGCCCCCGAGACCGAGCTCCAGCGCCTGACGATCGAGAGCCGCTCGGGCGAGCTCCACCTCTACGACGGCCGCAACCAGCACTACAACGGCTGGTTCATCGTCCGCTCGCTCGTCCTCGGCGGCGCGACGAAGAACGCCATCGACTGGGTCGTGCGCCCGCACGGCGTCGCCGGCTGGAAGGCGGCGCCGGTGGTGCAGCTGTCGCAGGTCGGCTACCACCCGCGCCAGAAGAAGGTCGCGGTGGTGGAGCTCGACGCGGCGGACGACGGCCGCGGCGTGATGCACCTCGAGCGCGTGCGCGACGCGGGCGGCCTGGAGGTGGTGCTGTCGAAGGAGCCCGCCGCGTGGAAGGGCGAGTTCCTCCGCTACAGCTACCGCCACTTCGACTTCAGCGCCGTCACGCGCCCCGGCACGTACGTCATCCGCTACCGCAGCGCGCGCACGCACCCCTTCCGCATCGCCGACGACGTGTACGCGCGCGGCGTCTGGCAGCCGACGCTCGAGTACTTCCTGCCGGCGCAGATGTGCCACATGCGGGTCGAGGAGAACTACCGCGTCTGGCACGGGCTGGACCATCTGGACGACGCGCGGATGGCGTTCACCGACTCCAACCACTTCGACGGCTACGTCCAGGGCCCGTCCACGCTGACGCGCTTCCGCGGCGGCGAGCCGGTGCCGGGGCTCGACCGCGGCGGCTGGCACGACGCCGGCGACTACGACCTGCGCATCGAGTCGCAGGCGGACGAGGTGTACGTCCTGGCGTCGATGTACGAGCTCTTCGGCATCGAGTGGGACGATACCCGGATAGACCAGGCGCAGCGCCTGGCGCAGATCCACGTCCCGGACGGCAAGCCGGACCTGCTCCAGCAGACGGAGCACGGGCTCCTCTCGATCCTCGGCGGCTACCGCAGCCTGGGGCGCCTCTACCGCGGCATCCAGGACGCGGACCTGAAGCAGTACGTCCTGCTCGGCGACATCGTGAACAACACCGACAACCGCGTGGACCCCGCCGTCACGCGCGGCGCCGACGACCGGATGGTGTTCACCGAGCAGAACCCGTCGCACGAGTACAAGGGGATCGCCGCGCTGGCGATCGCCGGCCGCGTGCTGCGCCGCTACGACCCGGCGCTCGCGCGCGAGAGCGAGGCGGCGGCCGAAGCGCTGTGGCGCCAGCCGCGCGACGCGGCGCAGGGGCTCGACGACCGCGTGGTCGCCGCGGCCGAGCTGCTCCTCACGACGAACAGGCCGGAGTACCGCGACGCGCTCGTCGCCCTGCGGCCGCGGATCGTCGAGCGCGTCGGCCAGGTGGGGTGGGCGGTGGGGCGCGCGCTGCCGCTGATCGGCGACCCGGCGTTCGAGCGGGCGGTGCGCGAGGCGGTGGCGCGGGACTTCGCCGCGGTGCAGGCGGCGCAGCGCAAGAACCCGTACGGCGTCCCGTACGAGCCGTACATCTGGGGCGCCGGGTGGGGGATCCAGGAGTTCGGCGTGCGGCAGTACTACCTGCACCGCGCCTTCCCAGACGTGGTGAGCGACGAGTACATGCTCAACGCGCTGAACTTCGTGCTCGGCGTCCACCCCGGCACCAACACCGCGTCCTTCGCGTCAGGCGTCGGCGCGCGCTCCATGACCACCGCCTACGGCACCAACCGCGCCGACTGGTCCTACATCCCGGGCGGCGTGGTCTCCGGCACGGCGCTCATCCGCCCCGACTTCCCGGAGCTCAAGGACTTCCCCTTCCTCTGGCAGCAGGGCGAGTACGTCCTCGGCGGCGGCGCCACCAACTACATGTTCCTCGTCCTCGCCGCCCAGCAGGTGCTCAGTGGCAAGTGACGGCAACGGGAACGGCTTTGACAGGATTCACAGGATGGAGGGGATGAACGGGATGCGGGCCCCGGGATGCATCCCGAGCGGCTGGCATCCTGTGAATCCCCTCCATCCTGTGAATCCTGTCAAAGCTGTTCCCGTGGAAACGCCCAAACGATCGATGATGCGATTGATCTCGCTCCAGTTGGTCGCCCTGCTGACTGCGATGCCGGTGGCGGCGCAGCAGGCGCCCGTGAATCCGGACGCGTCGCCCGAGGCGCGGCGGCTGCTGGCGTACCTGTACGCCGAGCGCGGGAAGCACATCCTCGCGGGCCAGCACAACTACAACCAGCAGCCGGGTCGCTTCAGCGACCGGGCGCGCGAGCTGGGCGGCGCCGAGCCGGCGGTGTGGGGGACGGACTTCATCCTCAACGGCACCGAGGACCCGGGCCCGCGGATCGTGCAGGAGGCCATCCGCCGCTGGCAGGGCGGAACCATCGTCACGCTGATGTGGCACGCCGGGCGCCCGCAGGACGACCCGCCCTTCGGCTGGAGCACGAGCATCCAGGGCGAGCTGACCGACGCGCAGTGGAAGGAGCTGGTCACCCCCGGCACGCCGCTCCACCAGCGGTGGGAGCAGCAGGTGGACCGGATCGCCGGCTACCTGGCGCAGCTGCGGGACGCGAACGTGCCGGTGCTCTGGCGCCCCTACCACGAGATGAACGGCGTCTGGTTCTGGTGGGGGGACAAGAAGGGGCCTAACGGCTACCAGAAGCTCTACCGCATGATGTACGACCGCTTCGTCCGCCACCACCGGCTGAACAACCTGCTCTGGGTGTGGGACGCGAACGGGCCGCGGGACATCCCGAAGGACCAGGCGTACGACTACGCGCTCTACTACCCGGGCGCGCGCTACGTGGACGTCCTGGCCACGGACATCTACAACTTCGACTACGAGCAGAAGGACTACGACGAGCTCCTGCGGCTGGCGCGGGGCAAGCCGATCGCGCTCGGCGAGGTGGGGGAGCTGCCGAAGCCCGAGATCCTCGAGGCGCAGCCGCTCTGGAGCTGGTTCATGGTGTGGTCGAACTGGCTCGAGACGCACAACACGCCGGAGCGGGTGAAGCAGGTCTACGAGCTGCCGCGCACGCTGACGAAGGACGAGGTGCGGATCCCCTGATCACGGCGACCAGGCCGGGTTCAGCGACGCGTCCCCGGTGAGGCGGCGCGCCCGCCCGCCCTGCGCGTCCATCACGTAGATGGCATCGTAGCCCTCGCGATCGGAGATGAACGCCAGCCGCGTCCCGTCGGGCGACCAGCTGTACATCCCGTCGTACGACGGCCCCGCGGTGAGCCGCGTGCGCGCGCGTCCGTCCACGCGGACGGCCTCGATGTCGTAGTTGTCGCCGCGCGCGGCGTGAAACGCGATGCGTGACCCGTCGGGCGACCAGGCCAGCGCGTCCCTGGTCGCCGACGCACCAACGGTCAGCCGCTCGACCCCCCGCCCGTCGGGCCGCGCGAGGTAGAGCTCGCGGCCCCCGTCCCGGGTCGACGCGAAGGCGATCGCCGACCCGTCCGGCGACCACGCCGGGCTGCCGTCCGCGGCCGCGTCGCGCGTGAGCCGCGTCTGGCCGCTGCCGTCGGCCCGCATGACGTAGATCTCCGCGTTGCCGTCGCGAGACGACGAGAAGGCGATCCGCGACCCGTCCGGCGACCAGGACGGGTCGCCGTCGTCCGCCGGTGAGGTCGTCAGTCGCGCGAGACCGCTCCCGTCGGCGCGAACGGTGTAAATGTCCCGACCGCCATCGTGGTCGGACTCGAACACGATCCGGGTTCCGTCGGGCGACCACTGGCGGGGCGCCTTCGCCGCGATGCCCGTGTAGAGGTGTCTCGCGTTGCCGCCGTCGGAGTCCATCACCCACAGCTCCCAACCACTTCGCCCCTGCGAGCCGAAGGCGAGCTTCGTCCCGTCGCGAGACCAGAGCGGGAACCGGTCCTGCTCGGCACGCGTGGTCAGTCGCGTCTGGTGCCCCCCGTCCGCGTCCATGACGTAGATCTCCCAGTTCCCGTCGCGGCGAGACGCAAACGCGATCCTCGACGCATCCTCGCGCGCCCGCGGCGCCCACTGGACGCCGAGGACGAGGATGCACAGCGCTCTCAGGGTACTGGGCGGAGGGAAGGGCATGGCACCGGGCTCGCGAGAGGAGGGAGAGGCCCCACTGGATAGATGCCGCTCGCCGCGCCACCGTTTAGAGCAGTTCTCGACTCCATCAAGAGAAGCTGATCCACGGAGGGCGCGGAGGGGCACCCTGAAGAGCAGGACACGGATGAATACGGAGAGGGGCACGCCCCTATCCGCGTTCATCCGTGTCCTGCTCTTCAAGGTGTAGTCCTGCTCTTCGGGACGCCTCTCACATCAGCCATTCGGTAGTGGGTCAGTTTGAGGTAACGGCAGCGGCAACTGCTTTGACAGGATGAACAGGATGAGAACAGGATGCGGGCCGCTCGGGACGCGAAGCCTCTCGAGCGGCCCGCATCCTGTTCACCATCCTGTGCATCCTGTCGCAGTTCATCCTGTCAAAATGCCGTCGCCGTTGCTGCCACTTCAAACTGACCCACTACCAGCCATTCAACCGCATGACGAATACCCGGCGGCTTCTCGCGTGTCTGCTCCTGCTCGTCGGCTGCTCCGCCGCAGCGCGCACGGACACTCGCGCCGACGGGAGCGGCGCGCACGCGTACCCCGCCGCCGACGAGCGCATCCTGGTGATGGGCAGGCACGCCGGCGACGGGCGGACCGTGTCGTTCGGCGCCGCAGGCGTGACGTTCTACATGAAGTTTCGCGGGACCGGGATCGACGCGGAGCTGCAGGACGAGCACCGCGATTCCACCAGCCACAACTGGTTCACCGCCGTGGTCGACGGCGGGGAGCCGGTCCGCTTCCGGGCCGACGCGCGCACCCGGCGGTACACGCTGGCCAGCGGGCTCTCGCCCGG
>DATFPD010000783.1:0-22549 GCA_035265005.1 Gemmatimonadaceae bacterium | reverse complement strand
GGCAAGCCGAGCGAGATACTCTTCGCCGGATACTCGTTCGACTAGCGCCGTTGCCGGGTGGGTCTGCCTCCCGGCGAGCCGGGGAGCCCGTCCGCCGGTCGTCCCCGCGCGTCCGTCATCCCCGCGAACGCGGGGATCCAGGGCCGGGCTCTGGGTCTGTCTGGAGGTAGTGGGTCAGTTTGAGGCAACGACAACTGCAACGGCAACGGCAACGGCAACGGCACTTGGACAGGATGCACAGGATGGTGAACAGGATGAGGGCCGCTCGGGAGGCCTCCCGGGGCACCTATCCTGTTCACCATCCTGTGCATCCTGTCAAAATGCCGTTGCCGTTGCCGTTGTCGTTGCCGTCGCGGCGGCTGCCCTCGAACTGACCCACTACCTGTCTGGATCCCCGCTTGCGCGGGGATGACGAGCCCCGGACCCGCGTCCGCGGAGATGACGAGCCCTGGATCCCCGCGGTCGCGGGGATGACGGAGGGACGGGTGGGGTGACGGGTGGGATGACGGACGGGAGAGCGGGTGCTCCGCCACGGCCCTCCACGTACTCCGTGGTGCACAGCCAAGCGGCAACTGCTCCACGCTGTTGCGAGGTGCGAGGTGCGAGAGGGGCCCCGGGATGCTTCATGCGCATCCCGGGGCCCCTCTCGCACCTCGCACCTCGCACCTCGTAACAACGGGCCCTACTCGCGCCGCACGACTCTGATCCCTCCGTTCATCGTCTGCGCCCACAGCTCGCCGGCGCCGCCGCGGCCTAACGTGGCGGTGGCGCGGCGGCGGCGCATCGTGGAGCCGCGCTCGGTGCGGGAGAGCGGCCAGTCGGCGGTGATGCGGCCGCCGTTGAGCGACTGGGCGTGCAGCTCGGCGCTCACGTCCGGCGGGAGCTCGATCACGATGCTGCCGTTGAGCGTCCGGAAGTCGAGCGAGCCCTTCCAGCGGGCGCTGCCGAGCGAGGCCGTGATGCCGCCGTTGATCGTGCTCGCCTGGGCGTCGGCCGTCGTCGAGATCGCGATGCTGCCGTTGACCGTGTAGGCGTCCACGTAGCTGCGGAGCGAGTCCGCCCGCACGCTGCCGTTCACCGTGCGCAGCACCGCGTCCACCCCCGCCGGGACGCGCACCGTGAAGGAGACCTTCACGTCGTTGTCCTGGACCGACATGTTGCCGCCGTCGCCGGGCACGCACTCGTTCGGCCGGTCGTGGTCCGAGTTGCGCCAGCGCCCCGGCCGGTAGGGCGGGTCCGGGTAGAGCGCGCAGATGGTGACGCCGTCGTCGTGCTCGATCACGACCATCCGCACCGACTCGGGGTCGCTGCGCCGCGCCGACCTGACGGCGACCACCTCGACCTCGTCGCCGCTCGCCGGCTCGGCGCGCACCGGCCCGTTGATCCCCTTGATCTCGATCTCCTTCCCCCGCTCGATCCGCCCGCGCCAGCGGAAGTCGCTGGTGTCCTGGGCGAGGCCAACGGTCGTCACGAGGGAGAGGGCGGTGAACAGCGTCAGTGTCAGCTTTGTCATTGGGCCTCTCGTGTCATGCTGCGGACTACACCTGCGACCTGCGATCCTGAGCGCAGCGAAGGATCGCAGGTCGCAGGTCTCTACCGGTCGTCGTCCCCGTCCTTCTCGTCCTTCTCCCCCTTGTCCCGCGGCGCCGCGGCGCCGGGGCGGCGGAGGCGGATCCCGCCCTGGAAAGACTCCAGGTCGAGCCGGGCGCTGCCGTTGCCTAACTGGAAGGTGAAGCGGCGGGAGCTGCGGCGGTCGTCGCCGCGGTTCACCGGGAAGGCGGAGGAGAACTGGCCGCCGTAGGTCGCCACCGACACCGTGGCGTTCGTCCCCTCGGCCACGCCGACGTCCACCCGGCCGTTGTGCGTCGCGAAGAGGTACTGCCCGCGGTCGCGCACGGTCCCCTCGTACCAGATGTTGCCGTTCACCGTCACCCCTTCGACGTCCGGCGAGTCGACCTTGTCGAGCACGATGTCGCCGTTGACCGTCTCCACCGCCAGGCGCTCCGCGGACACGTTCCGCACGCGCACGCCCTCGTTCGTCGCGTTCAGCTCGACGCGCGTGCCCTTGGCGTCCTCGAGCGACACGTGCCCCTGCACCGACTTGAGCGCCACCACGCCGCTGCCGCCGCGCACCCGCACGTCCCCCTGCACCGTCTCCACGCGCACCGCGCCGCGCACGCCCTCCACGTCCACGTCGGTGTAGGTACCCGACAGGCCGAGGTCCGCGTTCGCCGGCACGGTCAGCTCGTAGTCCTGGGCCAGCGACACCCCGCGCCGCGACCCCGACTGCACGCGGACCGTGGACTCGGTGGCGCGCATCATCACGTAGTCGCGCCTCGACAGGCGGGCGACCAGCCGCACCGCGTTCTTGTCCCAGGTCTTCACCGTGATCGTGCCGCCGAAGTTGGTGACCACGATCCGCACGTCGCCGCTCACCGAGACCGTCGTGTCCACGTTCCCGGCCTGCCGCCGGTCGGCGGCGGCGCCCGACGCGTCGTCGTCCTCGTTTTCGTTCTGGCTGCTCTCGTTCGACTGCTGCTGCCGGGTGCGATTCCGCTCGCGGTTGCGCTCCCGCTCCCGCTCCTGCGCCGCCGACGGCACGGGCACACTCGCCCCCGCGACCGCCACCAGCAGCAGGGCGGCCCACATCTGATGCGTCCTCATTGTCATGGCTCCGTGTCGTTAGCTCTGCCGAACGATCGCCGCCGCCTGCCGCAGCAGGTCCAGCTTCCGCTTCATGTTCTCGGCGAGGTGCCGGCTCAGGTACTCGTTCGCCGGGTCCTTGGCCAGCGCCTGACGCGCCTGCTCGATCGCGCGGTCGATCGACGCCACGCTCTGCTCGATCGCCCGCACCGTCTCGGGGCGCAGCTTGCCGCGCCCCTCCTCCAGCACCCGCTCCAGGTCCGCGCTCGCCGCGTCGTACTGCGACCAGGGGAGGACCACCTGCTTCATCACCGCCCCGCCCGGCATGCGCGGCCGGATCGAGTCGGGCGCCTGCGTCGCCGCCGCCGACTCCGCCGCGGCGATCTGGACCCGCGACTGCGTGTCCGTGCGCGCACCCGTTCCGCTGTCGCCGCCCGCCACCAGCGCGCCGGCGGGGCGGGGCGCGTCGGCCGTCGGACGCAGCAGGTAGCCGCCGCCCGCCGACGCCATCATCAGGAGCAGCCCGGCGGCGGCCAGCTGCGGCGCGGTGAGCGTGAGCCGCCAGCGCGCGGCGGCCCGGCGCTCGGCCGGCCGGCCCTGCTCCACGTGCCGCGCGATCGCGTCCCACACCGCGGGCGCCGGCTCGGCGCCGCGCTCCCGCAGCGCCCGCGCCTGCCGCGCCACGCGCCGCAGCTCGTCGAGCGTCCGCGCGCACTCGCCGCACCGCGTCAGGTGCGTCTCCACCGCGGCGCGCGCCCCGGCATCGAGGTCGCCGTCGAGGTAGGCGGAGAGTTGTGCAATCGGGTGGTCAGTCATAACGAGTACTCCATTGTCATCCCGCGTCCCGTGACGCGGAACTCGCTCACGACAGGTACTTCCTCAGCGCCATCCGCCCGCGATGCAGCTGCGACTTCGACGTGCCCTCGCTGATTCCGAGCATCTCGGCGATCTCCTCGTGCTTGTAGCCCTCGACGTCGTGGAGCACCACCACCTCCCGCTGCCCGCCGGGGAGGCGCTCCAGCGCCGCCTCGAAGTCCATCGAGAGCTCCGGGCGCGGCAGGCGCGGCGACGCCTCCTGGTCCGCGTCCCACGCCTCCCCCTTCTCGACGTACCGCCCGCGCCGCGTCGCCAGCGTCGCCCGCTTGGCAAGAATCACGTTCACCGCGAGGCGGTGCAGCCAGGTCCCGAACTGCGAGTCCCCGCGGAACTGGCCTAGCCGGTCCCAGCACCGGATGAAGGCGTCCTGCGTCGCGTCCTCCGCCTCCTCCCCCGGCCCCAGCATCCGACGGGCGAGCGCGTGCACCCGCGCCGAATGGCGCGCGTACAGCCGCGCGAACGCCGACGCGTCGCGCCCCGCGGCCAGCGCCGCGTCTGCCGCGTCCGAGTCCGTCACGAGTGCGAGTTGTGGTGCGTGCCCCGCGTGTCGCGCCGGATCGCCGGTCGCTGAGTCATGTCGAAGGCTCAAGGCTCCCATGCAACAGGGTAGATAGGGACGGCCGGGAGAAGGTTGCAGAAGCCGAGGGATGGGGGATGGGGGAAGGGGGATGAAGTGCCTCGGGATAGCCTGTCCTGAGCGAAGCGAAGGATCCCGAGCGGCAGCTCATCCCCCTTCCCCCATCCCCCATCCCGCTTACTTCCCCGACAGCCACCCCTCGCGAACCGCGACCTGCTGGCTGCTCGCACCGGGCATGTCGCGCAGCTCGTACCCGCCCTCGTTCCGCACCAGCTCGACGCCGACGGTGCGCGCGAAGGTCTCGGCGAACGGCGGGTCGTCGGTGGAGGCGACATAGCGGTCGAACCAGGAGCGCATGTCCGCGCCGGCGGCGTCGCTCACGGCGCGCACGACATCCTCCTCCGTGTAGCCGCGACCCTGCAGGTAGTAGCTGGCGTTCGGCGCGTCCCACGTGCGCTCCTTGAGCAGGCGCAGCGCGTGGTCGAGCGAGCGCGCGCCGCCGGTGCGCGAGCGGATCTCCAGGTCGAGCAGGAGCGCCAGCCCCTCGCCCTTGATGTAGTAGGTGATCCAGGTCTGGCGGCGGTTCGTCTCCATCCCCTCGGCGGCGCCGTCGTAGTACGGGGCATGAAAGGAAGACATGCGCGCCGAGAAGTGCTTGCGGCCCGGGGTCTCGAGGTTGTAGCGCACCACGCCGGCCAGGTTGCGGTAGAGCGCCGCGCGGTCGATCACGCCGCCGCGGTGCAGCGCCATCCCGCCGTAGTAGTTCGTCCATCCCTCGGCGACCCACAGGCTCGGCTGGTACTGCTCGGTCGTGTAATCGAACGGGCCCAGCACGATCGGGCGGACGCGCTTCACGTTCCAGACGTGGAAGTACTCGTGCGACGCGGTGGTGGTGAGCGGCAGCAGGCCGCTCTCGTCGTCGCTCCACGAGGCGCGCGTCTGGATCTGGGTAGAGGTCAGGTGCTCCATCCCGTCGGAGCCGTCGTAGCCCGCGTTGCCGAGGAAGGTGTAGGTCGAGATGGGCGGCGGGCCGAAGACGCGGTTCTCGTAGCGGACGATCTTCTCGACGTCGCGGCGGAAGCGGGCGCGGCGCTCCGGCGTGTTCCCGCCGCCGTTGTGGTGCACCATGATGCGGTACAGCACGCCGTCGGCGGTGAAGGTGTCGACGCTGAAGTCCGGCGCGACCTCGGTCGGCGAGTCGGCCATCACGTCGTAGTTGGGGAAAGCGAACTCCATCTCCGCCGGCGCGCCGCTGCTCGCCGCCGGCACCGCTCCGTTCATGACCCGCCACCCGCGCGGCGGCACGACGGTGAGCCTAACGGGATCGGGCTTGTGCCCCTCGACGTACATGAACAGCGACGGCCCGTTCCAGTTCGCGTGCGCCGTGTCCAGCACGCTGAACGTGCCCGAGAGGTTGTTCGCGTAGACGCGGTAGCGCACCCGGAGCGTGCGCGCGCTGCCCGTGCGAATGCGCCAGAGCGACCCGTTCGCCTTGTCCCACGCCACCGCGCGCCCGTCGGGCGTCTCGGCGGCGAAGTCCTGGACGTTGCGGGCGAAGTCCATCCGCGCGTACCGGCCCGGCGACCACACGGGCATCTGGAGCCGCAGCGAGTCGCCGCTCAGCCGCCCGAGGTCGAGCTGGACCTCGTAGAGGTGCGACGCCGGGTTCGGCATGGAGACGCGGTACGCGATCTCGTACGCCGGGGCCGACTCGCTGCTCCTTGCCGCGGCTGGCGTGCCGCTCCGGGCGGTCGTACAGCCGAGCCCGAAGGCGACGGCCAGCAGGGTCGGCGCGACTCTGGTGCGGGAGGGTAGAGGACGGGCGAGCGTGTCTAGCTGCATGGACCTCGGTTCGGCGTCGGGTCGGGAACTTCGGGCTGGGCGATGGCCTGTAACCAATCACTGGAGCCGGCGACACGACAGTCGTGCGTCCCGGATTTCCTGTCGCTCGTGCCGAGGCTGGCCCCCAGAGCGCACCAAAATGCTTGAGTTCGTTGAGGATAGTTCGAATATTGTTGTTTCCCTGCGCCATCCATAGTCGTCTTCATCTGGTCCTTTCGGCGCCTCGCGACGACGCGGGATGCTTCTCGCGCCCGCGGACCGGTGCGGCCCCCGGTGTCGCGCGGACGCCGATTCACGATCCAGCCCAGACCAGCATGGCTCTGCCTTCCGTCCGTCGCTCGCGCTCGCTGCTGGCGTGCGCCGCTCTCGCGCTGTTCTCGTTCGCCTGCGGTGGCGACGGAGGATCCGAGCCGAACACCCCCGCCTCCGTGGCTGCCACGGTCGCGACCACGCAGTCCGACACGGTCGGCAAGCCGGTGGCGATCGTCCCGGCCGTGGTGGTGAAGACCGCCAGCGGGAAGCCGGTGGCCGGCGTGCCCGTGAACTTCACGGCAACGAGCGGCACCGGAGCCACGCTCGGCACGGCGAGCGCGACCACCAACGCCGAGGGCATCGCGTCGGTGGGGAGCTGGACGCTAGGCACCGCCCTGGGAAGCTATCAGGTCACGGCCACCGTGCCGGCGATCGCGGCCCCGGGCAACACGGTCCAGTTCACCGCCACCGCCGTCCACGACGCGCCGGCGAAGCTCGCATTCGTCCAGCCCCCGCTCGCCGGAAGCGCGGCCTCGCTGCTCCCCAACGTCCTCGTGCAGCTGCAGGACCAGTACGGCAACCCCATCTCCGACGTGCCGGCCTCGATCACGCTCGCGATCGGCACCAACCCGTCGACCGCGACGCTCGGTGGTACGCTCACCCAGAACACGGCCGCCGGCAACGTCTCCTTCACCGACATCTCGATCAGCAAGCCAGGCACCGGCTACACGCTCGTGGCCTCCACCACCCTCGCGGGGGTGAGCCCGGCGACGACCGCCGCCATCAACATCGGAGCGGCGCAGCCGTCCGCCGTCGCGGCCACCACGGCCACGACCCAGAGCGGCACCGTCGGCCAGCCCGTGGCCGCGCCGCCGACGGTCAAGGTCACCACCAACACCGGCGCACCCGCGCCCGGCATCACGGTGGTGTTCGCCGTGACCCAGGGCGGCGGCACGCTCGGCGCCACCACGGTCACGACCGACGATCAGGGCATCGCCTCGGCCGGGAGCTGGACGCTGGGGACGACCGCCGGCACGAACACGGTCACGGCGACCGTCTCGGGGCTGACCACGAACAACGTGGTCACCTTCACGGCCACCGGCGTCGCAGGCCCCGCGACCAAGCTCGCCATTATTACGCAGCCGGCCACCAGGTTCTTGAACTCCCCGATGGCCGATGTGCAGGTGCAGTTGCAGGACCAGTACGGGAACCCGGTGACGACGTCTGGCGTGAACGTCACGATCGCGATCGGCAACAACCCGACGGGCGCCACGCTCGGCGGCACGCTGACGCAGCCGACGGTCAACGGCGTCGCCACGTTCAACAACCTGACGCTGAGCGCCGTCGGCACCGGCTTCACGCTCGTCGCCTCCGGGTCCGGCCTGACGTCGGTCACCAGCTCGGCGTTCAACATCGTCTCGACCGCCCGGATCTCCGGCACGGTCTCGCTCGCCAGCAACTTCACGCTGCTCAACGCCGGCACGGGCAGCACCCCGTCGGCGACCGCGCGCGCCGCGCGCGCGGCGCGGCTCGGTGGTGCCGCGCCCCGGCTCGCGGTCGACATGACCGGCGCGCGCCGCGCGGCCTCGCCGAGGAAGGCCTCGCTCGGCGCGCGGTCGGCCGCCTCGCGCGCCCGCTACGTGGCGAACGAGCTGATCGTCACCTTCCGCGAGTCGTCGCTCGGCGGGCAGGTCAGCGCCGCCGCGGCGCGGCGGAGCACGTCGGCCGCGCAGTCGGCTGCCCGCGCGATGCGCGCACGGCTCGACGGGATCCAGGGCGGCGGCTTCGCGACGAGGGGCGTCTCGCCCGCGGTGCGCGCGGCGCGCGTTGTCGTCGCCCCGCAGGACCTCGACGCGGTCGCCGAGCGGCTGCGGCAGGACCCGGCGGTGGAGAGCGTCGAGCGTAACGCGCTGGCGCACGTCGAGCGCGGGACCCGCGTGCGCACGCGCCCGGCGGAGCCGACGGCGTACTTCGCGCCGACGCCGACGGTGGCCTCGAACGACACGTACCGCAACCTGCAGAGCTGGAACTACGGCATGATCGACCTGCCGCAGGCGTGGACGCTCACCACGGGCAGCGCGAGCGTCATCGTCGCGGTGATCGACAACGGCATCCGGTTCGACCATCCGGACATCGCCGCGAACCTGACGAGCGACGGCTACGACTTCGTCTCGTTCCCCCAGACGGCGCCCCTCTGCGGCTCGTCGCCGGCGACGAACGCGGACCTGACCGGCGACGGGAACGGCTACGACCCGGACCCGACGCTGACGATCGCGTACGTCGACTCGAGCGACGCCCAGGGCAACCTCATCTGCGTGAAGCGCGACGACGGCGCGGGCATCCACGGACTGCACGTCGCGGGGACCATCGGCGCGGTCGGCAACAACAGCAGCGGCGTGACCGGCGTCAACTGGGGTGTGAAGATCCGCCCGATCCGCGCGCTCAACGCGCTCGGCAGCGGCTCGTTCTACGACATCGCGCAGGCCGTGCTGTACGCGGCCGGTCTCCCGGCGGACAACGGCGCGGGCGGCACGGTGACCGCCGCGGGCGGCCGCGCGCCGATCATCAACATGAGCCTCGGGGGCCCGAGCAACGTGCCGGTGCTCCGCGACGCGATCAACAGCGCGGTCGCCGCCGGCTCGCTCGTCATCGTCTCCGCGGGGAACGAGGGCAGCTCGGACCCGAGCTACCCGGCCGCCTACGACAACGTGCTCTCGGTGTCGGCCGTCGGTCCGGACCGTCTGCTCGCGAGCTACTCGAACTTCGGCCCGGCGGTCGACATCGCGGCTCCGGGCGGCGACATCTGCGACGAGGGCGCCGAGACGGCGTCCACGCCGTGCGCCAACATCCACAATGGGACGTTCGGCATCTGGTCGACCGACTGGGACTTCACAGGGTCCGGCTCGCCGATCTTCTCGGTCAACCACGGCACGTCGATGGCCTCGCCGCACGTGGCGGGCGTGGCCGCGCTCCTGCTCGCGCGGGAGCCCGGGCTCACGGCGTCGCAGCTCCGCTCGCGGCTGCTCGACTACGCGGTGGACGTGGGCCCCGAGGGGCGCGACGACTCGTTCGGCGCCGGCATCCTGAACGCGCGCAACAGCCTGACGCAGTCGCTCTCGCCCACGCGCGGGCTCTTCGCGGTGCTGTTCGACGCCAGCACGGGCGCGCGGCTGCAGACCAAGCGCCTCAGCGCCGGCGGACAGTACGAGTTCACCATTTCCAACCCGGGCTCGTACCGCGTCTACGCCGGCCAGGACGAGAACAACGACCTCCAGGCCGAACCGGGCCGCCGCTGGAGCGCGTACGCCCCGGGCAGCCGCACCGGCAAGCCGGCGACGATCGTGACCCTCGGCGCTGATCAGGAGGCGTCCTTCTCGGTTGGCCTCCCCTCGGAGCAGGAGGCGAACAACACGACGTCGACTGCCGACGTGCTCCCGGTCGGCGGCTACCTCCAGAGCACGGAGGCGGCGTCCGACGTCGACTGGTTCCGCGTGGAGATCACCTCGTCAGGCAGCTACACGTTCGAGACTGTGGGCGTCGACGGCGCGTGCGGCTTCGCGCTGGAGGAGGACACGGACCTGACGCTCTTCCAGTCCGACGGCACCACGCAGATCCAGCGCAACGACGACGTCAACACGACCGGCCTCCAGTGGTGCTCCCGCATCACGGTGACGCTCACCCCAGGCGTCTACTTCCTGCGCGCGCAGGCCTCGTCCTCGACCACGAAGGCCGTCGGCTCGATCAGCAGCTTCGCCCAGCAGCGCACCGGCCGCTACCGCGTGCAGGCGCGGTCAGGGCCGTAAGTGAGGGACTGAGGGACTGAGGGGGGCGTCCCGAGCGGTGTCATCCTGACCCTGAGCGTAGCGAAGGGGAAGGACCCACTCTCACTGCGCCGTGGGTGGCCACGAGGCCGGGACAGTGGGTCCCGACACTCCGTGCGGGATGACAGGGGCGGGCTGTTCCTCCCAGCCCCTCCCTCAGTCCCTCAGTCCCTTTCTCATCTCGTTCACCAGCCGGTGCGCGCGCCGGGTGGTCTCCGGCTCGCGGTAGCCCGCGGCCACCGAGAGCACGACCTCCACGGCGGTCGGCAGGTCCATCTTGTGGCCGATCGAGACGTAGACCGGGTTGACGCGGTCGCGCAGGCGCACGGCCATCCCCACCACCTCGCCGCGGTCCACCAGCTCCGCCGCGGAGCCGCGGCGCTCGCCGAGTGGGCCGTGGCGGCCGACCAGAATCGACTTCGCGCAGCCGATCGACGGGACGTCGAACAGCACGCCGCCGTGGCAGGCGAGCCCGAAGCGCCGCGGGTGCGCGTAGCCCGCGCCGTCGAAGATCAGCACGTCCGGGCGCGTGCGGAGCGCGTCCCAGGCCTGGGCCACCGCCGGCAGCTCGCGGAACGAGAGGAGGCCGGGGACGTACGGGAACGTGATCTCGGCGACCGCCGTCGCCTCCTCCGCCGTCTCCATCGTCTCGCGGTCGATGACGACGATCCCTGCGTACGCGCGGTTGTCCACGGGACGATCGGGCGCGAAGCGGCTCGGCACGTCGAGCGAGATGTCGGCCCCCGCCACCAGCCGCGGCGCGAACCCCGGCGGCGCCTGCATGACGAGATGCCCGCGCATCCGCCGCTGGATCTCGGCGGCCTCGGTGGGGGAGACGGACCACGAGTGCGGGAGGGGCATGGCGCGACGCATCCGCATGAGGCATTCCGCAGTCCGCATTGCGCACCGGCACCGTGGCGACGCATCTAGTGCGCATGCTCCTCGCCCTCCAGCAGCTCCCGATCCAGGTCCCGCGCCCGGACTCCACCGCGCGACGCGACAGCATTGGGCTGTCGCCGGTCGGTCGCGCGGCGGAGCGGCTGCTGCGGGACTCTCTCCACGCGGTGCCGGGGCAGCTCGCGTCGTGGTGGCACGACTGGGCCATCGCCGCCGTCCGGCTCCTGCCGCGCATCCTGCTGGCGCTGGCCGTCGTCGCCCTCCTGCTCTCCGTCACGCTCTGGCTGCGCGGCGTGGCGCGCCGCCGGCTGGCGCTCGACGAGGACGCCACGGCGCCGCGGCAGGTCGGCACCATCGGGCTGCTGCTGGCCGCCACCATCGGCTGCGCCATCGTCGGCGCGACGACGATCGCTGCGGCGCTCCTCACCTTCGTCGTCTTCTACGCGGTCGCCGCGCTGATCCAGGCCTTCGGGATCGGGCTGCTCGGCCGCTCGCGCGCCGCCCCCGAGGCGATCGACCTCGTGCTGACGGTCGGCCGCTACGCGCTGCTCACGCTCGGCGCGGTGGAGGCGCTGGCGACGCTCGGCCTGAACCTGGGCGGCGTGATCGCCGGCCTCGGCATCCTCGGCCTCGCGATGGGCTTCGCGGCGCAGGACACCCTCGCGAACCTGATCGCGGGGTTCATGATCCTCTGGGACCGCCCGCTGCGCGTCGGGGACTGGGTGCGCGTCGGTGACGCGCTGGGCCGCGTCAGGCAGCTCACCCTGCGCACGACGCGCATCGAGACGCCGGACAACGGCATCCTCGTCATCCCGAACAAGGACGTCACCGGCTCCCAGCTCTTCAACTACTCCCTGCGCAAGCTCACCCGCGTGCGCGTGCCGGTGGACGTCGACTACGGCGCCGACATCGACGCGGTGCGCCGCACGCTGCTCTCGATCGTCCCCACCGACGAGACGCAGGTGAGCACGCGCCCCGCCCCCGAGGTGGTGGTGACGGAGCTGGGCGAGAGCGGCGTGCGCGTGGAGCTCCTCTTCTACATCCTCGACCCGCGCGACGAGATGCCGCTCCGCTGGCGCCTCAACGAGGAGATTCTGGTCGCCTTCCGCCGCGCCGGCATCGTCATCACGTACCCGCAGCTGAGCGTGCACGTGGAGAAGGACTGATCTCGAACCCGCACCGCGGACGCTCCCCGCTCCGGTCGCAGCGCTCGCGCACCGCGGCGCCGGTGACCGTGGCGAGCAGCTCTTCGACGGCGCGGCAGGTCTCGGGACGCTCGGCGACCGCGGCGGCGAGGGGGCAGCCGCAGCCGCGGACGAAGAAGGTCTCGGGCGCGTCGTCGCGCCGCTCCACCTCGGCGATCCCGCCGAGCTCCTCGAGCAGCGCCGCGGCGGCGCGAACGCGCGGCTCGAGCGCGCGGTCGCGCGGCGGCGCCGGCTGGCCGGCGGCGAGCCGGCGCCCCACGTCGCGCATGAGCGCCTCGTACTCGACGACGCTCAGGCGGGATGACAGGGCGGCGAGGAGCTGCGTCAGCACCGGGACGTAAGCGCGGGAGAAGAGCGGCTCGGCGTCCGGCGCCAGCGCGTAGATCGTCGCCGGCTTCCCCGCCCCGCTCCCGCGCCGCACCCCTTCCTGCCGAATCAGCCCGTCCCGCTCCAGCGCCGCCAGATGCGTCCGGACGGCGTTGTCGGTCAGCCCGAGGGCGCTGGCCAGCTCGTCCACGGTACGCCGGGAGCGTCGCAGCAGCTCGACGAGCCGTCCCCGCGTGGATTCGGAAAGTCTCTTCCGCCAACCGCTTATCTGCACCGTCGCCTCCCAGGTCGCTGAAGAATCATAGAACAGAGTCGCGAGTTTGGCAAATATGTCAATGAAATACTTGACAAATCACCCGCCGCCTGCGCATCCTGGCCATGTCCTCAGTTCACTCATCTCACGCTCCATCCGGAGACACGCATGCGCAGAAGCTCCCTCGCGGCCCCCCTCGCGGCCGCGCTCACCGCCCTGATCGCCGTGACCCTCGCCGGTGCCCAGTCCTCGGCCCCGAAGCAGGAGACCCGGCCGTCGCAGGCCGGTGGGCTGGACGATCCGACTATCGTGGCGATCTTCGACGCGGCCAATACCTTCGACGTCGAGACCGGCCAGCTGGCGACCACACGCGGGCGGAGCAAGGAGGTGCGCGACTTCGGCGCGATGCTCGTTCGCGACCATCGCATGGTCCGCCAGCAGGGGCGCGACCTGGCGAAGAAGCTGTCGGTCCGCCCGACGCCGCCCAGGGTCTTCGAGCTGCGGACGGCACACCAGGCGGCCATGAAGGCGCTGCGCGCGAAGAAGGGCGCGGAGTTCGACCAGGCATTTCTGGAGCACGAAGTCGCCTTCCACAAGGCGGTGATCGACGCCGTGAACGGAACGCTGCTTCCGGCGATTCAGAACCAGGAGCTGAAGGCGCTCGTCGTGAAGGTCGCGCCGGCCTTCCAGGGCCACATGCTCGCCGCGCAGAACCTCCAGCCGAAGGTGGCGGCGAAGTAGGACCGAAGATTGGCAGGCCACCGTCCGCAACCCTAACGTCGATCCGACCATGTCCTCCGACACTCCGCAGCTCACCGGGCCCGACCTGGCCAGGGGCGTTCCCCTCTCGCAGCTGCCTGACGGCGGCATGCTGGCCGGGCACGCGAACGGGGAGGCGGTGCTGCTGGCCCGGCGGGGCGACGAGCTGTTCGCCGTCGGCGCGCAGTGCACGCACTACAGCGGGCCGCTCGCCGAGGGCGTGATGGTGGGGGACACGGTGCGCTGCCCGTGGCATCACGCCTGCTTCAGCCTGCGCACCGGCGAGGCGCTGCGGGCCCCCGCGCTCAACCCGCTCCCGCGCTGGCGCGTGGAGCGGCGCGGGGAGCTGGTCGTGGTGGCGGAGAAGCTCCCCGCCGCCGCGGCCGACGGGGCGACGCCCCCCTCGGCGACCTTCCCCGGGCCGGCGCCGCTGCGCGCGTCAGGCGCGCCGGAGCGCGTGGTGATCGTCGGGGCGGGCGCGGCGGGAGCGGCGGCGGCGGAGATGCTGCGCCGCTGCGGCTACGCCGGCTCCCTGACGATGGTGGGGGCCGAGGACGAGACGCCGTACGATCGGCCGAACCTGTCGAAGGACTACCTGGCCGGCAACGCGCCCGAGGAGTGGATCCCGCTCCGCGGGCGAGACTTCTACGCCGGCCACGAGATCACCCTCGCGCTCGGCGCGCGCGCCGCGGCGCTCGACGCGCGGAACCGCCGCCTGACGCTGGAGGACGGGCGCGAGCTCCCGTTCGACCGTCTGCTGCTCGCCACCGGCGCGGACCCGGTGCGCCTCCCGCTCCCCGGGAGCGAGCGTCCGCACGTGCGCTACCTCCGCTCGCTGGCCGACAGCCGGGCGCTGATCGCCCGCGCGAAGGAGTCAGCGCGCGCGGTCGTGCTGGGGGCCAGCTTCATCGGGCTGGAGGTGGCGGCCTCGCTCCGGGCGCGCGGCATCGAGGTGCACGTCGTCGGCCCCGAGGCTCGCCCCCTGGAGCGCGTGCTCGGGCCCCAGCTCGGCGCGCTCGTCCGCTCGCTGCACGAGGAGAAGGGCGTCGTCTTCCACCTGGGGCAGACCGCGACCGCGGTCGGCGAGCGCGACGTGACGCTCGCCGACGGCACCCGCCTCGCCGCCGACCTGGTGGTCATCGGCGTCGGCGTGCGCCCCAGCGTCGCGCTCGCCGAGGGCGCGGGGCTCGCGCTCGACCGCGGCGTGCAGGTGAGCGAGACGCTCGAGACGAGCGCGCCCGGCATCTACGCCGCCGGCGACATCGCCCGGTGGCCTGACGAGCGCACGGGCGAGCGCATCCGCGTGGAGCACTGGGTGGTCGCCGAACGGCAGGGCCAGTGCGCGGCGCGCAACATCCTCGGCGCCGCCGAGCGCTACGACTCCGTCCCGTTCTTCTGGAGCAGCCACTACGACGTGACGGTGGCCTACACCGGCCACGCCGAGCGCTGGGACGCGATCGACGTCGACGGCGACCCGTCGTCGCGCGACTGCGCCGTCCGCTACCAGCTCGCCGGCCGCACGCTCGCCATCGCCACCGTCGGCCGCGACCGGGAGAATCTGGAGGCGGAGGTGGGGATGGAGAAATGACGGCTGCACGCAGCACTCACCCCCCTTCCGCCTCCCGCCGAATCACCCGCAGCATCTCGCGCCGGATCAGACCGCTGAAGGGGCGGATGAGGAGCCAGTAGGCGCGGAAGCGGCGGCGGCTGGCGGCGTCGGTGCAGTGGACGCGGGTCTCCGTCGTCAGGCGCACTCCGCGCCCGTCGGGGAGTGGGGCGACGGCGAAGTTCCAGGCGGCCTTCGCGTAGCCGGGCCGGGCGAAGGCGATGAAGTCGGCGGGCGGGATGCGCTCCACGCCGCCGGACGGCTGCCAGAACTTGCCGACGAGCCCCAGCACCAGCTCGCGCGGCGGGTCGTCGGCGAGTGGCAGGAAGTTGCGGCGGAGCAGCTCGCCCAGCGTTCCGCGCGTCGTTCGCCCGCCGCCTCCGGCGCGGGGCCCGGCGGCCAGCGCGCGCAGCGCCATCAGCCCGCGCGCGACCGGCGACGCCCCCATGTCCGCGCGCTCGATCGCCGCGTAGACGCGGTCCGCGGGCGCGCGCACCACCGCCGCGTGGCGCTCGACGACGTCGTAGGTGGGGAGGTAGCGGTCGAGGAGCACGGCGGCGCGCTCACCTCAGCCGCTTGATCGCCGCCTGCGCGTCCGACTGCTTGGGGTCGTAGCGCAGCGCCTCGGCGTACTGCTGGCGCGCCTGGTCGGGGCGGCCCATGTGCTCGTAGACCACGCCGAGCCGGTAGTGGGCGGAGGCGAGGGGGGCGTCGTCCTCGAGGGCGGGCCCGCGGGCGATGTAGGCCCGGAGCGCCTGCTCGGCGCGCTCCAGGTGCGTGCGCGACTGGCTCGCCGTGCGGCCGATGCCGTAGTAGGCGTTGCCGGCGTCCGGGCGCCGGCGGAGGAGGCGCTCGTAGGCGTCGAACGCCTCGTCGAACTCGCCGCGCCGCTGGTAGAGCGCACCTAACGCGTAGTACCCCTGCGCGCTGTCCGGGAACTCGGCGGCGGCGGCCTGGAATTGACGCTCGGCGTCGGCGAGCTTGCCGTCCGCCTCGGCGAGCCAGCCGGCGGCCATGATCCCGTACAGGCGGCTGCGCCGGCGCAGATCCTCGCCCTGCGCGCGCGCGCCACTCGCGCTGCCGCCCACCACCGCCGGCGCCACGAGCAGGTACTGCATCAGCGCCGCCCGCGCGACCAGGTCGTCCGGGTCCAGGGCGAGCGCGGTCTCGAACGCCTGCTTCGAGCGGCGCGCCACGAAGGGCTGGCGCAGCTTCCCCACGCGCTGCACCTGCCGGGCGTAGGCGCGCCCGAGCCAGAAGTAGTAGCCCGCGTTGCGCGGGTCGGCGCGCGTCGCCGCCTCCAGCCGCCGCACCGCCTCGTCGGCGTCCCCGTAGGCCACCGCGATGCGCCCCAGGTAAAACGCGGGACGCGCGTCGCGGGGGTCGGCCGACGCGGCGGCGGTGAGGATCGGCGCGGCCTCGGCGTAGCGCCTCGCCTCGAACAGGCGCAGCGCCTCGTCGAGCCCCGCCTGCGCCCCGAGCGCGGGGGCGAGCGAGGGGGCGACCGAGAGCGCGATTGCCGCCGGCAGCGACCTCAGCGCCATCCTACTCCTTCAGCACCATGTCGATGCACAGCACGGCGGCCAGGATCAGCTCGCGCGCCGGGCTCTCCGCCGGCACCGAGCGGGTGATCGAGAGGACGTAATTGTCGGCGCTCGTGAGCAGCTCCTTGCCGAGCCCCGCCCACTTCTTCGCCACCCGCGCGTACTCGGTGCCGCCGGCGGCGAAGCTGAAGTCCCAGCCGGTCCACTTTCCCTTCAGCGTGCAGACGACCTGGTCGCTCGGGTCCAGCACGTCGAACGCGCCGCCGATCGAGAAGAGCTTCTGCTTGAACGAGCCGAGGAGCAGCCCCTTCCCGTCCAGCACCTGCACCTTCGAGAGGAAGAGCGACACGCCGCGCCGCACCTGCACCACGATCCCGCCCCCCGGCACGCGCACCTCGATGTGGAACGGCGTCATGCGCTTGTAGTCGGTGAAGCGCAGGATCTTGGTGACGATCCCGAGCTTCTCCTCGCGGCATTCCAGCACGATCCGCCCGGTCTCGGGGTCGTACACGTCGAAGTTGTTCGCCGCCTTGAACAGCCCGACGTGCTCCTTGACGAGGAAGAGGTTCCGGCTCAGGACTGGGTGCATGGGGTCGGTGAGGAGGTTGTGGCGAGGGCAGCGGCGGCCGCCCGGGTCAGGGCTTCGCGAACAGCACCGCCATCTGCGTGTTGAGGCGGCGGCTGATCGGGCCCGGCAGCTGCATCGTCAGGCGCACGATGCCGCGCACCACGCCGCGCGGGAGGTGCGGGAGCAGCCGCGAAGTGCCGAGGAAGCCGGTGGTCAGCGGGTTGGCGAAGAGCCGCATCTCCCGGACCCGCAGCCCCGCCGACTCCGCCAGGGCGACGATCTCGTCGGCGTGCAGGAGGAAGATGTGGCCGTCGGCGTTCGGCTTGAACTGCCCGCTCTCGTAGACGCTGGGGTCGGCGCAGTCCGAGAACCGGGGGAGCGGGTTGCGGAAGTGCGCCCCGTTAGGCGTCGTCATCACGCCGTGGCCGCCCGGGTCCAGCGAGAAGACGTCGCCGGGCACGTAGCGGATGTCGCCGCGCTCGCGCTTCAGCGCCACGTAGTCGGCGAGCTCGGGCCGGATGTCGTTCCAGGTGACGTCGTAGCCCAGCTCGGCGAGCCAGAGCGAGAGGTTCCCCTGGGCGGCGCCGAGGTCGAGCACGCGGGCGCCGGGGGGGCCGCCCGCTGCACGAGCGCCAGCGCGTTCCGCACGCGGCTCTCGTAGATGTTGGCGTAGCCACGGTTGACGACCTGGCCGTACAGCTCCTGAAGGTCGTACTCGTACGACTCGCGCCACGACTGCGGCCACGACTCGGCTGGCGTGACTCTGCGCACCATGGAAGGGGGGCGTCCGACGGCAATTAGAGTTGGGGAAGGCGACCCGCCACCGGGCCCGGGGCGGTCGCGGGACCTGAAAGACTCGGGCCATCCCATCTACCATACCCGCTCCGCCTCCGCCAGCTCCTCGCGCAGCATCAGGTAGCTCTCGTGGCGCGCGGCGCTCACCCGCCCCGCGTCGACGGCGCCGCGCACGGCGCACCCCGGCTCGACCGAGTGCGTGCAGTCGGCGAAGCGGCACTCCCCGAGGAGGGGGCGGAACTCGGGGAAGCAGCGGTCGAGCTCGCGCGCCGGGAGCCCCCACACCCCCACCTCGCGCAGCCCCGGCGTGTCGACGACGAAGCCGCCGGGCGCCCCCTGGACGGATGGGAGCGGGTGCAGCAGCGCGCCGACCGTCGTGTGGCGCCCCTTGTTCACGCTCTCGCTCACCTCGCCGACGCGCAGGTCGAGCCCCGGGAAGAGCGCGTTCATGAGTGACGACTTCCCGACGCCCGACGGCCCGCTGAGCGCCGACGTGCGGCCGGCGAGCGCCGCGTGCAGCGCGTCGAGCCCCGTGCGCGTGGCGACGCTCGTGCAGTGCAGCGGGTAGCCGGCGCGCGGGTAGTCGGCGAAGCGCTCGGCCGCCGCGTCCGGGCCGCCGACGAGGTCCACCTTGTTGATGACGATGCGCGCCGCGAGCCCGCTCCCCTCGGCGATCACGAGGAACCGGTCGAGCATCCGCGGGTGCGGGTCCGGGCGCGCCGCCGCGAAGACGATCACCACCTGGTCGACGTTGGCGGCGACGACCCGCTCTCCGCGGCGGCCCCCGGGCTCGCGGCGCGCGAGGCGGGAGCGGCGCGGCAGGATCTCGGCGATCGCCCACGCCCCGCCGCCGCGCTCGTCAGTCTCCAGCAGCACCTCGTCGCCGACCGCGAGCTTCACCACGTCGGCGGCGGCCCGCACCGTGTCGCGCCGCAGGCTGCCGTCGGCCCGCCGCCCGGCGTCGGCCTTCTTCAGGCGCCCGCGCATCGACGCCTCGACCGACTCACCCCCCTCCGCCAGCACGCGCCAGACGCCGCCGGTGCCGGAAAGCACGGTGCCGCGGAGCGTCATCCCTCGGTCCGCATCGCGTCCCACCACTTCCGGCGTACGCCACCGCCCGCGCGGTCGCGCACGAGGGCGTGCAGCAGGTCGCGGACCTCCTGCAGCGGCATCGCGCCGACCGCGGCGGCCGCCTCGTCAGGCGTGGCGCCGAAGCGGAGGAACGGCGACTCGAGGTGGCCGTCGACGCCCGGCTCGCCGTAGCGGCGCCAGCGCACGAAGAAGAGGTAGCCGCCGTGCGGGCGGGCCGGGTCGCCGGTGTCGTCGGTCAGGATCTCGACGCTGTACGACAGGCCGTCCGGCCCCTCGAACGCCGCCGGCCGCGCGTGCACGGCCGCGTACCCGCCGATCGTGTTGGCGTCTCCCTTCGAGTGGTCCGCGGGGCGGTGGAGGCCGGCCATCAGGCGCGCGACTTCGGCTTCATCGCTTCCCGTTCCGCCGCCGCCTCAGCGCCTCCCGCATCACGTTCCCCGTGATGAACGCCAGGTTCGCCGGACGCTCGGCCAGGCGGCGCATCAGGTAGGGGTACCACTGCGTGCCGAACGGGACGTAGACGCGCATGCGGTAGCCCTCGCGCACGAGCGCCTCCTGGAGGTCGCGCCGGACGCCGTAGAGCATCTGGAACTCGAAGCGGTCGCGGTCGATCCGGTGCTCGGCGACGAAGCGCTTCGCCTCGTCGATGATGCGCGGGTCGTGCGTCGCCAGGCCCGGGTAGTTCCCCTCCTGGATCAGCCGCTTCATGCAGCGCACGTAGCTGGCGTCCACGTCCGCCTTCTCGGGGAACGCCACCGTCGGCGGCTCCTGGTACGCGCCCTTGCACAGGCGCACCCGGCAGCGCAGGTCGATCGCGCGCTGCACATCCATCTCGGTGCGGCGCAGGTAGCTCTGGAGCACGATCCCGACGTTGCGCGGGTAGTTCGGGTAGAGCCGGTCCTCGAACAGCCGGAGCGTCCTCTCGGTGTACGCGCTCGACTCCATGTCGATGCGCACGAACGAGCTGTAGTCCCGCGCCCGGCCGAGGATGTCGTGCATGGTCGCCACGCACAGGTCCTCGGAGATGTCGAGCCCCATCGCCGTGAGCTTGACCGACACGTTCGCGTCCAGCCCGCGCTCGTTGATGCGGTCGAGCATCTGCACGTACTCCCGCCCCGCCTCCCGCGCCTCCCGGTCGTTCCGCACGCTCTCGCCGAGCAGGTCGAGCGAGGCGCTGATCCCCTTCCGGTTGAGCTGCGCCACCGCCTCCAGCGCCTCCGCCAGCGTCTCCCCCGCCACGAACCGCTGGGCGAACTTCCTCGCCAGCCGGTTGCGGCGCACGAACTTGAAGACGGTCGGCTGGTTGGAGAGGTATAGCAGGGTGGCGCGGAGCATGACACCTCGGTGACGGCCTGACGGAGACGGTATGGGCGAAATATAGCCGGGGCGCGAGCAGGGGGAGGCGGGCGCCGGACGGTGTGGGAAATCCCCGGGCCCCGTCCATCTCACTGGCTAGCCGCCTCCCAGGTGAGTGACTGATGGAACTCGACCACGCCGTCCGCCCGCGTTCGCACGAGGACCGGCGGACGACCGCGCCCCGCGCGGAGGACTCGCAGTGGCCGCTCGGCGTACGCGCACTGGTCTGGCTGCTTGCGCTCGACCTGGCGGGCGGTCTGTGGCTGCACGCGCACACGGACTGGCTCAGGGAGACTCTTCTCGCGCAGGTGCCGCTGATCGGGGCGATCGGGCTCGTCTGGGGGGTTTTCCCGAACAGCTGGAGAGATCGGTTCGGGACCAGGCTCGCGGAGTGGCTCGCGCTCCCGCGGGCGGTCTGGGCATTCCGCGGGGCCTTCGTCCTCATCCTCCTCGGCAGCCTCACGTGCAGCACGGTGCGGGTCACGGCCGTGGACCCGGACCAGCCGGCGACTCGCCTGGCGCTCGTGACGAACGACGCCGGGTCGCCCGACAGCGCGTTGAACGACCCGTCGCACTCGGAGCGACTCAGCCGCACGACATCGCCGCAGCTGCTGCGCGTCTGGCTGCCGCTCGCGCGAAAGGCGGCCGTCTACTCTCCGTCGCACGTCAGCCGCTCGTTGCGGGTCTGGCCGTGGCTTCCGGTCCAGCTCAACTACCCCGACGACTTCGAGCGCATGGTCACCGTGGCGATCGTGCTGGACGTGGATGAGTGGGGGAGTCTGCGGCCGCCCGCCGTGCCCGCCGTGTGGGAGGATCCTCGGGGCGTGCTTGAGGTCTCCACGGACCCCGCCGGAAAGCAGGTCGTGGCCCGAGTGGGCCTCGACACGATCGGCGTGCTGCTCTCCTTTCTCCCGCCGACGTGCCTCGGCGCCGCGGCCCGCGGCTGGCCGACCGCCGGGCCGATCCACCCGTCCAGGGCCCCGGCCTGCTTCGACTCGGCCGCGAAGGCGCGGCTGCACCACGCGCTCGTCAGCACGACGACGGACTCCGCGACGGCGAGCGCGAACGCCGACTCCCTGTGGACGCGACCGTGGGCGACCGCCGGCGCGGGCCGGCCGCTCCTGCAGCAAGACGTTCTGTACTGGCGTTGGAGCGTGCGCGACACGACACGGACCCCGGCGCCGATGCGGCTCACTCTCGAGCACCCCTTCACGTATGTCAACATTCATGTACCGCGAGCCCCCCACCGCCGTTAGGCTCTGCCTGCTCGCCGCCGCGCTCTGCGCCGCCGCGCTCTGCGCCGCCGACGGCGCGTCGGCGGCGGTGCTGCCGCCGACGCCCCCATGCGGGCTGGTGCAGCGGCCGACCCCCGCCAACCCGGCCGGCAGGGCGCTGCCGGGCTACCCGGTCCGCCTGAAGCTGAGCGTGGAGGCGGAGGCCTACCGGTGGCGGCTCGAGCGCCACGACGTCGACGCCGACGCGTTCGAGGCGTTCATCGCCGACTCGATGGCGGCGGTCCTGCGCCGGCACTTTCCGTTCATCGATTGGCGCGTCTCCGGCGGCGCGGCGGACACGGTCACGCTCGAGTGGTTCCAGCATGATAACAGCACGAGAAACAACCCCACGCAGCTCCGGGTCCGGCTGTCCAGCTGCGTGCTGGAGACCGGCGTTCCGCCGCAGCACAACTTCGAGTTCGAGGACGGCACGACAGTGACGCGACCGCAGCGCACCTGGCGGAAGGAGGACGTCCGATCCGAGTGGACGCAGCGCCTCGAGCAGCACGCCCTCAGCCAGGAGGCGGCCCTCCTCCGCGTGTTCGGCGTCATCCCGTTGCGCGTCAAGCTCTCGCAGATCCAGATCGGCCAGGCACTGCGCGCGCCGCTCGGCTTCGGCGACCGCGCGCTGCTGAGCGACTCGACGGAGGAGGTGGAATTTCTGGCCCGGATCCGCGTGCGGCCGCTGGGATTTCAGGCGACGGCAGTCCTCACCCCGTGCTACCGGCCCGATCCCGACAGGGTATTCAGCTGCGCGCTCGACAAGGCGCAGCAGGGCGCCGTGAAGACTTATCAGGCCCCCGAGTTGAGGCAGCTCATCGTCGACGGCAACCAGGTTACGCTCGTGAGCCTGCACTTGCTC
>DATFPD010000782.1:0-2629 GCA_035265005.1 Gemmatimonadaceae bacterium | reverse complement strand
CCTCCACGAAGTCGAGGTCGGGGACGCCGGCGTGGCGCTGGCGCGCGATCGCGACCATCGCCGCCGCGAAGTCGACGCCGGTCACGACCGCCCCGCGCCGGGCCGCCGCCGCCGCCACGTGTCCGGGGCCGGTCGCCAGGTCGAGCACGCGCTCGCCCGCGCGCACCCCGGCCGCGTCGAGCAGCGGCTCGGCGGCCTGCGCCGTAACCGACACGAACCCGCCGGCGTCGTCGGCGTACACGGTCGCCGCACGCTCCCACCCGTCGTGCTCGAAGGCGTGGAAGGCGGAAGATCCTGAGGTGGACATGGGGGAAAAGTGCAGAAGAAATGCGAAAAAGGCGATTCGCGAATCGCGAATCACGAATCGCTTATCTTCCTGCCATCATTCGCCCACCAATGCCGCCTGCCTCCTCGCCGCCTTCGCCCGTGCCTGCCGAGGCGATTCTCGGGGCCATGCCGTACGCGCTCGCGTTCGTGGGCGAGGACGAGCGGCGGGGCGCCGGGTTCGTGAACCGCGCGGCGGCGGAGCTGCTGGGGGTGGCCGAGGGGGGCGTGGCGGCGTCGGTGCTCGCCGAGCGCATCGGGGCGCTGCGGGCGGCGGTGGCGGAGACGGTGGACGTCGAAGAGGGCGGGGCGCTGTGGGTGTTCCAGGAGCCGGCGCCGCGGCTGCTCCGCGTCACGTCGCGCCCGGTGCTCCCGCCGTCGCGCGACGGGGGCGTCCCGGCGGCCCCGCTCGGCCGCGTCTGGACGTTCTACGACCTAACGACGGAGCTGCTGGCGGCGCACGCCGCCGCCGACGCGATGGGCCGCGCCGGCGGGGACTTCCTGGCGCGGATGCACCACGACCTGCGCACGCCGCTGACCGCGATCGTCGGCTTCTCGCGACTGCTCCTGCGCGACCCGCCGGCGGGGCTGGGGACGACCGAGCGGTCGCACCTGGCGCGGGTGGAGCGGAACGCGCAGCGGCTGACCGCCCTCATGGAGCGCGTGCTCGACCTGGCGCGCGCCGGCGCCGGCCGGCTCCGCGTCGACCGCCTGCCGGTCGCGCTCGACGACCTGGTGTCGGACGCGACGGCGCTCTACGAGGGGCGCGCGCAGGCGAAGGGGCTCGCGCTGCGCGCCGAGGTGCCGCCGGGGCTCGCCCCGGTCGAGGCCGACCCGGCGCGGCTGGAACAGGTGCTGACGACGCTCGTCGAGAACGCGGTGCAGTACACGGAGCGCGGCGCCGTCGCCGTCCGCGTGCACGCCGCCACCGACGGCCGCACGCCGCTCGCCCTCGAGGTGGCCGACACCGGCCCCGGCCTTCCCCCCGAGCGCCTGGCCTCGGTCCTCGACGCCGCCGCCCAGGCCGAGAGCTCCACCGCGCGCGCCGACGGCGGTACGGGCCTCAGCCTCGCGCTGGCGCGCGTGCTCTGCGAGCTGATGGGCGCCACCCTGTCGGCGGAGAGCGAGGTGGGGGCGGGGAGTACGTTCAGGGTGACGTTCGGTCGATTAGCTTGACAGCAATCGCGGGCAGCGACTGTCGCTAGGCCGGCAGCGTCCCGGGCCGGGACGACTCCATCAAGATCGACCACCGAGGCACCGGGACACCGCGGAGGGGCACACGGACGAGGGGCCCCCGGCCGGTCGGCTTCGCTGAAGAACGATTGAACCGCGGAGGACGCGGAGGACGCAGAGGAGGGCACACGAGAGGGGGTCCCGGCCAAAGCACTTCGGCATCTCGTCCCGGTAGAGGGACCCTCTCCTTGGTGCCCGTCCTCGGTGTCCTCTGTGCCTCGGTGGTCGATCCTCACGAATCGTCCCGGCCGCCGATGCTTACGGACGGGAGAGGGGGAGAGATGCGGGTGCTGGTGGTGGAGGATGATGCGGACGTGCGGGAGCTGGTCCGCATCCTCCTGCGGGAGGAGGGGCACGCGGCCGACGTGGCCGGCGACGCCACCGACGGCGCGCTGCTGGCGCGGACGAACGACTACGACCTGATCGTGCTCGACGTCCGCCTCCCGGACGGGGACGGGGTCGAGATCGCCCGCACGCTCCGCCGCGAGGGGCGCCTCGAGCCGATCCTGATGCTCACCGCGCAGCGGACGCCGGAGGAGGTGGTGCGGGGGCTGGACGCCGGCGCCGACGACTACCTGACGAAGCCGTTCGAGCCCGAGGTCCTCAAGGCGCGGGTGCGCGCGCTGCTGCGCCGCGCCGCGCCAACCCGCGCCGACCCGCTCGCCTGCGCGAACCTCGTCGTCAACCGCCTGACGCGGCAGGCGCTGGTCGACGGCGTGCGCCTGCCGCTGACGACGAAGGAGTTCGCGATGCTCGAGTACCTCGTCCTCCACGCCGACGAGGTGGTGACGCGGGCCCAGCTCCTCGAGCACGTCTGGGAGCGCCACCGCGACCCGGACTCCAACGTGATCGACGTCCACGTCGCGCGCCTGCGCGCCAAGCTCCGCGAGACCGCCTCCGCGGCGCGGCTGGAGACGGTGCGGGGCGTCGGGTTCATGATCACGGCGGGGAAAGGCTGATTCGCGATTCGCGATTCGCGATTCGCGATTCGCGAACTTCCCCGGGACGCCAGCGCTTCCCGAGGTCGCTCGCGAATCGCGAATCGCGAATCAGCCTTTCTCCACGCTCGCCC
>DATFPD010000781.1:0-10049 GCA_035265005.1 Gemmatimonadaceae bacterium | reverse complement strand
GGGGCGGCCGCGTGACCGTCCCGCTGGTGCGGTTCACGATCCACGGGCAGCCGCGGGACGCCGAGCGCGAGGGGATCGCGCCGCGGAGCTTCGACTTCGGGCGCCCCTACACAGTGGTGTTCGACGGCCACTGCAAGGTGTGCAACCGGCTCGTCGGCGTGCTGCGGAAGTGGGACACGCACGAGTGCCTGGAGATCCTGCCGTCGCAGTCGCCGGGCGTGCAGGCGCGCTTCCCGTGGATCCCGGCCCGCGCCTACCTGGAGTCGGTGCAGTTCATCGAGCCCGGCGGCCGCACCTGGCAGGGCGCCGCGGCGATCGAGCACATCATCGACCTGCTGCCGAAGGGAAAATTCATCACCTGGATCTTCAGCATCCCCTTCGTCCGCCCGCTCGCCGAGCGCTTCTACCGCTGGTTCGCCCGCAACCGCTACAAGCTGGGCTGCGGCGAGCACTGCCAGTTCAGGCCGGAGCTGCTGGAGAAGGATTTCGGGTAGAGCTAAGTTCCTGCCCGCTCCTCCCGCTTCCTCTCCATCACCAGCTCCTTCAGCCACTCCTCGACGCGCTCGGCTTCGGACTCCTCGAGCGTCGTCGTCTCGTCCTGCACGCCGCGCTCGGCGCGGCCGCCGCTCAGCTCGACGACGCGCTCCACCATCGCCTCCCAGGTCGCGTTCTGCATGCGGCCGCCGACCGTGGTCATCGTGAGCCAGTCGACCAGGTTGGCGGGGCGGTCGTAGACGCGGACCTCGAAGCGCAGCAGCCCGGCGTCGCCGCGCGGGTCGCAGAGGAAGCGCACCGCGCCGGCCAGCGGGTGCCCCTCCAGCGTCACGAAGGTCATGCTGCGCGGCGACATCTCGTTCACGCGCACCTGGATGTTGCCGCGCAGCGGGAGGCCGAGGGTCAGCGTCTCGCCCTCGTCAGGCACCTGCGGCGTCCCGGGCTCCACGCCCGTCTGCACCGTCCACGGGGCGAGCTCCGAGAACTTCTGCCGGAAGCGCTCGAACAGCGCCTCGGCGGTCAGGCTGGAGCCCGCGATGTCGGCCCAGAAGCGCTTGCGCTTGAACGCGCCGACGCCCTCCGACGGGAGCTGCTCGGGGAGCGCGTCGGCGAGCTTCTTCAGCCCCTCCTCGAGCGGCGTCGGCGTGACGTGGAAGACGCTCACCAGCGCGTTGTCCCCGGCGCGCTCGATCACGTTCCGCTCGCGGAGCATCGTCAGCTGCCCCTGGTTGACCGGCAGGTCGATCCCGAGCTTGTCGGCGATCTTCGTCCCCCACTCGGCGAGGAATCCGGGCACCGGGATCGAGATCGGCGAGCGGTCGGTGATGCGGGAGAGGCGCTTGATGACGTCGTTCATCGTCGTGCGCTCAGGGCCGGCGAGCTCCAGGTCGCGCCGCGCGAGGTCCTTCCGCTCGACCGCGAGCGCGATCGCCTCGCCGAGGTCCTCCGCCCACATCGGCTGGAACGGGTCGTCGCCGCCGTCGATGACCGGGACGGCGGGCAGCGTGCGCACCATCTTGAGCAGGAGCGAGATCACCTCGTCGCCCGGTCCGTAGACGTTCCCGGGCCGCATCACCAGCCAGTCCCCGTCGAAGGTCCGCGCGACTTCTTCCGCGCGACGCTTCGACCGGTGGTAGCCCGACTCGCCGCGGTCGGCGCCGAGCGAGGAGACGTAGACGAAGCGCCGCGCGCCGGCGCGCTGCGCCTCGGCGACCATGTTCCGCGTGCCGCCGATGTTCACGCGCTCGAAGGTGACCTCCGGCGGCTGCTCGTCCACGATCCCGGCGATGTGCAGCACCGCGTCGCAGCCGTCCGCGCTCCCGCGCACCGACTGCGCGTCCGCCACGTTGCCGTCGTGCGCCTCGACGTTGTCCGGCCACTGCCGGCTGTCGCCGGACGCCTTGCGCGAGAGGAGCCGCACGCGGTGCCCGTGCGCCAGCAGCGCCGTCACCGCCGCCTCCCCGACCACCCCTGTTCCGCCCGTCACGAGAATTTTCATGCGGGCTGAGGTGCGCAGGGAGAGTGCCAGGCGCGCTGTCGCGCGCCCGCGGGACTGCTAGCGGCCGCCGGCCGCTGCGGTACTGCTAAGGCGCTGTGCGCTGTAGCAGTCCCTGCTTCATGAGATTCTCCCAACACGCGACCCCGCAACACTTTACGAAGTAACGAATGTGACTCAGCGCACGTCCGGCTCGTCCTTGCCTCACAAGCGCCAGGCAACGCTGCCGAAAACGCTTCTCTCAGAGGGGACCGGTGAAGACTCGTATGTCACTTGCCGCCGCCGTGTTCGGCGCGCTGCTGATCGCCGCGGTCGGGGCCGCGTGCGCGGGGCGGTCGGGAGGCGTGGTCACCATCGGGGCTGCCGGTCCCTGGACCGAGGGATACGGGCAGATGAACAGGCGCGGGCTCGACCTGGCGGTCGAGGAGCTGAACGCGCGGGGCGGCGTGAAGGGCCAGCGCGTCGTCGTGCTCGACCGCAACGACGGCGGCGATGGCGTGCGCGCGAGCGCGATCGCGCAGGAGTTCGTCGGCAACCGCGACGTCGTGGCCGTGGTCGGCCACGTCAACTCCGGCGCGATGGTCGCCGCGGCGAAGGTCTACGACGGCGCGCTCCCGGCGGTCGCCACCACGGCCACGTCGCCGGACCTCACCGGCATCTCCCCCTGGGTCTTCCGCGTGATCTCGAGCGACTCCGCGAACGGGATGGAGATCGGCCGCTTCGCCAGCCGGCTCTCGGACCCGACGACCGGGGCGCCGCGCGCCGCGATCCTCTACGAGAACAACAGCTACGGCCGCGGGCTGGCCGGTGCGTTCCGCCGCAACTTCACCGGCGAGATCGTGAGCATGGACCCGGTGGCCGCGAGCGACACGAGCTTCGAGCCGTTCGTCGCCCACTTCAAGCGCGCCGGCGTGAACGTGGTGTTCGTCGCCGGCACCGAGGCGTCCGGCATGGCGCTCCTGCGCGAGGCGCGGCGCCAGAAGCTGCGCGCGGCCTTCCTGGGCGGCGACGGGTGGACGGGCGTGGTGCGCGACAGCGCGGCCGCCGAGGGCGCCTACGTCGGCGCGCCGTTCACCGCCGCCGACCCGCGCCCCGAGGCGCAGCGCTTCGTGGCGGCGTTCGAGAAGAAGTACGGCGTGACGCCCGACGGGAACGCGGCGATGGCCTACGACGCGACGATGCTCGTCGCGCGGGCGATCGCCGAGGTCGGCCCCCGCCGCGCCGCGATCCGCGAGTACCTCGCCGGGCTCGACGAGCGCACCGCTTTCGTCGGTGTCACCGGCCCGATCCGATTCCAGGCCAGCGGCGACCCGACCGGCCGCGGCATCGTCATGACCCAGATCCGCGGCGGCGCGCTGCTCGTCGCCGAGGGGACCCGCTGATGCGCACCCCCACCAAGACCACGACGATCAAGAGCACGCTCTGGCTGGGCTTCACCATCCTGGTCGCGCTCCTCGCCGCGGCCGGGGTCGTCGGCTGGCGCGCGCTCGACCGCACGTCGGCGGCGATCGTCGAGACGCTGGCGACGGTGCAGCAGGAGGCGCGGCTGTCGGCGCAGCTCTCCGGGGACATCGTGCAGGAGATCCAGGCGGCGTCGCGCTACCTCGGGGACCGCGACGCCGTGGCGCAGCAGGAGTTCCGCCGCCTCGGCTGGAGCGCGCACGAGGTGCAGCGCACCATGAACCGCCGCAGCGGCCAGGGGAAGGACGAGATCGCGCTGATCGCGGGGATCGACGCCCGGCTGTCGCAGGTCGAGATCGACTTCGCGCGCGCGCACCGGCTGGTCGACCTGGGCCGGACGGCGCAGGCGAACGAGCTCGCCGAGCGGGCGCGCCCGGTCGTGGGCGAGCTGCTGGCGGAGATCGACTCGCTCGGCCTCCTCAAGGCGCGGCGGGTGGACGAGGCGTCGGGCGCGCTGACCGCGCAGGCGGCGCACTGGACGGAGCTGCTGCTCTCGGTGATCGTCGTCGCGCTGCTCTGCGCGGCCGCGATCGTCATCTGGACGGTGCGCACGATCGACGGGCCGCTCCAGGACCTCGTCAGGCACGCGCACGAGCTGAGCCGCGGCAACCTCGGCGCCCGCACCACCTCGGCGCGGCTGCCGGGCGAGTTCGAGACGCTGGCGGCGGCGATGAACCAGACCGGCGAGTCGCTGGCGACCGTCGCCGGCGTGGCCGTGACGACGGCCGACGACGTGGCCGGCTCGGCGCACGAGCTGGCGTCGGTGTCCGACCAGATCTCGCGCGCCGCCACGCAGATGGCCGAGGCGATGACCGAGGTCTCGCACGGCGCCGAGACGCAGGTGCAGCAGCTCCGCGACGTGAGCGACGCGCTGGCCGGCATCCGCGAGCGGGCCGACGCGATGCTCGGCGGCGCGGGCGAGGTGAACGCGCTGGCCGAGGACATCGAGCAGTCGGCGGGCTCGAAGAAGGACGAGATCGCCCACGCGCTCGACCTGCTGGCCGGGATCAAGGACACCGTCGAGACGGCGTCGGTCGAGGCGGCCGCGCTCGACGCCGCGGCGGCCGACATCAACAAGTTCGTCACCGACGTCACGCGCATCGCCGAGCAGACGAACCTGCTGGCGCTGAACGCGGCCATTGAAGCGGCGCGCGCCGGCAAGGCGGGGCGCGGCTTCGCGGTCGTCGCCGAGGAGGTGCGCAAGCTCGCCGAGCAGTCGGAGCGCGCGGCGTACGACGTGGTGCGCATGACCGCGCTGATCACGGCCCACGTCTCGAGCACCACCGAGGCGATGGAGTCCGCCGCCGGCCGCGTGGGCGAGATCGAGCGCGTGTCGCACGACATCGTCTCGGCGCTGACGACGATCGTCGGCGCGGCCGGCCGCACCCGCTCGGCCGCCACCGGCGTCCGCAGCGCCGCCGAGGAGAACGTCAAGGCCGTGCACGGCGCCGTCTCCGAGATCGGCTCGGTCGCCCGCACCGCCGAGGGCTACGCCGCCAGCGCCCAGCAGGTGAGCGCCTCCACCCAGGAGCAGAGCGCGGCCTGCGAGCAGATGACCGCCGCCAGCGGCATCCTGCTCGACGGCAGCCGCAAGCTGAAGACGATCGTCGGGGGACTGAAGGTCGCGGCCTGACGGCAGGGACTGCCGGGCGGCACGGCCGCCCGGCAGTCCCTGCCGTTCACTGCTGGCAGTAGCCGTTCGGGTCCATCTTCACGCCGTCGACCACCGGGCGGTGGTCCAGGCTCGCGACGCGCACGGCGAGGTCGCCGATGTAGCGGGTGATGCGCAGGTAGTGCGGGTAGTCGATGTACTGCGGCTCGTCGGTGACCTGGTGGTAGTCCTGGTGGATGTTGGTGAAGAAGAAGGCGATCGGGATGCCGTAGCGGGCGTAGTTGTAGTGGTCGCTGCGGCAGTAGATGTTCTCGGGGTGGCCGGGGGCGTCCAGGCGGTAGTCGAAGTCGAGCGGGGCGCGCTGCTCGCGGTTCACCGACTCCACCAGCTTCCCCAGCTCGGTCGAGAGGCGGCGGGAGCCGACGATCGCCAGGTAGTTCGGCCCGCCGCCCTGGATGTCCTCGGCGCGGCCGCGGCCGATCATGTCGATGTTGAGCTGCGTCACGATCGAGTCGCGCGGCACCGTCGGGTGGTCGGCGTACCAGCGCGAGCCGAGGAGGCCGATCTCCTCGCCGGTGTGCCAGACGAAGAGGATCGAGCGCCTCGGCCGCTCCTTCGCGCTGGAGAGCAGCTCGGCGATCTCCAGCAGCGCCATCGAGCCGGACCCGTCGTCGTCGGCGCCGTTGTTGATCGAGTCGCGGCGCGTGGGGCGGAGGCGGCGCAGGCTGTCCACGTTCACGCGGATCGACGCGCGCTGCTGGCGGGTGAGCGCCGGGAGCCCCGCGTACATCCCGCGCAGGTGCCAGGACTCCACGTTCCAGGCGCGCAGCGAGTCGTGGTCCACCGGCTCCTCCAGCACGCCGATGTGGTCGTTATGCGCGCCCATCGCCACGTACTGGCCGCGGAGCCGCGCGTCGCTCCCGCGCAGGATCGCGACCACGTTGCGCGCCGGGGTCGCCGTCTCCACGTTCGCCAGGCTCCCGCGCAGCGTGCGCCCCGTGGTCCCGGGGCGGAGCGTCGCGGGCGGCGCGCCGAACAGCAGCTCGGCGGCGGCGCGGGACATGTAGATCGGCCGCGGCACGACCAGCGCCGCGCCGGCGCGGCCGGCGGCGAGGCCAATGGTCGGCGTGGCGGCGGCTCGGCGGGTCCGCGCGGGCATCCCCTCGAGGTTGACGAAGATGATCGCCGCCGCCGGGGCGAGCGGGCTGTCGCCGGTGATGCGCGGGATCGCCTCGAACTCGGCGGCCCCGTCGCCGTCGCCGGCGGGGAGCGTGAAGACCACCGCGCGCCCCTTCATCTGCTCCAGCGCGAGCGGGACGGTGGACGCGTCCCGCCACTCGCCGCCGTAGATCGCCTGCGCGCCGTCGATGTCGCGCGGGTTGCCGCGTCCCCCATACGGCAGGTAGTCGGTGCCGAGCGCGAGTGGACGCTCGTCGATGCTCAGCGACGCGTTGCGGTCGAGCGCGCGACGCACGACGGGCACCTCCTGGAAGTAGCTGCCGCCGTCGCCGGCCGGCTCCAGCCCCAGCCGCCGCAGCTCGCGCTCGATGTAGGCCGTCGCGCGCAGGTTCCCCTCGGTGCCGGCGCGGCGCCCCTCCATCGAGTCGTCCGCGAAGACGTAGAGCCGCGTCAAGAGGTCGCGCTCGGTGATCGCGGCGACGGTCGGCGCGGGCGCGAGCTTGAGCGGCAGCGGCTGCGCGGGCACGGACTGCTCGGCCTGGTTGCGCGCGCAGGCGGAAACGATCAGGACGGTCGCACAGCGTGCGACGAGTTGGCGTGACGAGCTCGGCATCGGCGGATCGGGGGAGCGTGGATGTCGTGGACGGCGTGCAGCGCCAACGTCATGCAGCACGCGCCGGGCCGGTGGGACGCGTGTGGCGGGGTGAGGGGACGGAGGGATAACTGCGACGGCAACGGCAACGGCATTTTGACAGGATGAACAGGATGGTGAACAGGATGAAAGCCGCTTGGGGGACTTTGCATCCCGGCGCCCTTCATCCTGTGTTCATCCTGTTCATCCTGTCAAAATGCCGTTGCCGTTGCACTTGCCTTTGCCGTCCCCGCTAGCTTGTCACGCGATCACCTCGACGCGGCGCTCGGCACCGGCTGCTGCGTCTCCACCCAGCGCGTTGGGTCGAACAGCGCCGCCGGCAGGTCGGGGTTGACGCGCACCCGCGTGTACTCGCCGCGCAGCGCCTCGCGGCCGCCGCGGAGGATCACCGCCTCCTTGGGCACCGGGTGGCCGTCGACGTCGGCGTAGGTGAGGCGAGTCTCGGAGAGGACGCGCGTCGCGCCGATCCCCTGCGCGCGGATCACGCGGACGAGCAGCAGCCGCTCGGCGTCCACCCACAGCTGGTTGGCCGTCGTGTCGCCCGCGGCCGCGCCGAGGACGTAGACGCGGCGGCCCTGCCACGTGTCCTCGCGCAGCGTGCGCGCGACGCCCAGGGAGTCGAGCCGCGCCAGGGTGGAGTCCGGCTCGATCGCGTACACGTCCGCGCCGAAGAGGACGATGGGGTCCACGCTCGTGCTCTGCGAGACGACCCTGCCGCTCGAGAAGGTCGACTGCCGGCCGTCCAGGTAGAGCAGCCCACTCTTGCCGGCGAGCGGGAGGAAGTCGACCCGCAGGCGCCCCGGCACGCTCTGGTACCCCGTCCACTCGCTCGTCGCGTGGCTGCCGCTGCGGAGCGGGATGGTGTTGCGCTGGAAGTAGCTGAGCGTGCGGTACCACTTCCCGTCGTAGCGCGTGCGCATGGCGCGCACCAGCTCGGCGGGGGTGTCGATCACGGTGTCGACCGGCGGGGCCACGACCGCCGCCGGCGCGGGCTCGGGTGCGGGCTCGGGCGGTGGCGTCGCGCGGCCGCTCGCGCACGCCGCCGCGGCCGCGATCGACGCCGCGGCGATGATCTGTGGACGGAAGAAGTGCATGGGGCGGGCAGGCAGTGCCGGGAGGTGAAGATGCGCGGAGGCGGCGCGCTCGACGGAGCGGGCGCCGGCCGCCTCCGCAAATGTACTACCACCGGAACCGGCGAGCAGGTCCCGGCCGGGCGACGCCCCGGTTAGCTTCGACGCATGAGTCCACGCCCCCCGGCCGTCGTCCTGCTCAGCGGCGGCCTCGACTCCACGACGACACTCGCGCAGGCGATCGCCGACGGCTTCGACGTGCACGCCATGACCTTCCGCTACGGCCAGCGCCACGCGCACGAGGTGGAGGCGGCGAAGCGCGTGGCGCGGCGGCACGGGGTCGCGCGACACGTCGTCGCGGAGTTCGACCTGCGCGCCTTCGGCGGGTCGGCGCTCACCAGCGACGCCGTCCCGGTGCCGAAGGACCGCTCGGCCGAGGAGCTGGCGCACGGCGTACCGGCCACGTACGTGCCGGCGCGCAACACGATCTTCCTCTCGTTCGCGCTGGCGCTGGCCGAAGTGTCGGGGGCGGAGGACATCTACATCGGCGTCTCGGCGCTCGACTACTCGGGCTACCCGGACTGCCGCCCGGAGTACATCGCCGCCTTCGAGCGGATGGCGAACCTCGCCACCGCCGCCGCGGTCGAGGGGCGCGCGCGCCTGCGCATCCGCGCCCCCCTGCTCCACCTAACGAAGGCCCAGACGATCCAGCTCGGCCTCCGCCTGGGCGTGGACTACTCGCTGACCACGAGCTGCTACGACCCCTCCCCCGCCGGCGAGGCCTGCGGCCACTGCGACGCCTGCCAGCTCCGCCTCAAGGGCTTCGCCGAGGCAGGCGTGAAGGACCCGGTGGCGTACAGGGAAACCGGAACTGCGGCGCCGCCGAGCGGCGCAGCAGTCCCGTAGTTCCATGTACGCGGTCAAGGAGATCTTCTACACCCTGCAGGGCGAGGGGGCGAACGCGGGGCGGGCGGCGGTGTTCTGCCGGTTCGCGGGGTGCAACCTGTGGACGGGGCGCGAGGCGGACCGCGCCGCCGCGGTCTGCAAGTTCTGCGACACGGACTTCGTCGGCGTGGGGCCCGACGGCGGGAAGTTCGCGACCGCCGACGCGCTCGCCGACGCCGTCGCGCGCTGCTGGCCGGAGCCGCTCGACGCGGGGGCCCGCCCGCTGGTCGTGTGCAGCGGCGGCGAGCCGCTGCTCCAGCTCGACGCCCCGCTCGTCGAGGCGCTGCACGCGCGCGGCTTCGAGGTGGCGGTCGAGACCAACGGCACGCGCACGCCGCCGCCGGGGATCGACCACCTGTGCGTGAGCCCGAAGGCGGGCGCGCCGCTGGCGCTGCGCTCGGGGACCGAGCTCAAGCTCGTCTACCCGCAGGCGGAGCCCGAGGCGCAGCCGGAGCGCTTCGAGGGGCTCGACTTCCGCCACTTCTTCCTCCAGCCGATGGACGGGCCTAACGCTGCCGAGAACACCAGGCTGGCGCTGGAGTACTGCCTGCGGCACCCGCGCTGGCGGCTGAGCCTCCAGACGCACAAGCTGCTGGGGATCCGCTGACCGCATGGAGCTCTACAAGGAATTCTCCTTCGAGGCCGCGCACCGCCTGCCGAACGTGCCGGAGGGCCACAAGTGCGCGCGGCTGCACGGCCACTCCTTCCGCGTGCGGGTGACGGTGCGCGGCCCGGTTGGCGAGCGCAGCGGCTGGGTGATGGACTTCGCCGACCTGAAGGAGGCGTGGCGCCCGCTGCACGACCGGCTCGACCACCGGTACCTGAACGAGGTCGACGGGCTGGAGAACCCGACGAGCGAAAGGCTGGCGCGCTGGGTCTGGCGCGAGCTGCGGGCCGCCCTTCCCGGGCTCGTCTCGATCGAGGTGCGGGAGACGTGCACCTCGGGGTGCGTATACCGAGGGGAGGACGAGTAGGGTCCTGAACGGCGAGTTGCCCGTAGGGGCGAGGCATGCCTCGCCCCTACGGGCAACTCGCCGATGCCCACCCTTAGAACCGCCCCAGCCGGTCGTACATCCTCGCCCGAAATCCCATCCCGAGGCTGTCGAACGCCGCGCTCACGCGCTCGCCGGGCCCGAGCGC
>DATFPD010000780.1:0-6111 GCA_035265005.1 Gemmatimonadaceae bacterium | reverse complement strand
GGCCGCCAGGCGGAAGCCGGTCTTGATCTCGTCGAACACCAGCACCGCGCCGGTGCGGTCGCAGAGCGCGCGCGCCGCGGCGATCCACTCCGTCGACGGAAGTCGCTCGACGACCGGCTCGAGGACGACCGCCGCGAGGCGGTGGTCCCCCGCCGCCGCGGCCGCGCGCTCCAGCGCCGCCACGTCGTCGAACGGGACGTGGGTGTAGTCGGCGCGCTCCCCGGCGGTCACGCCCGGCGTCGCCGCGTCGCCCCACCAGCCGAGCCAGCCGAAGTAGCCGCTGCCGATCACGTGCGTGCGCCCGGTGGCCGCGCGCGCGATGCGCACCGCGGCCGCCACCGCCTCGGCGCCCGTCTTGAGGAACCGGACGCGTTCCGCGCACGGGATGACGTCGCACAGCCGCTCGGCGACGTCGACCTCCAGCGTCGGCGAGAGGCCGGCGACGCTGCCGGCGGCCGCGGCCTCGATCACGCTCTGCGTCACCAGCCGGTCGCCGTAGCCGATGGCGACGGCGCCGAGCGCCATCGTGCAGTCGATCAGCGTGGCGCCCGCGGCCGTGGTGACGCGGCACCCCGAGGCGCGGGCGAAGTGCGTGGGCCCGAAATCGGCGCCGGCGCCATACAGCGCCTCCGGCCGCTTGCTCCCCGTCGACGCACCGCCGACGATGACCGCGGCCGCGCGCGCGCGCCACGACCGCTCGACGTCCTCGTCCACGCCGCCGTCGTCCTCGTGATCGTCGGACTCGTCGTCGTCGTGGGCGTCCTCGTCATCGTCGAGCGCGCCCTCGGGCTGCTCGTCCTCCGGCTGCTCGACCGCGTCGTCGTCGGTCGGCGCCTCGGTCTCGCCCGCGGGCGCGGGCTCCGACTTTCGCCACTTGAAGAAGGCCATGCTGCAAGAAGTCCGGGGCCGGCGCGGGCGTCAAGTGCCGCGCTCGCGCGCCGCCTGCTCCGCCGCCGCCGCCAGCTCGGCGGCGTGCCGCCGCTCGACGCGGCCGAGCGTTCGCAGGACCTCGATGCCCATCGCGCGGACGAGCATGAGCTCCCGCGCGTCCGGCTCGGCGCGGGCGACCAGCGAGCGGACGCTGCGCATCACGTGCTCCGGATTGCGCGTCTTGAAGAAGTCGATCGCGCCGAGTGCGCGCTCGATGTCGACCAGCACCATCTCGATCTCCGCGGCCGTCGGCGGGCGCGTCTTCTTGCGCGGCGGCTCCAGCGTGCGCGTGACGTCGCCAGCGGCGAGGTGCAGCTCGTAGAGCGCGATGAGCACGGCCTGGGCGAGGTTGAGCGACGAGTGCTCGGTCGTCGGGATGGTCACGGCGACCTGGCAGCGGTCGAGGGCGTCGTTCGGCAGCCCGTCGTCCTCGCGGCCGAACACGACCGCGACCGGCCCCTGCGCCGCGTAGTCGAGCAGGTGCACGGCCGACGCCTTGGGGTCGGCGACCATGCGATTGGCCGCGCGCCGGCGCGCGGTGAAGCCGGCCACGCGCACGCAGTCGGCGAGCGCCTCGTCCAGCGTGTCGAAGTGCTGGATGCGCGCGGCCACGTCGTGGGTGTCGTGCGCCACCTGCTGCACGCGGTTCAGGTCGTACTCGACCGGGCGCACGAGCCGGAGGTGCGACACGCCCATGTTCTTCATCGCCCGCACGACGGCGGCGATGTTGATCGGGTCCTGCGTTTCGTAGAGGACGACGCGGACGGCGTCGAGCGGCGAGTCAGCCATTCCCGATGACGAAGGGGAGCGAGCGCTCCGGGTCGTGGCGGTCGCCGCGGAGGTAGGTCCACTCCCCCGCCGCGCCGCTCAGCACGAGCTGCCCCCGGCGGCGCTCGCGCCCCGGCGCGATCTCGTTGACGATGACCTCCAGCGCGCCGCGCGTCTCGCCGCCGGTGGACGCCGGCAGATTGACCGCGCACTCGATCACGTAGCCGTCGAGCGCGGGCGCCCACCGCGCGCGCATCGGGACCGCGCCGCCGCCGCCGATCGGCGAGCTGCGCACGCGGTCGCCGCCCGGTTCGGGGACGAGGAGCCACGCGCCACCGTCCCCGACGGAGCCGCGGGACAGCGAAACGTAGAGCTGCACGCCGTCGCTGTTCGTGTCCGGATGCTCGTTGTCCAGCTCGTTGGACTCGCGGCGGGCGGCGAACGTGGGCTCGGCCTTCCGGACGTGCACCCGCACGCGAAGCTGACCGTCGCAGGCGGCGAGCGCCACCTCGGCGGTCGGCGAGCCGGCCTCGGCCCAGCTCTGCTCCGAGCGCCGGTAGTGCGGCTCGCCCAGCGCGAGCCGCAACATGACGCCGCCGGGCTCGGCGGGGTGACGGGGCGCTGACGGGTCGGCGGTAAATTGCTTTTCGGGGGGGGCCCCCCGGCCGGCTGGGCACGTCGGGATCACGAGCGGCGCACGGGACGCCGGCGACGCGGGCGAGGGCGGCGACTCCCGATCCGACCGCCGAGCGCCCGCAGCCTCGTCAGGCTCCGGCGCGCCAGCGCCCACGTCGTCGCACGCGCCGCCCAGGTCGATGCTGCTGCGCGCCCCTCCGGCATGCAGCTCGATGTGCCACCCCCGCCCGGCGCGGGCGTGCAGGTGCCGCGAGCCGTCCGCGAGCTCCACCGCCAGGCGGCCGTCGTCATGGGACATGCGCTGCACGGCGCCGCGCCAGCTCCAGACGCTGGTGAGCACTCCGCTTCCGCCCCGCGACCGGAAGAAGTGAAAGCGGCGCTCGCCCCGCCCGGGGGCGCCAGGCGCAACGGCGCTCCAGCACTGCGCGAGCGCCGTCCCGCTCAGCCAGACGTCGGCCCGCGCCTGGCCCAGCCGGGCGGCGAGCCGCACGGGGTCGACGCCTAACGGCTCGGCCGCCCGCGCCTCGCGCAGGAAGTCGAAGCCGTCCTCCGTTCCCCCGCCGCCGCCGGGATCGCGGGCCGTCCACGGGCCGACGTTCGACAGCTCGCCGTCGGCGTGGACCGGGAGGTCGAGCGTCACCTCGCGCGCCCCGGCGTCCCACGCCAGCTCGTCCACCAGGTAGTCCGGCATCACCACGACCGTCCGGCGCGCCACGACGCCCGGCGCGATGCCGTGCACGTCAGCGTCCACCCAGCCGGCCGCGCCGCGGTCCTCGAACGCGCGGAGCACGCCGTGCACGCGCGCCTGCGACCGGCCGTCGACAAGGGGCGCGTTGTGGGCGAGGGTGCTCCGGTACCAGTGCAGCGTCGGGTCCACGTACGAGCCGGTGCCCACGTCGTCGAGCCAGCGGAGGGTGCCGTCGACGAGCAGCAGGTTCAGCCGGTCCGGGTGCCCGTGCCCGCCGCCCGAGTGCCCGTAGTCGAGCGCCGCGTACACGCGGCCGCCGTCGCGGCGGATCACCGCAAGGCCCTGCGCCTCCAGCAGCGCGGACCGCGGCGTCCACTCGGGAAGGGGCGGGAGCGTCTCGCGCGCCGCGAGCAGCGAGCGCCACCCCAGCTCCGCCCTCGTCAGGCGCGACGCCGGCACGTTCCGCTCGGCCTCCGCGGTCGACCGCGCGCGCTCCAGCGGCCGCCCCGCCGGCAGGGCCGGGTCGTAGAGCGCGCCGAGTGCGCCCAGCAGCCGGCCGTCATCGCGGCGCACCAGTCCCAGCTCGCACAGCTCGGCGAAGCGCCACTGGCGGAGCGACACGCCGTACTGCGAGTCGCGGCGCGAGGGGAAGGTGAGGTCCGGGAGCGCCGAGACGAACGGCGTGGCGAACCCCTCCTCGAACCGCCTGACGAGCGACGGCGGCAGCTCGGCGCCGGCGGTCTCCGCCATCGTCACGCCGTACCAGAGGCCGCGATGGGCGAAGAGGTGGTAGTTCTCACCCTCGTACCAGGTGCCGTCGGCGAGCAGCGACGAGCGCAGGTGGCTCACCGTCCCGGACGGCCCGTACAGCGCGCGCTCGGCCGCGTCCGCGTCGCCGAGCAGGCGCGAGGCCGCCAGCAGCGCCGCGTCGTTCCAGACCTGGCGATTGGACGCGCCCTCGTCGTACGAGGCGACGAGTGCCGCGCTCGGGGCAATGATCCGCTCGCGAACGCGCGCGCCGAGCGCCGCGGGCGGGGGATGCTCGCTCGCCTCGCGCAGGTCCAGCGCGACGCAGAGCTGGAGCAGCCAGATCGACTCCAGGTACGTACTGAAGAACGGCCGGGTGGGCCCCAGCACGTTGTCGACGTTCGGGTACTCGAGGTAGCGCGCGCTGTAGGCCTCGAGGATCGAATCGGCGAGCGCGGCGTGGCGCGTGTCGCCCCGCAGCAGGTGCAGCAGCGCCCCGTGCACCGCGCGCTCCGCGAGCCAGAGCTGGTACCACATGATCCAGAAGCGGTCGTGCGCGGGGTCGGCGTACCACTCGCCGCACTGGGGGCAGCGGTGCCGGGTACGCTCGAACGGGTCGAACTCGAGCAGGGCGCCGTCGCGCGGGCAGCGGCCGCCCACCCGCGTCAGGCGCGCCTTCTCCGCCGGCACGTACGGCTCGCGCCCGATCAGCGGCTCCAGGTCGCGCGCCAGCGAGTCGGCCAGCGGCGCGAGACCGCCCGCCGCGACGGCGCGGCGCCCGGCGAGTCGGTGATCGGGAAGCAGCAGCAAATCGCGAGAGGCGGAGAGCGAGGAACGGAGAGCTGGAGCGGGCGCCGTGAAATCTAGCTCCGCGTCTCTACCCGCCGGCGCCTTCGGTCCACGCGGCGACCGTCGGCAGCTCGCCTCGCAGGTCCATGCGCACGCCCTTGAGCCGGCGCGAGATGCCCTGCACGCCGCGCGAGTGGTAGATCCACGCCGCCGGCCACGTGCGCGCGAGCTCGGCCTGCACGCGGAGCCACGCGCCGCGCAGCTCGTCCGGGCTGGACGCGGATCGCACGCCGGCGAACGCCGAGTCCAGCGCGGCGGTATGGAAGCCCGAATAGTCGAGCGCGCCGCCGGCCAGGCGCGAGTCGTACATCGCGGCGAGGTACGCCAGCGAGAGGTCGCCAGGGATGCCGGTGATCAACGCGTCGAACTGCTTCTCGGCGGCCCGCGCGGCGCTCAGGAAGGCGCCCATCTCGCGCTGTCGGATCTCCATGCGCACGCCGCGCGCGGCCAGGTCCGCCTGGAGGAGCTGCTCCACCGCGTTCTCGCCGCTGCCGACGGTGAGCAGATCAAACGCCAACGCACGCCCGCCGCGCCGCCGAGCGCCGTCGGGGCCGCGCCGCCACCCCGCCGCGTCCAGCAGCGAGTCCGCGCGCGCCGTGTCGCGTACCGCCCCGACGGGCGGCGCGGCCAGCGGGTTGTCCGGCGAGACGGGGCCCGCCGCCGGCACCGCGTAGCCGGCCAGCGCCGCGCGGATGATCCGCGGCCGATCCACGGCGAGGCTCACCGCCTCGCGCACCCGCACGTCGTCGAAGGGCGGGCGGTGCGGGTTGAAGACGATGGCGTTGGCGGAGAGCACCGGGTAGGTGACGACGCGGAGCGAGCGGTCGCGGTCCACCAGCGTCGCCATCGTCGGCCCGATCCCGGCGACGTCCAGCTCGCCGCTCACGAGTCCGGCGAACTTCGTCGTCGGCTCGTCCACGACGGCCACCACCAGCCGCTGGATTCGCGGCGGTCCGCCGAGCGACGCCGGAAAGCCCGGGTTGCGCTCGAAGACCCAGCGCTCGCCGGGGCGGCGGCCGGCGAATCGGAACGGCCCGTTGCCCACGGGATCGAGGTTGAAGGCGGCTCGGCGCATGTCGCCCCGCGGCACGTCGCCGAGCAGGTGCGCGGGAAGCAGCGGCAGCTCGCAGAGCACCTGCGGAAAGGCCGGCTGGGGGCCGGCGAAGCGCAGCACGAGCGTGCTGTCGTCCTCCGCCACCGCGGTGTCCAGCGTCGCCAGGTCGGCCGAGCGCGGGTAGCCGGTGCGCGGGTCGCGCGCGGCAAGGATGGTGAACGCCGCGTCGCGCGCGGTCGTCGGCCGGCCGTCGTCCCAGCGCAGCGCGGGCTCGAGCCGCAGCGTCAGCGCTCGGCGGTCCGCGGACCAGCTCCAGCTCCGCGCGGCGTACGGCGCCGGCGCGAGGGTGGAGTCGAGCCGCGCCAGGGTGACGAACAGCACGTAGCGCTGCACCTGTCGGGACAGCGGGTGCACGGTCACGAGCGGGTTCGCCGACTCC
>DATFPD010000779.1:0-8861 GCA_035265005.1 Gemmatimonadaceae bacterium | reverse complement strand
CGTTCGGGCGCGACCGCCGCGTCTTCGTGAACGCCTACAGCGGCGAGGTGCTGGGCGAGGGCTCGCGCCGGGCGCGCGCATTCTTCCGCGCGACCACCGACTGGCACCGATGGCTCGGGGCGGGTGAGCGGGGGCGCGCGGTCGGGCGCGCGATCACCGGCGCGGCGAACCTCGGCTTCCTCTTCCTCGTCGTCAGCGGGTTCTACCTGTGGTGGCCGCGCCAGCGCACGCGGGCGATGCTCCGCAACGTCGCGCTCTTCCGGCGCGGGCTGCGCGGCAAGGCGCGCGACTTCAACTGGCACAACGCGATCGGCCTCTGGTCGGCGGTGCCGCTGTTCGTCGTCGTGCTGTCCGGGGTGGTGATCTCCTACCCGTGGGCGAGCAGCCTCGCCTACCGCCTGGCGGGCGAGCAGCCGCCGTCTGCCGCGGCGTCGCCCGCGCCGCCGGCATCCAGGGATGACGACGCGCCGCCGCCGCTGACGGACGTCGACGCGCTGCTCGCGCGCGCCGAGCAGCGCATGCCGGGCTGGCGCACGATCACCTTGCAGCTCCCCCGCTCCGGCACCGCGCCGCTCGTCTTCGCGCTCGACGCCGGCAGCGGCGGCCAGCCGCAGGCGCGCGCCCAGCTCACGCTCGATCGCGCGACCGGCCGGGAGCTGCGCTGGGAGCCCTTCGGCGCGCTCTCGCCGGGCCGGCGCCTGCGCTCGGTGCTGCGCTTCGCCCACACGGGCGAGGTGCTCGGCGTGGCGGGGCAGACGGTGGCGGGGCTGGTCTCACTCGGCGCGACGGTGCTGGTGTGGACCGGGCTCGCACTCGCCTGGCGGCGCTTCCGGTCGTGGCGCCGACGGCTCCCGGTCGGGACGCTTTGAAGAGATCCACCACAGAGGCACAGAGAACACAGAGGACGGGCACACGGGAGAGGGCCCCCCTACCAGGAGGCTTTGCGAATCTTCCCGGTAGATGGGCAATCTCCCGTGTGCCCGTCCTCTGTGTCCTCTGTGCCTCTGTGGTGGATTCCAACAGTGCGTCCCGATCGAGGGCACCGGCCCTCGCGAGACGACGCGGCGGCGGCGATAATTGGCTGCAGCCCAATCGCCGGAGGCCTGTCTGCTCAACTCGTACTTACACCGCGCCGCTCCTCTCCTCCTCGCTGCGGCGCTGGGGTGCGCCTCGGCGCCGCGCGGGGCCGCGACCGACCCCGACGCGCGCGAGTGGGTCCAGCTCTTCGACGGCCGCAGCCTGGACGGCTGGGCGCCCAAGTTCAAGGGCTACGAGCTGGGGGTGAACTTCAACGACACCTTCCGCGCCGAGGACGGGCTGCTGAAGGTGCGCTACGACAAGTGGAGCGGCTTCCACGGCGAGTTCGGCCACATCTTCTACACGAAGCGGCCGTTCTCCTACTACGTCGTCGCCGTGGAGTACCGCTTCGTCGGCGAGCAGGTGGCGGGGGCGGGGCCGGAGCTCTCCTGGGCGATCCGCAACAACGGCATCATGGCCCACTCGCAGTCCGCCGAGAGCATGGGGCTGAACCAGGACTTCCCGATCTCGCTCGAGGTCCAGCTGTTAGGCGGGCTGGGCGACGGCAGGTCGCGCACGACCGGCAACCTCTGCACGCCCGGCACCAACGTCGTGATGGACGGCAAGCTGGACACGCGCCACTGCATCAACTCCAGGTCGAAGACCTACGACGGCGACCAGTGGGTGCGGGTGGAGGCGATCGCGCTCGGCGACTCGATGATCACGCACGTCGTGAACGGCGACACGGTGCTGACCTACTACAAGCCGCAGATGGGCGGCGGCGCGGTGAGCGACACGAAGCCGGGCGTCCTCCAGGAGGGGAAGCTGATCCCCGGCGGCTACATCACCCTTCAGGCCGAGACGGCGCCGATCGACTTCCGGAAGGTCGAGGTACTGAACCTGGAAGGGTGCATGGACCGGAAGGCGTCGAACTACAAACGCTACTTCGTGAAGTCCAACCCCGCGGCGTGCCGGTACTGATGAGCACCGGGCGGAGGCGGGCGCGCCTCGCGCTCGTGCTGGCGGCCGTCGCCGCAGCCCCCGCCGCCGCCCAGCCGCACCGCCCGATGCTGCCGATCGACTTCGAGCGCTCGGCGGAGTTCGGGTGGCTGGGCAAGCCGGTGCGGGCGAGCCGGACGCTGGACGACATGGCCGACTCCGCGCGCTGGCGCCTGACGGGGACCGGGCGGCTCACCTTCCCGGCCGCGGCTCGGCCGGGCGGCATGCGTGTGCTGCGGGTCGACATGCAGCTCTTCCGCGGGGCCCCGGCGCCGACGCGGAACCGGTTCTCCTCCGTCAACCTGCGGCGCGCGGTCGCGAACGAGGACTGGAGCGGCTACAACCGCCTGTCGATGTGGGTCCGCCCGGACTTCTCGGGCATCCCCGTGCTGCCGCTCCAGGTCGTCCTGCATAACGAGGGCGCCGAGCGGGTGCCGGACCGCTACGACCGCGAGGGGACCCACTACGTCACCCTGGCGCGGAACGAGTGGCAGCAGGTCGTGTGGGAGATCGAGCCGCTCGCCCGCGACCGGGTGACGCTGATCGAGATCGGCTACTTCGTCAACAAGATGCTGACCGACCCCGGCGACCGCGTGGCGTTCGAGATCGGGCGGATCGAGCTCCAGCGCGTGGACCCGGACCACCACACCGGTTGGACCGTCGCGCCGGGGCGGGTCTCCTTCAGCCACACCGGGTATCAGGCGGGCTACTCCAAGACCGCGCTGGCGGGCGACACGGCGGCGGCCGAGTTCCAGCTCCTGCGCGTGAGCGACAACGCGCTGGGCGAGGTCGTGGCGCGGGGCCCGGTGCGGCGGGTGCGCACGCCGCTGGGCGAGTTCGGCGAGATGGACTTCTCCGACGTCGACGCGCCGGGGCGCTACGTCCTGCGCGTCGGCGACGAGCGGACGCGTCCCTTCCGCATCGGCCCCGACGTCTGGGACGGGACGATCTGGAAGACGCTCAACTTCTTCTACGGGAACCGCTGCGGCTACGACGTGCCCGGGGTGCACGGCATCGATCACCTGGACTGGTTCGCGACGCACGGCGACCAGCGCATCTCGCTGAGCGGCGGGTGGCACGACGCGGGCGACCTGTCGCAGGGCGTGATCAACACCGGCGAGGGGACGTACGCGATGTTCGCGCTCGCCGAGCGGCTGGCGGCGCGAGGCAGCGATCCCGCGCTAGTCGAGCGGCTGATCGAGGAGGCCAGGTGGGGGCTCGACTGGGTACTGCGCGTGCGGTTCGACGGCGGCTACCGCGTGGGGTTCGCGAGCCTCAACTACTGGACGAACAACGTCGCGGGCGACGCGGACGACAAGGTGGTGGAGGCGAAGGACAACCCGAACGCGAACTACATCGCCGCGGCGGCGGGCGCGATCGCGGCGCGCGTGCTGCGCGATCGCGACCCGGCGCTCGCCGAGCGCAGCCTGCGGACCGCCGAGGACGACTGGGCGCACGCCGTAGTGGGCGTCGAGGGGCCGTCCACCTGGCACACGCCGGCGTTCGCGGCGTCGCGCATGGAGCTGGCGGGGATCGGGATCACGGCCTCGGTCGAGCTCTTCCGCGCGACGGGGAAGCGGCAGTACGCGGACAAGGCGGTGGAGCTGGCGCGCGTCGTCACGGCGTCGCAGCAGACGCGCCGCGTGGGGAGCGCGTTCCCGCTCGCCGGCTTTTTCTACACGGGGCCGGACCGCGACACGCTCTTCCACCAGTTCCACCGCGCGGCGGACCAGGCGCCGGTCGTCGCGCTGGCGCAGCTCGTGGAGACGTTCCCGGACCACCCGGAGTGGATGCGGTGGTACGCGGCCGTCGCGCGCTACGCCGAGTACCAGAAGCGGAGCGCGTCGGCGACGGCGCCGTACGGGGTGCTCCCCGCCTACGTGTACCGCCTGGCCGACACGATCACGGTTCCCGACTCCGGCGGCCGGTACATGGCGACGCGTGCCGCGTACGGCGCGCAGGTGCGGGCGGGCCTGTCGATGGGCGAGGGCTGGTACCTTCGGGCCTTCCCGGTCTGGTTCCAGCGACGCGGCAACTACGGCGTGCTGCTGTCGCAGGCCAAGGCGCTGTCGGCGGCGTCTCGGCTGCGCGGCGACCGCGCGGGGCTGGACCTGGCGCAGCGGCAGGCGCAGTGGGTGGTGGGCCGGAACCCGTTCGCGCAGAGCACGATGTACGGCGAGGGCTACGACTGGGCGCAGCAGTACAGCGTCTCGTCGGCCGACTTCGTGGGCTCGCTGCCGGTGGGGATGCAGAGCCGCGGCGTCACCGACCTCCCCTACTGGCCGTCGCAGAACATGTACGTGTACAAGGAGGTCTGGGTCCATCCGTCGGCGCGGTGGCTCTGGCTGATGGCGGACCTGCTCGACGGCGCTCCGCCGCCCCCCGCGGACTCCGCCCTGTCGGCGACCGCGACCACCGCGGCGAACGGCGAGGTCACGATCCGCCTGACGACGAGCGGCGAAGGGGTGCACACGTACGAGCTGCGCGCCGACGAGCTGACCGTAGATCGTCCGTCACGGACTGTGACCCTGCGCGCGGGGCGCCCGGCGACGATCGAATGGAAGGCGCGCCCGGCGTCGAAGGACGCGGCGTGGGTCGCCGTCGTCATCCCGGACGGCGACGTGTCGCGGCGGCGGGAGGTGGCGCAGCGGTAGAGGGGCTCAGGCACCAGGTAGGAGCCTGGATGCCAGAGCTGTGGTGGGCCCTTGATTCATCAAGGGCCCACCAGTGCACACCAGTCCAGTCCTTCCCTCAGTGCCTCGGTCCCTGCTCACAGGTTGTTCTTCGTCATCTCCCCCACCGCGAAGTCCACCGCCCGCGCGGTGAGCGCCATGTAGGTGATGGACGGGTTCTGGCAGGCGGAGCTCGTCATGCAGGCGCCGTCGGTGACGAAGAGGTTGGGGACGTCGTGGGCCTGGTTGTGGGCGTTGAGCACCGACGTCTTGGGGTCGCGCCCCATGCGCGCCGTCCCCATCTCGTGGATGCCGAGCCCCGGCTCGGCGCCGTAGGGCCTGTCGGGGCTGAGGGCGTTGTACGTGTTCACGTTCTTGACCCCGGCTGCCTCCAGCATCTCGGCGGCCGACGCTTCCATGTCCGTGCGCATCGCCATCTCGTTAGGTCCCCAGCCGGCGCTGATGCGGAGCGTCGGGACGCCGTACTCGTCGGTCTTGTCGCTCAGCTCGACGTAGTTCTCCTCGCGCGGGAGGCACTCGCCGAAGGCGATGATCGACATGCCCCAGTCGCCGGCGTCGCGCAGGCGGCGCTTGAGGGCGACGCCGATCCCCGGCTCGCTCCCGCCGCGCCCCCACCCCTCGCGGCTCGCGCCGCCCTGGTAGCCGTAGCCGCGCACGAAGTCGGTGCGCTTCGTGCGGTCGTCGCCCAGGTTGCGGAAGCGCGGGATGTAGATCCCGTTCGGCCGGTTACCCTGGTAGTAGCGGTCCGTGAGCCCCGGGATGTCGCCGCGCGCGCCGACCATGAAGTGATGGTCCATCAGGTACTTCCCCAGCGCGCCGCTGGAGTTGGCGAGCCCGTTCGGGAAGCGCGGCGACTTCGAGTTGAGCAGGATGCGCGTGGAGCCGAGCGTCGAGGCGTTGAGGAAGACGAGCCGCGCGTAGTACTCGCGCGTCTCCTTCGTCTCGGCGTCGATCACCCGCACCCCGGTGACGCGGTTCTTCCCCTCGTCGTAGATCAGCGAGTGGACGACGCTGTTCGGGCGCAGCGTGAAGCGCCCGGTCTTCATCGCCGCCGGGAAGGTGGACGCCTGGCTGGAGAAGTACGAGCCGGTGGAGCAGCCGCGCTCGCAGGGGCCGCAGAAGTGGCAGGCCGCGCGGCCGTACTGCGGCAGGTCGCGGGTGAGGATCGCGACGCGGCCGATCGTGAAGCGCCGGTCCGGGAACGACCTGTCGAAGCCGCGCTTCACGAACTTCTCCCCGGCGTTCATCTCCATCGGCGGCTGGAACTCGCCGTCGGGGAGGTAGGGGAGCCCCAGCTTCTCGCCGCTCACGCCGATGAAGCGCTCGACGTAGCTGTACCAGGGGGCGACGTCCGCATAACGAATCGGCCAGTCGACGGCGATCCCTTCCTTCGCGTTCGCCTCGAAGTCGAGGTCGCTCCACCGGTAGACCTGCCGCCCCCACATCGTCGAGCGCCCGCCGACGCGCCCGCCCTGGATCCAGGTGAAGGGCTTCGCCTCCTCGTACGGGTGCTTGCGGTCGTTGAGGAAGGTGTGCCTGGTGGACTCGCGGAAGGAGCCGGTGCGCGACTGGATCTGGTACTCCGCGGTCCCCTGCTTGTCGGGGTCGAGCCGCCGGTCGTGGAAGGGGAAGGACCAGCTCGGCTTGTGCTCCGTGATGTAGCCCGTGCGGTACGGGTACTCGGCCCCGCGGTCGAGTACGAGCGTGCGGAGCCCCTTCTCGGTGAGCTCCTTCGCCGCCCACCCGCCCGAGATCCCGGAGCCGACCACGATCGCGTCGTACTCTTCGCGCTGCTGGAAGAACATGAGTGTCGCCTCGTGTAAGTCTGCCGTCGTCGTCTCGTCAGGCCCAGGAGCGCGTGCCGGCCGGGTAGGGGATGTCGGCGCGCCAGGTGCCCATCGGGTTCACGCGCAGCTCCTGCGTCGCGCCCGCCTGCGACGTGTAGTAGCCGGTCAGCGTGAGCTCCTTCATCCGGCGCCACCACCAGCCGGTCCGCATGTCGTCCGCGTCGCCGGTGTCCGACACCTTGGCGGCGTCGGTGGGCGTCTGCTGCGGGAGCTGCGGCGGCCCGCTGCTCGGGCCGACGATCGGGTCGCGCGGCGCCGGCTGCTCCTTCTTCTCCGCCTGGGCGATGGCGCCCTGGGCCGGGTAGGCTTCCCTGTCCATGGCCGTGAGGAGCGCCACCTGCTGCGCCCGCGTGAGCGCCATGAAGCTCTTCTTGTGCGCGCGCTGGGCGCGGGCGTCCACGCCGCGCAGGCCGCCGACGAAGCGGTCGCGCTCCTGGGCGGGGTAGTAGTCGGTGAGCAGCGCGTCCACGAAGCGGTGCACGCCGGCCGCGCGCGCCCCCGGGGTGTCGGTGGCGGGGATGACGTGCTCGGCGATCGTCGCCACCATCTCGGCCTGCGCCGCCGACAGCGTGCGCGGCGCCCACCCCTGCGCCCCCCGCGGGAGCGTCGCGGCCCAGAGCTGGCCGTTGTCGCGCGCCAGCACGCCGGCCAGAGTGGATGCGGAGATGGCGCCCCCCAGGAGGAAGGCGACCTGCTTCAGCGCCTCGCGGCGGTCGATCGTCTCGGGCGTGTCGGGACTGTCCATGCGTCCTCCGGCGGTCATTTCGGGCGGATTTCGGGACAAAGATACCGCCGGTGTACAAACGCGCCATACACGGCGGGCACCAGGATTGCGCTTCCCTGACAGTCTCCACGGAGGAGGAGACGATGATGACGACGATTCTGCCACGACGCGCCGCGACGACGCTCGGCGCACTCGCGCTCGCGGTCGCGACGGCGACGCTCGGCGCCTGCTCGGGCGCGGGCGGGCTGGGGAACGTGCTGGGAAGCGTGCTCGGCGGGGGCCAGTCGAACCAGGTGGCGGGCGCGGTGCTGGGCGTGGACACGCAGGCGCAGCAGATCGGCCTGCAGACGTCGGACGGCCAGCAGGTGGCGCTGGCGTTCGACAACCAGACGAAGGTGGTCTACCAGGGCCAGCTGTACGCGGTGACCAACCTGGAGCGCGGCGACCAGGTCGTCGCGCGCATCCAGCAGACGCAGAACGGGGGCTACTACACCGACTCGGTGGAGGTCACGAAGTCGGTGCAGGGCGGGGGCGGGACGTCGGCCGGCGGCGGCGCATCGGGGAGCGTGCAGTCGTTCCAGGGGACGGTGCGCCAGATCGACCGGTCGAACGGGCTGTTCGAGCTCCAGGGGAGCAACGGCGCGACGGTCGTGGTCTCGCTCCCGTACAACGTGGGCCGGAACGACCAGACCCGCTTCCAGAACCTGCGCACCGGCGAGACGGTGCGGCTGTACGGCGTGCTGCTGAACAACTCGCGGGTGGAGCTGCGGCAGTTCTATTGATGGCGCCGTGCGCCTGCTGCTCCGCCACCTGCTGTCGGTCGCCGCGCTGCCGTTCACGGTGGCGGTGCTGGTGCCGGCGTGGCTGGCGCGGCGGAACGGCGTCGCGCTGGCGTTAGGCGACGGGGCCGGCCGGCGCGCGGCGCAGCTGGCGGGGCTGGCGCTGCTCGCGGTCGGGCTGCTCCTCTTCGCGTCGTCGCTCCGCCGCTTCGCCACCGAGGGCGAGGGAACACTGGCGCCGTGGGACCCGCCGCGCCGGCTGGTGCTCCGCGGCCCGTACCGCTACGTCCGGAACCCGATGATCTCGGGCGTGCTGTTCGTGCTGTTCGGCGAGGCGCTGGTGCTGCTCTCGCGGCCGCACCTCGAGTGGGCGCTCATGTTTCTCGCCATCAACGCCGTCTACATCCCGCTGCTCGAGGAGCCGATGCTCGAGCGCCGCTTCGGCGACGCGTACCGCGAGTACCGTCGCCACGTCAGGCGGTTCATCCCGCGACTGCGGCCGTGGGATGGCAGTTCGTGATTGGCCGCGGATCGACGCGGATGAACACGGATCCGTCCCGTCCGACGGGGCAGATCCGTGTTCATCCGTGTCGATCCGTGGCCATCACTACTCGCTCCCCTGCGCCGCCACGCCAGCGTGGCCGGCGTGGATGTGGTCACCGCCGGAGGGAGATGCCGGCAGTGGGGGCGTTTCGGAGCTGCCGTAGCCCATCGTCGCCAGGCGCTTCCCCGAGAGGTCGTAGGCGAAGGCCGGCATGTCGCTCACGCCGGTGGCGTCGATCCACTTGTTGTAGAAGTTGAA
>DATFPD010000778.1:0-28906 GCA_035265005.1 Gemmatimonadaceae bacterium | reverse complement strand
ACCGCCTGCTCGGCGCTCCGCACCTCGGCCTGCGCCCGCGCCGCGTCGGTGCGCGCACGCGCCAGCTCGCCCGCCGCCTGGCCCAGCTCGCGCGCGGCCTCGCGCGTCGCCTCGGAGCCCCTCGTCTGCGACTGCATCACGACGCTAGTCAGCACCGCGCCGCCCTCCCGTGACACCGGCCGCGCCTGACGCGGGGAGCGCTCCGTGCGCGCCGTTGGCGCTGTTCCGCTCGGACAGCAGTCGGGTCGTGAAGCGCTGCCCCTCCGAGATCCGCTCGACCTCGATCGCCACCGCCTCCACCGCGCGCTCGATGCGCTCCAGCCGCTCCTCCTCCATCGCCGGCGAGCGCGAGGGCTGCTGCGACTTCAGCTCGAGCCGCCGGATGTAGGCGCGCGCGATGCTGCTGATCGTCGCGCCCATCGTCGCCACGGCCACGATGAAGGCGATCATTTCGTATCTGTTCATCTGCGTTCCTCGCTCCCGGTCGTGATCTCGCTCGCGGGCGCCGGCGGCGCCGCGCCGTTACCCGGCCCTCCGGCGGCGATCGCCGGCGGCTCCTGCATCCGTTCGGCGAACAGTCGCGTCGTGAATCGCTGCCCTTCCGAGATGCGCTCCACCTCGACCGACATCGCGTCGATCGCCTGCTCGATCCGCGTCAGGCGGTCGTCGAGTGGCGTGAGGTCCGGCGGCCGCGCCGTCGACTGGCGCTCCCACTTCCTGCCGAGCGCGCGGACGAGCGGGATGCCGATCGACGTGACGATGACCGTGAAGAAGAAGCCCAGCGGGATGATGATGTCCTCATCCCACATCGCGCGCACCCCCGGTCGGCGTCGTGGACGGCGCGAGGCCGTTCCGGCTGCCGGCGTCCTCGGCGCCTCGCTCGGCCAGCAGCTTCGTGGTGAATCGCTGGCCTTCGGAGATCCGCTCGACCTCGACCGCGATCGAGTCGATCGCCTGCTCCATCCGCTCCAGCCGCGCCGCCACCGCGTCCGGCAGCTCCCGCGGCGCCGGCGCCGACCGCTCGATGCGGCGCGCGAGCGCCCGCGCGAGCGGGTAGAAGATCATGGTGAGCGGCACCACGGTGAACAGCGTGATCGGGATCAGCTCACCCGGAAAGCGCATTGACCTCTCCTGTGCCCGCGCCCACGCTCGACGTCGAGCCGTCTCCGTTCATGACCGGCAGCAGGAACCGGACTTCCGTCCCCTTGCCGACCGCGCTCACCGCGTCCACCGACCCGCGGTGGGCCACCACCGTCTGCCGCGCGATCGCCAGTCCGAGCCCCGTCCCCCCGGACTTGTGCGTCACGTACGGCTCCCAGATGCGCCCGAGCTGCTCCGGGGAGATGCCGCACCCCGTGTCCCGCACCGCGACCTCGATCCCGTCCCGGCCGTCGCGCGTCGAGCGCGCCACCCGCACGACGATTCCGCCCCCCTCGCGGCAGGCCTCCACCGCGTTGATCAGTACGTTCGACAGCGCGCGGGCGAGCGCGTCGTAGTGGCCGCGCACCATCGGCAGTCCCTCTTCGACATCCAGCGTGAGCGTCAGGTGCCCCGGCACCGTGGCTCTGGCCGTGTAGCGGGCCAGCTCGCCCAGGTCCACCTCCGCGGCGGGGCCCTCCGGCAGCCGGCCGAACTGCGCGAAGCTGCGCGCCATCTGCTCCAGCCGCTCGCTCTCGATCTTCAGCACCTCTACCGTCTCCTGCAGCTCGGGCGGCGCGTCGCGCCGGAGCCGGCTCACCGCGAAGCGGATCGGCGTCAGCGGGTTCTTGAGCTCGTGCGCGACCCGCTGCGCCGTCTCGCGAAACGCCGATAGCCGCTCCGCCTCGAGCGCCCGCGCCCGCCCCAGCTCCAGCTCCCGCGCCGTTCGCCGCATTCGCTGCCGGAGCACCTCGAACTCGGGCGCCCCCCGGCGCAGCTCCCCTTCGGGAAGCGGCTCCCCGCGCGCCAGCAGCTCCGTCCACTTCACCAGCTCGTCCAGCGGGCGACTGAGCTGCCGGCTGAGATGTCCCGCCACGCGCGAAGCGAGGAACGCGATGATCGCGATCCCGGCCAGCGCCAGCACCGCGACCGCGCGCACCGTCCCGGTGGCGATCCGCCGGAATCGCTTCGCCTGCACGAGCGACCGACGGAGCTCCTCCTCGTGCGCCGCCCAGGCCTGACGCTGCTCGGGCGTGGCTGGCGCGCTCTGTGCGGCCGCGATGGCCCGCTCGCCCGTCGCCGCCACCCGGTCCCACGCCGCGCCGGCACTCACGAGCGGCAGCGCCGTGTTGATCGTTCCCCCCCACAGCAGCGTGAGCACCACCGAGGGCACCACGGCGAACAGCGACAGGATCAGGAACAGACGCGTGCGAAACCGGGGTCGCTTCACTGGGGGCCCCTACGGGAACGCTCTGGTGGCAGTTTCGGAAAGATAATAGTGGTTGCGAGTTGCGAGTTGCGAGTTGCGAGAGGAGCGGCCTCGGGAGGCTCCTCGCGTCCCGAGGTCGCCCCTCTCGCAACTCGCAACTCGCAGCTCGCAACTCGCAACTCGCAACGCCATTCTTCATGAAGACCCACACCACCTATCTGACCTTCACCACCGGGAAGCGCCAGGAGATCATCGACATCACCGACGCCGTCGAGGAGTGCCGGGCGAAGGCGGGGATCAGCGAGGGGATGGTCCTCGTGTCGGCGATGCACATCTCGGCGTCAGTCTTCGTGAACGACCACGAGCCCGGGCTCTGGCAGGACATCCTGGACTGGCTCGAGGAGCGCGTGGCGCCCTGGAGCCCGGATGACTACCGCCACAACTCCGGCACCGGCGAGGACAACGCCGCCGCCCACCTGCGGTCGATGACCGTGGGTCACGAGGTGATCGTCCCGGTCACCGCCGGCCGCCTCGACTTCGGCCCCTGGCAGCGGGTCTTCTACGGGGAGTGGGACGGCCAGCGGCCGAAGCGGGTGCTGATCAAGGCCATGGGGGACTGACGGGACAACACTCGCGCGGCCTGGCTCGTACGGTCGTTACGGAGCCCAAGAGAGCCGCCCGTCGTCGGCGCTCCCTTCGGACTGGGCACTCAGGCCCGAAGTGTACGCTCCACCTGGAGGGCACGACCATGATGAGGCGTCTCGCGCTCGCCGCGCTCTTCACGTCCCTTCCCGCCGCCGCCCCGGCGGCACAGTCGCAGGAGAACGCTGCAGGGGTCGTTCGACCAGCGAGCCCTGTTGCCCAGCCCCAGGCGTCGGCGGCCAGCGGGCAGCTCGCGGCGGTCTGCGACGGCTCCGAGATGCGAAACAGCGAGCACAGGCGCCGGGTCGGAAAGGCGGTCTCGTGGGGCGCACTGCTCGGCGGCGGCGTCGCCATAGTGGCGACTCTCCAGAACCCTCCGCAGAGCTACGAAGGGGGGGTGATAGTCGGTCGGCGGCAGATGGCGATCGCGCTCGGCAGTGTTTCCGTGGCCGCCTTTGGCGCCGTCATGGCTGCGACCTCGGATCCCGACGAGGCCTTCTGGCAGCGCACGCTCTCGCGGGCGAAGGTCGGCGAGACGCGGAGCGAGCAGGTCCGAACCTGCCTGCACGAGCCGTGGGGGACTTCCAGCACCGGCCTGGAGGAAAGGTGGACGTATGCGTGGGCGCGCGGCGGCTCGCTGCACACCGTGAGCTTCACCTTCAAGGACAGCGTGCTCTCCGAGGTTCGGCGCTCCCGGGTGACCCTCCCAGCCGACGACTCCGCCTCGCCCACCGTGACGCTACCAATCCCCGATCCGATCACGGGGTCTCCACCTCCTCGGTAGCCCACCGTACGGTGACGATGCGCGGGCGGCGCGGTCGGCGTGACCGCGCCGCCCGCGTGTGACGGCTGTCGGTCCCCTGTGCTCCCGCCTTACCTAAGCCTCTCGCCTGCCTTACATTCCGGGCTTGATGCGACCAGCCCAGCATCAGCAACCGGATGTCTAGCTCGTGGACGCTCGCGCGGGTGTTCGCGCAGCGTGCGCGCGAACACTCGACGCGGACGCTCGTCGTCTCGGGCCGCGATTCGCTGACATACGGTCAGGTGGACGCGCGCTCCTCGGCGCTCGCCGCCTCGCTGGCCGAGCTCGGGATCGAGGCGGGCGATCGCATCGCGGTGAACCTGCCCAACTGCGCCGAGTGGATCATCTCGCTGCTCGCCGCGGCGAAACTCGGCGCGGTGGTGGTGCCACTCAACCCGCGGCTCAACTACCACGAGCTCAAGTACCAGCTCCGGCACGGCGAGGTCTCGGCCGTCGTGACCGCGGAGCGCCACGGCGACCTGGACTACCTCGAGGTGTTCGAGGACCTCATCGCCGAGCTTCCCGACCTCCAGTACCTGCTGACGGTCGGCAAGGAGGAGCTCTGGTACGACGACCGCATGTTCCAGTTCGAGGACCTGCTGTCGAAGGGCGAGGGCCGACGCTTCCGCGAGCCGGAGGCGCTCGGCGACGCGTCCGACCTGGCGCTGATCTACACGTCGGGCACGATGGGCAAGCCGAAGGGCGTGCGACTCTCGCACCGGTCGCTCGTCGAGACGGCGGTCCGCACCGGCGAGGCGGTCGAGATCGAGCCGTCGGACCGGGTGCTCGTCTCGGTCCCGCTCTTCGCGTCGTTCGGCTTCTGCGTTGCCGTTGGGGTCATGGCGGCGGGCGCGACGCTCGTCATGCAGGAGACGTTCGACGCCGGAAGCGCGATCCGGCTCATGGCGCAGGAGCGTGTCACCCTGTTCCACGGGGTGCCGACGATGTTCCACCTGCTCATGCGCGAGCCCTCCTTCGACGGGGCGCGATTCCCGGGTCTGCGGACCGGCGTCATCGCCGGCGGGCCGGTGACGGAGGAGCTGGTGCGGCGCGTGCGCCGCTGGTGCGACGTGCAGATCGCCTACGGACTCACCGAGACGGGTCCGACGGTCAGCGTCACCCGCTTCAGCGACCCGCCGGAGAAGCGGCTGACCACGGTGGGCCGCCCCCTCCCCGGCGTCGAGGTGAAGGCGGTGGACTTCGTGACGGGCGCGCTGCACGGCCCGGAGGCGGTGGGCGAGATCGCCGTCCGGGGGTTCAACGTCATGCTGGGCTACGCCCGCATGCCCGGCGAGACCGCCCGGTCGTTCTCGCCGGAGGGGTACTTCCTCACGGGTGACCTCGGGATCATCGACGAGGAGGGGTACCTGAAGATCGTGGGGCGGCGGAAGGAGACCATCCAGCGCGGCGGGTACCAGATCTACCCGCGCGAGGTGGAGGACCAGCTCCGCGCGCACCCCGCGGTGGACGACGTCTGCGTGATCGGTGTCCCCCACGACATCCTGGGGGAGATGGTCTGCGCGTGCATCGTCCCCGTCGAAGGGGCCGTCATCACGGGCGAGGAGATCAAGGACTTCGCCCACGACACGATGGCCGACTACAAGCTACCCGACATCGTGCGCTTCTTCGACACCTTCCCGATGACCGGGAGCGGGAAGGTGAAGCGCCGCGAGCTCGAGCGCACGGTCGCCCTCGAGTACACCGCCACGACACCCAGTTCATGAATTCACGCCACTCGCGGCCGCCGGCCCAGACGCCGTCCTCCCGCCCGAAGGTCGACCCCATCTACCGCGGGCCGCAGGCGATGTCCACCGCCGCCCAGGCGATGGCCCCGTCCGGCGCCCCCATTCATCACGCGCCTAACGCCGCGCTGATGATCGACTTCGACAACGTCACGATGGGCATCCGCTCCGACCTCCAGTCGGAGCTCAAGAACCTGCTCTCGTCGGACATCGTGAAGGGGCGCGTCTCGGTGCAGCGCGCCTACGCCGACTGGCGCCGCTACCCGCAGTACATCGTCCCGCTCAGCGAGTCGTCGATCGACCTGATCTTCGCCCCGGCCTACGGGTCGTCGAAGAAGAACGCGACCGACATCCGCCTCGCCATCGACGCCCTCGAGCTGGTCTTCACGCGCCCCGAGATCGGGACCTTCATCCTGCTCTCCGGCGACTCCGACTTCTCCAGCCTCGTCATCAAGCTGAAGGAGTACGGCAAGTACGTGATCGGCGTCGGCATCCGCGAGTCGTCGAGCGACCTGCTGGTCCAGAACTGCAACGAGTACTACAGCTACAACGCCCTCGCGGGGCTGATCCGCACGAGCGACGAAGAGGTCGTGAAGTGGGACCCGTGGGAGCTGGTGGTCGAGGCCATCGGCCGCATGCGCCGCAACGGCGACGTGATGCGCTCCGACCGGCTGAAGCAGGTGATGCAGGAGATCGACTCGTCGTTCGACGAGAAGAACCTCGGCATGGCCAAGTTCTCGCGCTTCGTGAACGAGGCCGCGCAGCGCGGCCTGGTGCGCGTGACGCGCCTCGAAAACGGCCAGCTCGAGGTGGCGCCGGGCGACGGCGCGGAGGGCGTCGGCGCCGCCAGCGCGGCCGTCGGGCGCGGCGACCGCGGCCCGGCCGCTTCGGCCGCCGCCCCGATGCCCGCCGCCGACGAGGACGAGGGCGAGGCCCCGTCCCGCTCCGAGCGCGGCGGCCCGGAAGTCTCGGACGAGGAACGGCGCAGTCGTCGCGGGCGCGGCCGCGGTCGCGGGCGAGACCGGGATCGCGACCGCGATCGGGACCGCGGCGACCGCCCCGAGCGCGGCGAGCGGCTCGACCGCGCCGCGCGCGAGCCGCGCGGCGAGCCCCGCGAGAGCCGGCCGCCGACCGAGGCCGACGCGAACGTTCACGCGGCAACGAGTCATCAGCCGGCGTTCGCGCCGCCGCTCGCGGTGCACCCGCCGCGCGGGCGCGCCCCGGCGATCGGCGTCTCGGGCGAGCGCCTGACGAGGCAGGAGGCGTTCGACCTCGTCCGGCGGGCGACCGAGGCGCTCGTCAGTGGCGACGACGCCACCAGCGCCAGCCGCGTGCGCGAGCGCGCCTTCGAGCTCCTGGGCCGCGACAGCGAGAGCCTGGGCGAGCGCATGTTCGAGCGCATCCTGCGGGACGCGCACGACGCCGAGCGGATCGACCTGCGCCGGCGCGGCAACGACTGGGAGGTCGCGCTGCCGTCGACCGCGGCGCCGGTCTCGGAGCAGCTGAACGTCGCCGCGGCGGCCGCCACGGGCGGGGGCGCCGCCGGTGCGCCGTCGGGCGCCGGCGGGTCGCCGGCGGGTGCTCCGGCCGCGCCCCGCGGCATGGGCCCGCGCGGCGTGGGGATGCGCACGAGCGGACGCGGCGGGATCGGCGGCCGGCCCGGCACGCCGCCCCCCGACCTGTTCGCCGTCGGCGTCGTGGACTTCTCGTCAGGCGGCGAGACGCCCGCCGTGAACACGCCGGCCGAGCGCTCGCCGGTCGCGCACTCGGTCGAGGCGCCGAGCCTGGCCGGCGCCGCCGGCCGGGGCGAGGCGCAGGAGACCGGTCCGGTGGAGGCCGCCGAAGCCGAGGCGGCCGCCGACACCAGCGGCGGCGCCCGCGGGCGCGGACGCAGCGCGCGCGGTGGCCGTGGCGGCCGTGGCCGCGGGCGCGGAGCGGAGACGGCAGCGGCCGCCGCCGCGCCGCCGGCCCCCGAAGCGCCGACCGTGGTCGAGGAGGAGCCGGCCGCGGCCAAGCCCGCCGCGGGTCGGCGGCGCGGTGGACGCGGCGGCCGCAAGAGCGCGGGAGCCGCGGACACCATCGCCGCGACTCCGGCCGAGGCGGTGTCGGCGGCCGACGCGCCGGCGGACGCGGGCGGCGGCAGCGAGGCGGCCGCGCCGGCGCCGCGCCCGCGGCGCGCTGGTAGCGCTGGCGCTGGTGGCCGCGCCGCGAAGACTCGTCGCGGCGGCGCAGCGCGCAAGACGGGCGGGCGCCGCGGCGGTGGCGGCGGCGGGGAGTGACCGCGGCGCGGTGACCGCCGCGCCATTGCCCGCCTCGTTCTACGATCGCGACACCGAGCTCGTCGCCCGCGAGCTCCTCGGCGCCGTCCTCGAATGCATCACCGAGGACGGCGCGGTCGCGAGCGGCCGCATCGTCGAGACCGAAGCGTATCTCGGATCGCACGACGCGGCCTGCCACGCGGTGGTCGGCCGCACCGAGCGCACCTGGCACCTCCACGGGCCGGCCGGGATCGCGTACGTGTATCTCATCTACGGCGCGCACTGGTGCTTCAACGCGGTGACCGGCCCGGAAGGGCAGGGGAGCGCCGTGCTGGTGCGCGCCATCGAGCCGCTCGCCGGCCTCCATCTCATGCGCGAGCGCCGTCCATCAGCGCGCCGGGACCGCGACCTCGGCAACGGCCCCGGGAAGCTCTGCGCCGCGCTCGGCGTCGACGGGCGCCTCGACGGCGTCCCGCTCCAGCGCCCGCCGCTCCTGGTCCGCGCCGGCGACGCGGTGCCTGACGAGCGGGTCGTGGTCACCCCCCGCATCGGCATCACGCGCGCCGCCGACCTCCCGCTGCGCTACTTCGTGGAGGACAGCGAGTACGTGTCGAAGACGCCGAAGGGATTCGCGCGGATCAGCTACCGGCGCCCATCAGCAGCGCGTTGAACAGCATCCGGAACGTCCCCCACGACTGGGCGCGGTACTGCGGGCGGAAGCCGAACATCACGACGCGCCCCTGGCCCACGGGAACCTCCACCGCCGCCGCCTTGCCGGCGATCGTGTTCTCGCCCTGGAGGAATCCGCTCAGCAGGATGTCGCTCCCGCGACTCGGATAGCGGGCGATCACGCGCGCCCGCGAGCCGGCGGGGACGTCGAACGTGTTGGAGTTCGTGAAGTAGACCGCGGCAGTGTCGGGCATGCCGTTCGCCACCGGGTGCGTGCGGTCCACCAGGATGCGCAGGATCGAGCCCGGGGCGTAGACCGGGTCCACCTTCGGCGTGGTGTCCGCGCTGGAGCTTCCGGGCGCCGACGGGTTCACGTCCTCGTCGTCCCGCTGCTGCCGCACCGTGATCCGCTTGACGTCGACGCCCAGCGCCCGCGTCGCGATCTCCGACGCGCGGTCGAGCGTGACGACCGTGCCGCCCGCCTCGACGAAGCGCTTGAGCTGTCCGAGCCCCGCGTCGCCGAGCCCACCCGCGTACGGCGGCGGCGCCACCGAGTCGGCCAGCCCGTTCCGCGCCTCGCGGTAGCTCATGTCCGCGATCAGCACGACGTCGTACTGCGTACGCAGATTCCCCGCCTTGATCACCGAGTCGGAGACGTTGGTGAAGGGGAACTTGAACTGCTCCAGCACCCACCGCGTCCACCCCTCGTCCATGCTCCCGGTCCACGGCCTGTACAGCGCCACGCGCGGGAGGCGCCGCGGCAGCCCCCGGCGCGCCTCGGGTATCCTGAGCTGAAGCGGCAGGTCCGTGTAGCACGCCGTGTTCTGAAAGCGCGCCGGCGGCTCGACCTCGCACAGCCAACGCGGTGCCAGGTCGACCGGCACCATCGCGAGGCCCTGGGTCGGGACCGCCTCGGCGAGCGCCTCCACGCGCACGCCCATCTGCATCGGCAGCGTCCACCCCGCCACGTCGTACGGCCGCTCGACCGGGCCGCCCGGCCAGCGCTCCATCTTCGGGAAGCGCTGCACCTCGAGCAGGTCCTTCGCGTGCGCCCGATACGGCTGCGCCATCGGGATCACATACGACCCGGCGGCGAAGCTCCGGCCGCCCACCGTGATCGCGCGCGGCGCCGAGTAGACCTCCACGCCGCCGACCCGCAGCACCTTCACCAGCTCCGCCGCGGCGGACGGGTCATGCTGGCCCGACGGGATGACGTACGCGCGCACACTATCGGTCTCGCCCAGGCGCAGCTGCTTCCGCCCGAGGCTCACGAAGTTCCGCAGGTACGTCTCGCGCTGGTCCGACGCGACCTTGACCAGCGCCTCGGCGGCGATCAGCTCGTAGTCGACGATGTCCCGGAGCCGCCAGGTACCACCGGGCCAGGGGTTCGGGAAGTTCACCCTCCGCTCGTAGCGCGGAAGCCCGCGCTCGTGCCCACGCAGCCGGGACGGCGCAATCTCGAGCGGCGACGCGACGCGCGCGCTGGCGGCCTCGGTCAGCAGTCCGACCATGTTGTGCCGCGTCGGCGTCGAGCGCGCGCCGCCGTGCCACCAGAGGTCGTAGGTCACGCCGTCACCGACGCCGGTCTTCCCCCGCGACTCCAGCGCCAGCGACATCTCCGCGCCGATGTGGTTGATCCCGCGCACGATGAGCGCGTCCACGTTCGGGTCGATCGGGTCCACGTGCGGCGGCACGGTGATGCGCATGCCGTACGAGCCCTGCTGGTGCACGTCGTAGAAGATTTCCGGGAACCAGCGCCGGTAGAGCAGGTCGGTGACGAGCCGCGTCTCCTTCTGCGTCACCATGTACCAGTCGCGGTTGTTGTCGTGGCCCACGTAGGGGTGATACAGCCACGGCATCGGCCCGCCCTCCCACCGCGTGCCGACGTTCTTCCTGTACCACTCGGTGACCATGTTCTCGCCGTCCGGATTGAGCGACGGGACCAGGAGCAGGACGACGTTGCGCAGGTAGCCCTGGAGCGTGTCCACGGTCGCGAGCCGGTGCGCCAGCTCCATCGCCATCTGCGACGACGCGATCTCCGACGAGTGGATGTTGCAGGTGATCATCACGACGAGCGGCTGGCCGGCGGCCGCGCGCCGCTCGTCGTCCGCGCTGAGCGTGCGCGGGTCGGCGAGCCTCGCCTGCAGTGCGCGGATCTCGTCGAGCCGGCGGAGGTTCTCGGGCGTCGAGATCGTCGCGACGATCAGCGGCCGCCCCTGCGTCGTCGGCCCCAGCGTGTCGACGCGCACCGCCGGCGAGGCGGCGGCGAGGCGCGCGAAGTAGCCGGTGATCTGCGCCCAGTCGGCGAGCTTGCGGTCCTCGCCCACGCCGAAGCCGAGCTGCTCGCGCGGCGTGAGGACGCCGGCGCTCTGAGCGCGGCCGGCGCCCGCGGCCGAGGAGAGCAGGAGTGCGACGGCGGCGACGGCGGCGACCGCGCGGGTGAAAGCGGTGAAGCGGGAGGGCATCGCTGTCCTGGTGTCGGCTGAGGTCGAGTCGAGCGGGCGTGAAGGGTGGCGCCGCGCGACGAAACTCGCTATGTGTAGCGGTGGGCGCCAGGCGGCGGCCCCAGCTGAGTCACGTCGAATGGGTGCGCTACCCTCCTACGCAGAGCAGTTCCGCGTCGCTGTCCACGGGACCGTCTTCGGCCACCGGACCGAGGTCGTGCACCGCCTGCACGTGGGCGACCGCCTGATTCTCGTCCCCGACCCGCCCGGCACTGACGTCCCCGCCGTCTGGGTGCACGCGCCCGGCGGCGACGTCCTCGGCCACGTCCCGCTCAACGTCGCGGTCTGGCTCGCCCCCTGGATGCTCGACGGCGGCCGCTGCCAGGCCGAGGTGGAGAAGGTCGGCGGCGACGACGTCGAGAGCTGGCGGCGGCTGGTGATCTGGATTCGCTGCCAGGTGCCGAGAGAGGTAGGACGAGACTGGGGAAGGGGGATGGGGGAGGGGGGATGAGCTGCGATGCTCTCTCGCAGCTCATCCCCCGTCCCCGTTCCCTCATCGTATCACTCCAAGCTTTGTGCCGACCTTCCTGAACGCCGCGATCGCCGCGTCCAGGTCGTCCCGCGTATGCGCCGCCGAGATCTGGCAGCGGACGCGCGCCTGGCCCTGCGGGACGACAGGGAAGCCGAAGCCGGTCACGAAGACGCCCTCGTCGAGCAGCAGGTCGCTCATCTGGATCGCCGCCGCCGTCTCGCCGACAATGATCGGAATGATCGGCGTCTCCCCCGGCAGCGGCTTGAAGCCCGCCTCGATGATCCGCTCGCGGAAGTAGCGCGCGTTCTCCTGGAGCGCGCACACCCGCTCCGGGTGGCGCTCGATGAACTCGACCGAGGCCAGCGCGCTCGCCGCGACCGTGGGCGGCAGCGCGTTCGAGAACAGCTGCGGGCGCGAGCGCTGGGTCAGCATGTCGCAGAGCGCCGCGCTCCCGGCCACGAACCCGCCCGCCGCGCCGCCTAACGCCTTGCCCAGGGTCGAGGTGATGACGTCCACCTCGCCCAGGACCCCCAGGTGCTCCGCCGTCCCGCGCCCGGTCGCGCCCAGGACGCCGGTGGCGTGGGAGTCGTCCACCACCACGATCGCGTCGTGCTCGCGCGCGAGCTGGAGGATGTCGGCGAGCTTCGCCACGCTCCCCTCCATCGAGAACACGCCGTCGGTCCAGATCATCCGCCGGCGCGCCCCCTTGTTCGCCGCCAGCTTCTCGCGCAGGTCGTCCAGCTCCGAGTGCTTGTAGACCGCGGTCGTGCACTTGGTGATCGCCTTCGCCAGCCGCACCGAGTCGATGATCGAGGCGTGGTTGAGCGCGTCGGAGACCACGAAGTCCCCCTCCTCGATCACCGTGGCGGTGAGCCCCTCGTTGGCGTTCCACGCCGAGACGTAGGAGAGCGACGCCTCCGTCCCCACGAAGCGCGCCAGCGCCTGCTCCAGCTCGCGGTGGATGGTGAAGGTGCCGCAGATGAACCGGACGCTCCCGGTGCCGGCCCCGTACCTCCGCAGCCCCTCGATCCCCGCCTCCACCACCTCCGGCTCGTTCGACAGCCCGAGGTAGTTGTTCGACGACAGGATGATGACCTCGCCGCGCCCCTCCATCTGCACCCGCGCGTCCTGCGGCGAGTCCAGGTAGTTGAGCCGCTTGTACACGCGGTCGCGCTTGAGCTGCTCGATCGTCGACTCGAGCTGGGCGGTGAACTTCGTATTCAGGGGCACGGTTCGGTGTCTGGTTGGGAAAAGACGAATCGACCACAGAGGCACGGAGGACACCGAGGACAGGTCCTCGGTGTCCTCCGTGCCTCTGTGGTCGAACTTGCTGTCATTGAACGTTCGAAGAGGCGTCCGGTTGGTCGCCGCTCTCCGGCGGGCGATTGGCGCGCGACAGGTCGCGGATCTGCCAGCGCAGCCCCGCCGGCATGTTCTCGGCGTCGCGAACCACCGAGATCGTCAGGCCGGCGAGGAACGCCGGCGCGTCGATCGGGTGCAGCCGCACGCGCCACTCGGCGTGCGCCTCGGCGTCGCTCAGACCGCCGATCGTCGTGCCGAACGCCGCGCGGTCGTCCTCGAGGAAGTGCGCCAGCTCCTGCCCGCGCAGCGACTCCGGGGTGGCGTTGAGCAGCCGCGCGGCGGCGCGGTTCGCCTCGCGGATGCGGCCGCCGACGTCGGTCACCAGGTACCCGTCCGGCGCGTGCTCGAACAGGTCGCGGTAGCGCTGCCGCTCGGCGTCCGCGGCCCGCCGGGCGTCGGCGAGCTGCGCGTTCCGGTCGCGCAGCGCGTCCTGCGCGCTCTGCAGCTCCTCCAGCATCGACTGGATCTCGTCGAGGCTCGCCGCCACCAGCTCGAAGCTCTCCGACGGCGGCAGGTCGCTCGCCCGCTTGCGCAGCGCGCCCACGCTCGCCCGGGCGGCGCTGATCCGCCGCTCCATCTCCTCGGGCCGGTCCGGGTCCAACCGCACCGGGCCCTCCTCGTCGCGCGCCACGCCGCCCCCGCTCCCCGTTCGCCGCTCGCTAGGCGATCTCGAAGACGACCTTCCCCGCGTCGCCGCTCTTGATCACGCGCATCGCCTCCTCCGCCCCCTCGAGCGGGAAGCGATGCGTGATCACCGGCGACGGGTCGAACTTCCCCGAGCGCAGGAAGCTGCGCATCTGGATCCACGTGTCGTACATCCGCCGCCCGACGACCCCGTAGATGGTGATCCCCTTGAAGATCACCTCGCTGGCGAAGTTCACCTCCATCGGCTTCGCCGGGATGCCGAGCATCTGTACCTTCCCGCCGACCCGCACCAGCGCGAACGCCTGGTGGATGGCCGCCGGCACGCCCGACATCTCCAGCACCACGTCGGCGCCGTAGCCGTCCGTCGCGCGCATCACCGCGTCCTTCGCCTCGTCCGGCCGCACCGCGTCGTGCGCGCCCATCACCCGCGCCAGGTCGAGGCGCGTCTGGTTGACGTCGGACGCGACGATGCGCGACGCGCCCGCGGCCTTGCAGATGCCGACCGCGAACAGCCCGATCGGCCCGCATCCCGTGATCAGCACGCTGGCCCCCGGGATGTCCGCCGTCAGCGCCGTGTGGAACGCGTTCCCCATCGGGTCGTGGATGCCGCCGATCTCGAACGAGATGTCGTCGTCGAGATGCCAGATGTTCGTCGCCGGCATCGCGATGTACTCGGCGAAGCAGCCGTCGCGGTCCACGCCGATGATCTTGGTGTGCGGGCAGACGTGGGCGTTGCCGGTGCGGCAGAGCAGGCACATCCCGTCCACGATGTGCCCCTCGGCGGTGACGCGGTCACCCTCCTTCACGTTCTCCACGAGGTGGCCCACCCGCACCACGTCGCCGGCGAACTCGTGCCCCACCACGAACGGCGGCCTGCACCGCCCCTTCGCCCAGTCGTCCCACTCGTAGATGTGGACGTCGGTCCCGCACACCCCCGCCCGCCGCACTCGGATCAGCACCTCGTCCTCCCGGATCCTCGGCTCGGGACAATCCTTGAGCTTGAAGCCGGGACCGGCGACGTCCTTCACCAGCGCTCTCACGCGTGCTGACTCCGGGTGCGGGGGATTCGGTCAGTCGGGCGGACGAAAGCTCGTCACGGAAACCGCCGGAGGGAAGCGGCAGGGGAGAGGCAGCCGGCCCCGTACGCCCCGGGCCAGGCTGAGATGGGGACGGGGGCACGGAGGGATGAACAGCGCATGCAGTTCATCCCTCCGTGCCCCCGTCCCCATCTCGACCGGCCGAGGGGCCGGTGGGAGCGTTCAGTCGCCCGCGTGCGCCAGCGGCTCGGACGATTGCGACGCGTCCTCCGGAGCGCGCGCCACGGCTTCCACCTTCACCGCGCACACCTTGAACTCCGGAATCCCCGCGTACGGGTCCAGCGCCGGGTTGGTGAGCAGGTTCGCGCACGCCTCGCGGTAGTGCATCGGCACGAAGACCTGGCGCCGCGCCACCCGCGACGAGAGGCGTGCGGCGATGCGGATTCGCCCGCGGCGCGAGGAGACGTACACGTCGTCCCCCTCGCCCACCCCCAGCTCCCGCGCGTCGGCCGGGTGCAGCTCCACCGTCGGCGTGCTCTCCCGCGCGTCCAGCGCCGCCGACCGGCGCGTCATGGTGCCCGTGTGCCAGTGGTACATCTGGCGCCCGGTGTTCATGAAGAACGGGAACGACTCGTCAGGCAGCTCGGCCGGCGGGAGGAACTCGACCGGGACCATCGTCGCCCGGCCGTCGGCGGTGGGGAAGTGCTCGTCGAACAGGAAGGCCGTGCCCGGGTGGTGCTCGTCGAGCACCGGGTACTGGAGTCCGGGCCCGGCCAGGCGCGCGTGCGTGACCCCGCGCCACGACGGCGTGACGGTCGCGATCTCCTCCATCACTTCGGCCGCCGTGTCGTACGGCGTCGCCAGCCCGATTCGCCGCGACAGCTCGATCGCGATGTCCAGGTCGCGCCGAGCGAGTCCCGGCGGCGGCACCGCCTGCGCCGCCAGCTGGATGCGGCGCTCGGTGTTCACGTACGTCCCGTCCTTCTCGGCGAAGGACGCGCCGGGGAGCACCACGTCGGCGTAGCGCGCCGTCTCCGTGAGGAAGAGGTCGTGCACCGCCAGGAACTCCAGCTCCTTGAACCAGGCCTCGGCGTGCGCGACGTCCGGGTCGGAGATGATCGGGTTCTCCCCCATGATGTACATGCCGCGCACGCCGCTCCCGGGCTTCACGATCTGCGTGACCTTGAGCCCGGGCGTGAGCGACAGCCGCTCCTCCGGCACCCCCCACGCGCGCGCGAAGGTGCGCCGCACCGCGCGGTCCCCCACCGGCTGGTAGTCGGTGTAGAACATCGGGATCGCGCCCATGTCGCTCGCGCCCTGCACGTTGTTCTGCCCGCGGATCGGGATCATCGCCGCGCCCAGCCGGCCGATCATCCCGCACGCCAGCAGCAGGTTGAGCAGCGACGTGACGATGTCCGTCCCCGTCTTGTGCTGCGTCAGCCCCATCGCCCAGAGCGTGGACGACCGCGGGCCGCGCGCGTACAGCTCCGCCGCCCGCCGGATCAGGCCGGCGGGAATGCCGGTGATCGCCTCGGCGCGCTCCGGCGTGTACGGCCGAACGGCCGCGCGCACCTGCTCGAAGTCGTGCGTCCGCGCCGCGATGAATTCCCTGTCCTCCAGCCCCGCCTCGAGGACGTGCGCCAGCATCCCGTTGAGCAGCGCGACGTCCGTCCCCGGCATCATCTGGAGGTGGATGTGCGCCTTCGCCGCCAGCTCGATCCGCCGCGGGTCCGCCACGATCAGCGTCGCGCCGCGCTTGACCGCCCGCTTGATCGCCGCCCCGAACACCGGGTGGCTCTCGGTCGTGTTGGCGCCCAGGATGAAGATGACGTCGGCGTCCTTCTCCACCTCGACCATCGAACCGGACGCCGCGCTCGTATTCATCGCCCGCTGCATCGCGCTCACCGACGATGAGTGGCAGAGCCGCGTGCAGTGGTCCACGTTGTTCGTCCCGATCCCCGCCCGGAACATGCGCTGGAGGACGTAGTTGTCCTCGTTCGAGCACTTGGCGGAGGAGAAGAGCGCCAGGCTGTCGGGCCCGTAGCCGTCGCGCAGCCGCACCAGCTCCTGCGCCGTGAGCTCCATCGCCTCCTCCCAGGTCGCCTCGCGGAAGGGCTCGTACCACTCCGCGGGCGTCGCGACTCGATCGCGCGGGTCGCCGAGCGGGCTCGGGCCGGTCGGCATCGTGCGCAGCGGGTTCGTCTTCGGCCGGCGCTTCTTGGTCTGCGACTCGCCCATCACGTCCCGCCACGGCCCGCCGCGCCGCGGCCAGCGGTCCGCTCCGTCGTGCGCGGGGTCGAACACCCAGCGTCCGTCCGCCTTCGTCCACCCGCGCCGGATCAGCGGCTTCGTCAGGCGGTCGCGGTGCAGGATGAAGTCGGTGCCGAAGCGCCCCTTCACGCACGTCGAGCCCTGGTTCGGCGTCGGCTCCTCGATCCAAGGGCTGCGCACGTGCACGACCGTGTCGTTCTTGACCTCGAGGTCGATCTGGCACCCCACGCCACAGTACGGGCACACGCTGCGCACCGCCCGGTCCAGCACGGGGAGGTCCTTCGACCGCAGGACCGCGGGCTCGGCCGTCGGCACCGCCGGAGCATGGCCGTTCCCGGACGACCCGTTGCCTGATGCGCCGTTGCCGCCCGCGGCGGCGGCAGCGCGCGCGGCGAGGGGGATGATGTCGTGGATCGCCCCAGTGGGGCACACGCGCACGCACTCGCCGCACCAGGTGCACCCCGCGTGCTCCGGGTTGCCGTCCGCGCCGACGATGATCTGCGCGTGGTCGCCGCGGTGCGCCACGTCCAGCACGCCGACGACCTGGATGTCCTCGCACGCCCGCACGCAGCGCGTGCAGAGGATGCACAGGGACATGTCGTGCTGGATGATCGGGTCGCCGCCGCGCTCGTCCCCCGTCCGCAGCGCCATCCCGGACTGCCGCCGCGCCGGCACCTCGTAGCGCCGCACCAGCTGCTCGAACTCGTTCCGGTACCCGCCCTCCGGGATCTCCTCGGCGGGGTAGCGCTCGAGCAGCATCGAGAGTACGCCCTGCCGGTTCTTCACCGCGGCGACGGACTCGGTGGTGACGGACATGCCGTCCGCCGCCTGCGTCGCGCACGCCGGCGCCAGCTTGGGCGCGCCGTCGACGGACACCAGGCAGATGCGGCAGTTCCCGACGATCGGGAGCTTGGGGTACCAGCAGAGCGTCGGCACGTCGATCCCGGCCGACCGCGCGGCGTCGAGGATCGTCGCGCCGGCGGCGACGGAGACGGTCCGTCCGTCAATGGTGAGCGTCGGCATGGCGTGCGACTCCGAAGGCTCGTCGGATGGCTCACTGCCGCGCGCACGCCCGTGCGCCCGCGCGGAGCAAGGCGGCACCACCCCCTGTGCGATGGGCGGAGCGGTCCCGATGCGGGTAGCCTACTCCCACGATAAGGCGACGTACGCTCCCGCGCCACGGAAGGGCAGCGCGTGCGCGGCCCCCTCCGTGGCGCGGTCCGCGCGTCCCGTTCCACAACGGTTGACATCCGCCGCACGTACCGCCAGATGCACAGCATGCCGAACCGATCCCCCGCACCCCATCAGGAGCCAGCGTGACGCACTCGCGACGCGACTTTCTCAGGACCGCCACCGGCGCCGCCGCGGCCGTTGGACTCGGCGCCTGCGCCTCGGGTGGCCGACAGGCCCCCGCGCCTGACGCGACAACCGCCACGACCGCCGGCGGCGCCGGCGGCGCCGGCGGCACCCCCGCAGCGGCCGGCGACACCTCCTACCGCGACCTGGCCATGCGCGCCCTCGACGCCGCGAAGTCGGCCGGGGCCTCGTACGCCGACGTGCGCATCAGCCGCAACCGCACGCAGAACGTCTTCACCCGCGAGCGCCGGGTGCAGGGGCTCGGCGACACCGAGACGTTCGGCTTCGGCGTCCGCGCCCTGGTCGGCGGCGCCTGGGGCTTCGCCGCCAGCAACGACCTCACGCGGGACGAGGTCGTCCGCATCGCCCGCGCCGCCGTCGCGCAGGCGCGGGCGAACCAGGCCACCCTCGTCAGGCCGGTCGTGCTCGCGCCCGCGGAGCCGACGCCCAACGGTAGCTGGCGCAGCCCCATCAAGCAGGACCCGTTCGACGTCCCGATCGAGGACAAGGTCGCCCTCCTGCTCGCGGCGAACGAAGCCGCCCTCAAGGTCCAGGGCGCGCGCTTCGTCAACTCCGCGATGTTCTTCCTCCGCGAGGAGAAGACCCTCGCCACGACCGACGGCACCTTCGTCGTCCAGACCATCTACCGCACCCTGCCGAGCATCGGCGTGACCGCGGTCGACATGACCAAGGGCGACTTCCAGCAGCGCCAGTCGGCGGACATCGCCCCGATGGGGCTCGGCTACGAGCACGTGCTCGACTCCAGGCTCGTCGAGAACGCGCCGCGCTACGCCGAGGAGGCCGTGCAGAAGCTCAAGGCGAAGTCGGTGGACGTCGGGCGCTACGACCTCGTCGTCGACCCCTCGCACATCTTCCTCACGATCCACGAGTCCATCGCGCACCCGACGGAGCTCGACCGGATCATGGGCTACGAGGCCAACTACGCCGGCACCAGCTTCGTCTCGCCGCCGGAGCAGTACCTCGGGAAGTTCAGATACGGCCCGGAGTTCATGAACATCCAGGCCGACCGCGACCAGCCCGGCTCGCTCTCCGCCTGCGGCTGGGACGACGAGGGCGTGAAGCCGGACACCTACCTCATCATCAAGAACGGCATCGTCAACGACCTCCAGACTACTCGCGAGCAGGCGACGATGCTCGACTGGTACTACAAGCAGCAGGGGAAGCCCACCCGCTCGCACGGCAACTCCTACGCTCAGTCGTGGTCCGACGTGCAGTTCCAGCGCATGCCCAACGTCTCGCTGCTCCCCGGCGAGCGCGACATCGGCTGGGACGACCTCATCGCGGCCACCGACCGCGGGATCGCGATCGTCGGCAACGGCTCCTTCTCCATCGACCAGCAGCGCTTCAACGCCCAGTTCGGCGGCCAGCTCTTCTACGAGGTCAAGGGCGGGAAGATCGTCGGCATGCTGAGGGACGTCGCCTACCAGATGCGCACCCCCGAGTTCTGGAACTCCATGGACATGATCGGCGGCCGGTCGAGCTACCGCCTGTACGGCGCGTTCAACGACGGCAAGGGGCAGCCCAGCCAGTCGAACGCGGTGAGTCACGGGAGCCCGCCCGTCCGCTTCCGCAACGTGAACATCATCAACACCGGGAGGCAGGCATGAGCATCGCCCCCCGCTCCCTGCTCGCGCCCGCGCGGCACCTGTCGCGCGCCGAGTGCGAGGCGATCGCCAGGCGCGCGCTCTCCTTCGCCACAGCGGACGAGACCCGCGTGCTCATCAACAGCGGCGTCACCGGCAACACGCGCTTCGCCGGGAACCAGGTCTCCACCGGCGGCGACAACTACAACGCCTCGATCACCGTCCGCAGCGCCGTCGGCAAGCGGAGCGCCGTCTCCAGCACCAACCGCCTGGACGACGAGTCGCTGCGCGCGGTCGTGCAGACCGCCGAGCGGCTCGCCCGGCTCGCCCCCGAGGACCCGGAGGCGATGCCCGAGCTCGGCCAGCAGCAGTATCAGGAGACGTTAGGGTGGAGCGAGAGCACCGGGGCGCTCGACCCGGCCGGGCGCGCCGCGGCGGTGCGGCGGATCACGGAGCCGTCGAAGGCCGGCGGGCTCACGTCCACCGGCTACCTCGAGTCGCAGGCCGGCTCGTTCGCGATCGCGAACTCGAAGGGTCTCTTCGCCTACTCGCGGCAGACGGCTGCGGCAATGACGACCACCGTCCGCACGCCGGACGGCACCGGCTCCGGCTGGGCCGGCGCGTCGAGTCACGACTGGAGCAGGATCGACCCCGCCGAACTGGGGGCGCGCGCCATCGACAAGGCGCGCCGCTCGGTGAACCCGGTCGCGATCGAGCCCGGGCGCTACACCGTCGTGCTCGAGCCCACCGCCGTGGCGAACCTCGTCCAGCTCATCGCCTTCTCGATCGGCGCGCGCAACGCCGACGAGGGGCGCTCCTTCTTCTCGAAGCAGGGCGGCGGGAACAAGATCGGGATGAAGGTGGTCGACGAGCGCGTGACGATCACCTCCGACCCGCTCGACCCGGACACCTACGGCAACACCTTCACCGGCGAGGGGCTGCCGACGCAGAAGACGACCTGGATCGAGAACGGCGTCGTGAAGAACCTCGCGTACGACCGCTACTGGGCGTCGCAGAAGGGCGTGCAGCCGGTGCCCTTCGGCGGCGGCCTCAAGATGAGCGGCGGCGCCGCGAGCATCGACGACATGATCGCCAGCACGGACCGCGGCCTGCTCGTCACGCGCTTCTGGTACATCCGCCCGGTGGACCCGCGCACGATCCTGTTCACCGGCCTGACGCGCGACGGGACCTTCCTGATCGAGAAGGGGAAGATCACGCGCGCCGTGAAGAACCTGCGCTACAACGAGTCGCCGATCTTCATGCTCAACAACCTGGAGGCGATGGGGCGCCCGGTGCGCGTGAGCGCGAGCGAGGACGGCAGCCCCGGCCTGCCGATCGTCGTCCCGCCGCTCAAGGTGCGCGACTTCACGTTCACGAGTCTGAGCGACGCGGTGTGACGGGCTGCGAGTTGCGAGTTGGGAGATGCGAGGAGTGCCCCGGGACACATCCCTGGGCACTCCTCGCATCTCCCAACTCGCAACTCGCATCGTGCGCTCGCACTCTGGTACGAGTCGTGCGGTTCACCTTCTCGGCGCGCGCCGGCGCGCGCCGACATCGCATCACCTCTTTGCAAATCGGGCGACGCGATGAATATTGATGGCGCATCGCGCGACGACGCGGCGACGCGGACGTAATGCCGCGCGATGCACGTCAGGCTCCGCCGGCGCACGATCGTGGACGCTCTGCATGGCGTCTGTCTGCGCGAGACTTGTGAACGGAGGCAGCTTTTCAGCACGCACGCGCTCTTCCGCCCGGCCTTCCACTCGCGACTGCGAGCGCTGAAGGCGGACACGAAAGCAGCCAGCCATCCGGCCTCCTCCAGCCAGGCCGGTGGCCGCGCCTCCCTCGAAAGGCACGTCCTCTCTGCATCAGCCGCGGCGACTCGGTCCCGCGGCTCTGTCGTTTTCGCGAGCGTCGGCCGCGCCTCGGAGCGCACCGCACTCGCGAACGGCGCCGCACTGCCCGGGACTTCTCCTGCACGCGATCGACGCAGGCCGTGCAGGTCTGCCGCGTGTCCGGTCGGACCGCGGCCCCTTCACTCGGCGGCCCAACGGGGGGTCGCGCGGGTGTCAACCACTCCAGATCTGGAGGTTGGATATGGCATCGAGCAGCAGAGGGTCGAGTCGCAGCGGTGGCAGCCGGAAGGGCAGCGCCGGCTCGCGCAAGAGCGGCGGCAGCCGCAAGGCCAGCGGTGGCAGCCGGAAGGGCAGCGCGAAGAAGGGCGGCGCGCGCAAGTCGTCCGCCAAGAAGGGCAGTAGCCGCAAGCGCTAGAGCGCCGCACGCACGGCAGGTAGCCGCGTGACGTCGGCGATTGCACGAAACGTCCGTGGGGCGCCTGCCCCACGGACGTGCCCGCGCGCGCGGGCCCCGGTCCCTCGAACAGGAGCCAGCTCATGGCCAGCCGCAAGACGTCCACCCGTCGCAAGGTCGGCGCGAAAGTCGCCGGCGCGAAGCGCAGCGCCAAGGCCGCCCGCGCGAAAGCCGGACGGAAGATGGGCGGCATGAAGCGCAGCGCGAAGGCCGCCGCGACGAAGGCGCGCCGCAGCGCGGGCGCTCGTAAGGGCGCGGCGAAGCGCTAGCCGCGCGCGCGACCGAACGACGAAGCGCGAGGGGCCGGCGACTCGAACCGAGTCGCCGGCCCCTCGCGCGGTCCGCGCCGCCCGCGCTGCCCGCGTCAGGCGGGGCGCGACCCGGTCAGCGCGCGTAGCGCGCGCTCGCCAGCTCCACGATCCGCGCGATCAGGTCGTCGTACTCGATCCCGCTCTGCTTCGCCGCCCGCGCGAACTCGCCGTTCGCCTCGAGGTAGCAGTTCGGGTTGACCTCGATCACGTAGATCTCCCCGGCCGGCGTCACGCGCAGGTCGATCCGCGCGTAGTCCCGCAGTCGCAGCGCGTGGAAGGCGTCCACCGCCACCTGCTGCATCCGCCCCACCAGCTCCGGCGCCACGTCCGTTGGGAAGATCGACTGCGTGCCTTCGTACTCCGCGCCCTTCGCGTCGCCGGCGTCGCCCCACTTCGCCTCCCAGCTCGCGATGCGCGGCCGGTCCTTGGGGAACTTCGAGAAGTCCAGCTCGATGACCGGCAGCGCCTGCGCGTTCACGTTCCCCAGCACGCCGACGTAGAACTCCCGCCCGTCGATGAACTGCTCGACGAGCGCCGGCGACTGGAACTCGGCCTGGATCTCGTCGAGCTTCTCGAGCAGCTCCTTCAGACTGCGCACGACCGACTTCTGCGTGATCCCGAGCGACGCGTCCTCCTGCGGCGGCTTCACGATCAGCGGGAAGTCCAGGTCGCCGACGTGCTCCACCGCGCCGCGGTACACCGCCGCGAACTTCGGGATCTGGATGCCGTGGAAGCTCAGCACCTTCTTCGTCAGCGTCTTGTCGCCCGCCTGGATCAGGCCGGCTGGGCTGGAGCCGGTGTAGCGGAGGCCGAGCAGGTTGAGCAGCGCCGCCACGTTCGACTCGAGCGCGCTCTTCCCGGCGAACGATTCCGCGATGTTGAAGACGAGATCCGGCCGCTCCTTGTTCAGTGACGTGACCAGCGGCTCGACGGTGGAATCCACCATCAGCCGCCGCGCCTGGTGCCCGCGGCTGCCGAGCGCGCGCTCGAGCTGCTCGAGCACGGGGTCCACCGGCGGCGGGTCGACGGCGTCCTTCGTGTGCAGCAGCACGATCTTCATGGCGGGCCCGCGTCCGTGCGCGGTGGTGTGGCCTCGTAGGCGTTCGTGTAGCGGAAGTTCATCATCACGGCCGTGGCGAACGCCGTCAGCTCGATCAGCGTCGACGCCTCCAGCCCGCCCACGCGCAGGCCGAGCGCGTTCGCGCGCTCCGCCAGAAAGTCGACGAGCTTGCGGACCGTGGTCGCGCTCTCGCCCGTCCAGTACGTGATGCGCCCCACGACCTCGCGCCGATGTCGGCGGATGAAGGCACCCGCCGACTCGCCCTGCGGCGCGTCCTGGGGGCTGCCGAAGATCGTGCGCAGGTCGCCGTCGAAGTGGCCTTCGTCCTCGATCGGGAACTCCTCGTCCGCCTCCTGGTAGTGCTCGGCGACGGTGTAGTGCATCTCCTCGACCGGGAGGTCGTCCGGCGTGAGCGCGGGAATCTCGGGCACGCCGCCGCCCACTTCGCCCATCACGCGGTCGACGTACTCGAGCTTCCGCAGCGCCGGCCACCCGGCGTAGGCGCGCCGCCAGTCGCCGTCCGGCGTCAGCCAGACCGCGAACGTCTCTGCGAAGTCCTCGTCCGGATGCTTCTGCGCGTACCATCCGAGAATGTGTCGCACGAAGTCGCGCGAGAACGGATTGACGCGGTAGCGCTCCTGGTACGGTCGCGAATACGGTCCAAACGTCCGCCGCCAGTCGGCGCGGTCGTACAGACGGTACGCGTAGTTGAAGGCGTGGCCGGCCTCGTGGCGCATGTAGCGGATGGCCTCGAGCTCGGTCTCCACCTCGACCGCGGTCTCCTCCTCGAGCCGGGCCAGCCGCGGGTCGGCGAGGTAGAACGGAACGCCGATGAGCGGCGTCCCGTCGGGGCATCCCCACTGGTCGCTCAGATACACGGGCGGTTTGAACGCCAGCCCCTTCGCCCCGAGCTCGCGGTACAGCTGCTCCTGCAGGCGTTCGACCATCGAGCCGGCGACCGAGAGTCCGAGCTCGGAGATCCGCTTGTCGAGGAGCGAGCGTCGCTCGCCTTCCCAGCTCTCGGGTGTCGGGTTCACGCGCGCACCGAGCGCAAGCGTCATACCGAGACCGGGGGATGCCCAGAACGCAGAAGGGCGGCGAGCGGGTCATGAACCCGGCTCGCCGCCCTCCTCGTGCCTACCGATCGGTCGCCTTAGGCGGCCTTGGCCTCGGTCGCGTCGGGGGTCAGCTCTGGAACGGGACCCCACACGTAGGCGAAGAACGCGGGCGGTGCCTCGCTCCTCGTTCCCCGAGAAATGATGATGCCGAGCGGCTCCTGCTCAGCTGGAAGTCGACGATTTGCGCCCATACCTCACCTGCTCTAAGGAAGTACAGAAAACGACAGCGGCCGCCCCCGATGAGAACGGTTCACCGGTGACGGCCGACCCATGTCGCCGCAGTTGGACGTCCGGAGACACTGGCTCCTTATGCACTCACAGTGCCATGCGCGCCGGTTTTCTAAGTCACTGCCAAATCATGGCTTACAATGACGACGGCCAGGCGATCCAGCCTGGCCGTCGCGGAATGACACTACGCGATCGCGACACCTCGTGTCAATCCGCTACGCCATGCCTTTCCGCGCGAAGATCGTGCTGGCGCTGTCACGGTTGGGCTCGATGGAGAGGTCCCATCCGCCGTACCGCGACGCCAGCTCGTCGAGCGACACGATCGCGCCGGACGAGGCACTCGTCTCGAGGACGTGAACGCCGCCGAACGCGGTGGCGTCCTGAAGGACGTCGATGACGCGCGCCCGTTCGCCCATCGACAGCCCGGTGAGCGCGTAGCTGCCGCAGACCACCGCGTCGAGCGGCGACGGGGGAGCCCAGCGACCCAGGTCGGTCACCAGCCCGTGAACCCGGCTGGCCAACCCCGCGCGAGTTGCCGCGTCCAGCACGCGCTCCACCAGATCCGGCTCGCGATCGAGCGCGGTGACGTCGCAACCGTTGGCGGCGAGGAACAGCGCCGTCTCCACCGCCGGCGCACCGGCAACGAGCACGCGCGCTTCGGCACCGCGGTCCGCGGCACGGTCGGCGACGCGGTCGGCCGCGCGCACCAGCGGCGCGTTCGGCTGGAGTCCCCAGTGCTCCGGGCGCCGGTACTGCGCGAGCTTGCGCAGTCGCTTCCGTCGCCACGACTTGAACGACGGCACGTTGAGGCGACGCCGAATGATTCGGTCCACTTCCTCGCAGAGCACCAGCTCCGTCAGCTCGAGCTGCGACTGCGAGCTCAGCGCGTTCACCGCCTGATCGCCGATCGAGAGTAGCGCGCAGCGGGGGATCGAATCCTTGTAGGTCTCGAGTTCGTGCTCGACGTAGAGCTCGTACTCGTGGCGCAGCGACAGCGGAAAGTATTCGGACATGCTCGCAGTCGAACGATGCAGTAGGGGGAGCGGTAAGCTAGACTCCCGACGACGCGGCGCAAGGCCCGCCGGTGCGTCTTCGCCTCGGCCCCGCGGCGCCACGCGACAGCATTCCGGCGCCGACCCGACACGAGCGCGCACGGGGCGTCACGCCGGCTGCTGGCCCGCGCGCGCACCCGCCGCCAGATTGCCGCCAGCCCGCCGAGCCGCCCAGCCCATTCGCCCGCACGTGCCGCATGCCCGAGCTCCCCGAGGTCGAGTCCGCCCGCCGCGTCCTCCAGCGCGCGGCCGCCGGCCGCGCCTTCACGCGCGTTCGCGTTAGGCATCCCTCCCTCGCCCGCCGCCTGCCGCCGGCGCACCGCCGCGCGCTCGCCGGGCTGCGCGTCGAGCGCGTCGAGCGCCGCGGGAAGCACCAGCTCATCCACCTCAGCGACGGCTCGGTGCTGCTCGCCCACTTCCGGATGACCGGCGACTGGGAGGTCGGCCGCGCGGGCGACCCGGAGCCCCGCCACGCGCGCGCGCTACTCGAGTTCGACGACGGCACGCGCGTGGCGCTCGTCGACCCGCGGGCGCTCTCGACGCTGGCCTGGCACCGGACCGCGGCCGACCTCGGCCTCCCCGCGCTCGGCCCCGAGGCGGACGGCGCGGGGCTGACCGCCGAGTCGCTGGGTCGCGCCCTCGCGCGCCGCCGCGGCGCGATCAAGCCGGCACTCCTCGACCAGCGCGTGGTGGCGGGCGTGGGCAACATCTACGCGAGCGAGGCGCTCTGGCGCGCCCGCATCAGCCCGCTCGCGCCGGCGGCCGCGCTCGGCCCGGCGCGGCTCCGCCGCCTGGCCGAGGCCGTGCGCGAGACCGTGCGGGAGGCGCTCCGGGTGCGCGGCGGCCGCTACAGCCGCACCGGGTCGTCGGAGCACTTCGCCGTCTACGGGCGCGAGGGGGAGCCCTGCCGGCGGTGCGGCGGCGCCGTCGCCCGGACGGCGCAGGCCGGCCGGTCCACCTACTTCTGCCCGCGCTGCCAGCGCCGCTGACGCCGCCGCCGCGGCCTATCGCGGCTGGCAGACGTTAGGCGCTACTCCATCGCCTCCAGCAGCGCGCCCTTTATGTAGCCCGTCTCGGGGACGGTGAGGAGCTCCGGGTGGTCGAGTGGCTGCCCGCGCAGCTCCCGCAGCGCGACCCGCCGGCCGCTGTCCGCCGCCGCGGCCTGGAGCATCTCCAGGAACAGCGGCTTGGTGAGGTGGAAGCTGCAGCTCGCCGTGTACAGCAGGCCCCCGGGCGAGAGCAGCCGCATCCCGCGGAGGTTGATCTCCTTGTACCCGCGCAGCGCGCCGGGCAGCGCCGCGCGCGACTTCGCGAACGCCGGCGGGTCGAGCACGATCGTGTCGAAGCGCGCGCCCTCGCGCTCCCGCTCCCGCAGGTAGTCGAAGGCGTTCGCCTCCACGAAATCGACGTGCGCGAAGCCGTTCAGGGCGGCGTTCTCTCTCGCGCGCGCGAGCGCCGCCGCCGAGCTGTCGAGTGCGGTGACGTGGTCGGCGCGGAGCGCCAGGTGCAGCGCGAACGAGCCGTGGTAGCTGAAGCAGTCGAGGGCCCTCCCGCGCGCCACCGCAGCCACCGACGCGCGGTTCTCGCGTTGGTCGAGGAAGGCGCCAGTCTTCTGCCCCGTCCACGGCGCGGCGAGGTAGCGTATGCCGTGCTCCCGCACCTCGATCTCGCGTGGGACCTCGCCGTGGAGGAGCACGGTCTCCCGGGGCAGTCCCTCCCGCTCGCGCAGCGGCACGTCGTTGCGCGCCAGGATGCCCTCGGCGCCCGTGAGCTCGAGGAGCGCCGCGACGATCTCGGCGCGGAACCGCTCGACGCCCGCGCTGCTCAGTTGCACGACGAGCCAGCGGTCGTACCGGTCGACGATCAGCGAGGGGCAGCCGTCGCCTTCGCCGTGCACGAGACGGAAGGCGGTCGCGTGCTCGGCGATCGGGTCGCGCCGCCGAATGGCGCGGCGGAGGCGCTCGCGCCACCACGCCACGTCGATGCGCGCTTTCGGGTCGCGGTCGAGCAGGCGCAGCGAGATCTCGGACCTGGGGCTCCAGAGGGCGCGGCCGAGGGGGTCACCGCGGACGTCGGTGACGGCGACCTCGCCGGCGCCGTTTTCGGGTGGGTGGGCGACATCGCTCCTGTAGACCCAGGGGTGGCCGAGGGCGAGCCGTCGTGCGCCTTTTTGGGTGACGGTGGCGGTCGAGGTCATTGCGTGCGCGCGGTATTCTAAGGAAGGGGCGGTGACTCGGAAGCAAGAGCGGGGCCCCTTGACCTTCGGATTCTGGCTGAGTACTATTCGGACCCTTTCGGGAGGCGTTTGGTGGCGCGGTGGACGCCAGGTTCAGCGTCGCCCCTTGATTTCCGACAGGGATTTGAATAAGTTATAAGTCTTGTCCGCGCATTCAGTTATGACGCGCGACGGCTGTTTGAAAAGCGAAAGATTAGGTAGATCGTGGGATATGGAATCACATCGAGTCCCGCGCCGAGGTTCGTCCTCGGGGTGGGAATGAGATTGAGACTCATATCGTGAAAGTGAGCCGATTGGATCGGTTCACTGCGCGTGCTCTGCTTCACCACGAGGTGATGTGGTCAAGCGAGAGAGGGCATGTGGGGGATGCCTGGGCACACGGAGGCGAGGAAGGCCGCGGTGAGCTGCGAAAAGCCCGGGGGAGCGGCACACACGCTTTGATCCCGGGGTGGCCGAATGGGGCAACCCACGCGGGCGCGAGCCCGCGTATCACCGGCTTGCCGGTGAGGCGAACCCGGGGAACTGAAACATCTCAGTACCCGGAGGAAGAGAAATCAACCGAGATCACCCAAGTAGCGGCGAGCGAACGGGTGCCGAGCCTAAACCGGGGCCCGCAACGGCCCCGGGGTTGTAGGACCCACGGACGCTTGGAGCGAAGCCAGCCGAAGTCCCCTGGAACGGGGCGCCAGAGACGGTGACAGCCCGGTAGGCGAAGGCGAGGTGCTGCAAGTGGTGGAGTTCCTGAGTAGCGCCCGACCCGAGAAATCGGGCGTGAAGCTGGGGGGACCACCCTCCAAGGCTAAAGACTCCTGTGTGACCGATAGTGGACGAGTACCGTGAGGGACAGGTGAAAAGCACCCCTGTGCGGGGAGTGAAAGAG
>DATFPD010000777.1:0-4611 GCA_035265005.1 Gemmatimonadaceae bacterium | reverse complement strand
CGCATCGCGCTCGGCGGCATTCCGTACCGCGGGGCGGTGCTGCGGCACGCCGCTACGCCGATGCGGGTGCTGCGGGCGCGGCACGGCGCGCTTCGCCAGCCGCCGGCGACGCAGCCGCCGGCGACGCGGCCGCCGGGGTCTCCGCCGGGGCGTGGACCTCGACGTCGATCGGCTTGAACCGCCCGTTGTTCGACAGCTCGGCCGAGCAGGCGGTGACGCCGACGATGAGGTCCATCTCGGCGCGCAGCAGCAGGTAGTCGCCGGGGCGCGAGCGCGGCGGCAGGATGCGCAGCTCGCCCGACGGCAGCACGTCCACGTTCATGAAGACGTTCAGCGTGGTCGGGATCGCGTCCGGGGCGATCCCGAACGGCGCCAGGTGCCTGACGAGATTCTCGAAGCAGCTCGGGTGGTGCCCGGTCGTCCCGTAGAGGATCGCGAACGTCTCCGGGCTGCACGGCGTCAGCAGGAAGTCGTGCCGCCCCACCGTGTCCTCGACGATCGTCCACATCGGGCGGCTGCGGTTCGAGTAGAGCGTGTGCCCCGCGGTGACGTAGATCGTGTTCGCGTAGTCGATCGTGCGACCCGACGACAGCCACTCGGCCGGGTCGGCGCGCGCGAACGACGTGAGGTCCGACACCTGCTCGCCCTTGGGGTCGATGATCCTGAGCAGCTCCCCGCGCCGGACTTCGAAGCCGGCGCCGGTCTGCGGCGCGAGGTGCGCCCGGTGCAGTAGCGTCACGATTCTCTCGGGTGGAATGGGCACCGCCATTCGGGCTCGGTCGCGCGCCCCGAATACTGGCGCGCCTCCGACCGCTCGCCGAAGTCGGTGAGGTTCGGGTTCAGCGTTCCCTGCAGGGCGACGTCCCGCTCGCGGATCAGCGCGCGGAATCGCGCGTAGCGGCCCTCGGCGCGGAGCCGCTCGAACTGCGCGTGCGGGTTGAAGACGAGCGCCGGCCACCGGAAGCGGCGCGCGAGGCGCGAGCTCCGGGGGTGAAGCCCGACGACGAAGAACGCGCGCCCCGCGAAGCTGAACGAGAAGCGCGGGTCGTCGGGGTCCGGGCTCACCGCCGGGTCCCACCCCGCCCCCGGCTCGTCCCGCTCGTGCAGCTGCTGGAGCTGCGTCCACAGGCGGCGCTCGAACGCGCGCTCGCTCCCCGGCGCCCGGCCCGTGAAGACGGCGACGAACGCCCTCGGGGCGCCCTCGCGGACCGGCCGCTCGCGGGCGAATGGGGCGAGGTCCAGCGCGAGCGCGGCCGCCGAGCCGAGGGTGCCGAGGGCGCCGTAGACGCGCAGCCGGTAGGTGCGCCGGCGCACGACGCTCGCGCCCCCGAGGCACGGGAAGCGCGGGTCGCCGACGAAGGCGCGGAAGGCGTCGTCGACCGCGGACGACACGTCGTCAGGGGATGGGCTCACGCTGCGCTCACTCTGCGCTCACAGGAACATGTTTCGCACCCAGCCCGGGCTGAAGTGCACCTCCAGCCAACCGGGGTCGAACCGGACGTCGAGCCGTCCCGGCGTCAGGCGGACGCCGACGTCGGCCAGCTGCTCCCTCGGCGTGGCGCGCGGGCTGTAGGGAAGTACGAAGCCCGCCATGCTACGCGACCGGCATCCCTCGCCGAGCGCCGCGACGTTGCGGGCGGCGCGCTCGCGCCAGAGCCAGAGCCAGCCGCCGGCGGGGCGCGTCGCGACGTCGTCCGGCGGCAGACCCAGGTGCTCGCTCCACAGTCGCACGCGCAAATCCGCCACCGAGCCCGTACGCGGCGCGCCGCCCGCGCCGCCCGCGCCGTCGTCGACGACCACGTTCAAGTCGAAGTTGCGCACGTGTCGGAAGACGCGCCGCGCGAGGCGCCCGTCGAAGTCGTCGCCGTACGAGTACAGCGACACGCCGTCGAGGTTCGCGCTGCCCACGGTCGCCCACGCGTCGTCGACGGCGACGACCTTGCTGTGCACGAAGACCTGGTTGACCGCCGTCGCCCCACCACGGCCCGCTTGCGCCTCCGCGCTCCAGAGCGCGAACGCGCCCACCCGAGGGTGCCCGAGCAAGCCCCACCTGGCGAGCCGGTCGTTCTGCCACGCGCGGTACGCCGTGACGTCGGGGTTCTGGTTGAGCACCATCACCACTTCCAGCGCCGGCGCGCGCCGCAGCGCGTCGGCGAGCGCGGCGAGCACCGGCCTCGCGCTCAGGTACTGGTGCTCGATGTAGATCAGCGACCGCGCGCGCGCGATGCCCTCGACGCACGCGTCCAGAATCCCGGTCGCTCCCTCCGGTAGCAGCGGCAGCACACGCCGGGGCACCGTGCGCACCATTCGGAGCGACTCGCTCCGCCGCGCCGGGGCTGCCGGCGCGGAGGCGCGCGGTTGGAGTGCGGGCGGCGGCGAGGACGTGGCGGCGCTCGCGGTTCCGGCGACGCCCCACATCTCATCGTAGATCGCCTCGAGGTCGCGCACCACCGCTCCGGTCACGCGCATCGACACGTCGTGGAGCGGGCGCCCGCCGAGCTCGCGCGCCGGGCGGCGCGCGTCGACCGGCCGGTGACGCTCGTCGTCCCAGTACCCGTTGACGAAGGGCGAGCCCGGCAGGAACGCCTCGGCGCCGTCGACGATGACTATCTTCGCGTGCAGGAGCTGCGGGAAGCGGCTCGCACCGCGCACGTGGATGCGGCGCGCCGCGGCGCCGGCCGCGCGCAGGAATCGGCGCAGCGGCTTCGCGGTGTCGAGGAGCAGCGTCGCGTTCAGCAGAATCCGGATCTCCGTCCGACCATGGACCGCGGCGGCGAGCAGCGCCTCGACGAGCAGCTCGCCAGGCGAGGGCGGGCAGGGCGGGAGTGCGGAGTGGGGCGCGCGCGGGTACGCGGCGCAGTCGGCGTCGAACGCGAGCTGCGAGATCCACACCGAGTGCCGCGCGGCGCGGATCGCGCGGATCAGCCGCTCGTACGCCTCGGCGTTGTCGATCAGCCACTCGAGACTGTCGAGGCGGTCCTCGCCGCGCTCCCCGGGGCGGCACTCCAGCGTCGTCTCCAGGGCACCGTCCGGCTGCTGCTCACGCGATCGGATGTCAGTCGGCATGGCTCCTGGATGCGGCGTCGCGGGCCCTCAGCTCCGTGAACACGAACACTGCGACCGCTCCGCACAGCGGGAGCACATAATAGATGATCCGGTACGCGACCAGCGAGGCCGCGAGTGCACCCGCGGCGGCGGCGGACCCCGCCGGCGCGAGCAGGGCGAGCAGAGTTGCCTCGAACACGCCGATGCCGCCGGGAAGCTGGCTCACCACGCCCGCGGTCATCCCGAGCAGGCACGCTCCCAGAAACATCGGGTACGACGCCGACAGCGTGGGCGGAAGGAGGAAGTAGAGCACCGTGGCGGTCAGGAGCCAGTCCAGCGCAGAAAGCGCGAGCTGCACGGTCGCCAGCCCGGGCGGGGGCCGCCGCAGCCGCCAGCGCCCGCGCCCCACCGCGCTACTCCCGCCGAAGGCGCTCCACGCGAGATACGCGAGCGCGGGTGCCGCGAGCATGGCGGCCGTCCAGCCGGCGCCGAGCGCGGCATGCCCCACCCGCAGCGGGGCAGAGGTTGCCAGCACCGCGACCGCGCCCGTCGCGAGCAGCCCGAGGAGCGCCGTGGCGGTGACGAACGCGCTCACGCGCGCCACCGCCACCGCGTCGAGTCCGTAGCGCGGGTACGCGCGGAGGCGGACCGCGGCGCCCGTGAGTAGCGCGACGCCCGCCGACTGGCTGAACGCGTGCGCGACGTAAGCGGTCCTGAGCGCCACGCGGCGCGGCACCGCCCGCGCGACCGCTGCCCCGGCGTGCCGCAGCGCCAGCAGCTCGAACGCGCCGAGTGTGAGGAAGCTCGCCACCGTGAACAGCAGACTGAGCGCCACGTGCTGCCAGCCGAAGCGACGCATGCCGCCGAGCAGGTCGGCGGCATTTACGCCCACGAGCTCGCGATGAAGCGCGAAGCCCGCGAGCGCGAGGAGTACGACGCGCAGCAGGAGCACGAGGTGGTGCCTCCACCGAAGCCCGTCCAGCCTGCAGCATAGTGGCGGACGCCGAGCCGGAGCAACGATCTTGAAACGAGCGGCAGCCCGGGCGTGATGAAGGTCCTGCCCAGCGCGGCGAGCGCCGGGCGCCTGCGCTCACGTTCAGAGCGACTTCAGGAACTGCACCAGGTCGGCCTTCTGCTGCGTCGAGAGCGAGAGGCCGCGCTTCTGGACGTAGTGGTCGACGACCGCGTCGAGCGTCGCCGCGTGGCCGTCGTGGAAGTAGGGCCCCTGGAGCTGCGGCGGGTGGAAGAGGCCCCGCAGCGGGGTCGTGCGGTACAGCTTCGTCGCGCTGCGCTGCGCGTACGCCTGGCTCTGCCCCACCTCGGCGGCCGTGTGCAGCGCGCCGGCGTTCACGTCGGTGAAGGTCGTGCCGGTGTGGCACGTCGCGCACTGTCCCCCGCCGTTGAAGACCGCGCGCCCCCGCTCTACCGCCGCCGCATCCAGCGAGGCGAGCGGCGCCGGCTCGTCGATGCTGAGCTGGTACGCCCGGAGTGCCGGGAGCTTGGGCCGCACCATCTCCGGCGGGTTGTGCACGTTCGCGCCGATGCGGGCGTCCACGAAGTCGCCGT
>DATFPD010000776.1:0-2681 GCA_035265005.1 Gemmatimonadaceae bacterium | reverse complement strand
TCGGCCCGTGGTTCGTGCGTGAGCTGGACCAGCTCAAGGTCCCCGGGCTGCGGTACGACGTGACGCCAGTGCCGGGCGCCGACGGCGTGCCGCCGGAAGATCGTTATGCGTTCGGCGACCTGCGGAGCATCGCCGTCTTCTCCACCACCCGCCACCCCGACGCCGCGGCGCGCTTCGTCGCCTACCTCACGTCGCCCGAGGCCGACCGGCTGCTGATCGAGGAGGCGAGCCAGCTCCCGTACCGGCGCGGGCTGGCGGGGGACGCGCGCTTCACGGCATCGCTCGCGCGCTGGCCGACGCTGGCGACCTACGCGACGCACGTCGAGCGGACGCGGGACCTGGACGTGGACCCCGATGTGGTGGAGATCTTCGACGTCCTGTCGGAGGCGTACGAGGAGGGCGCGATCTATGGGATCACGCCAGTGCCGAAGGCACTGGCGCGGGCCGCCGCCGAGGCGCAGAGGATTCTCGATGCGCGCTGAGCCGGCGGCCCGCGGCGCCGGTCGGATGCAGGAGCGCGCCGGGTGGCTGCTCGCGGCGCCGTACGCGCTGTTCCTGCTCGCGTTCGTGGCCTACCCGATCGCGTTCGCGGCGGCGCTGGTGTGGATGCGGTGGGACCTCGTCACGGCGCCCGCGTTCGCGGGGCTCGACAACGTGCGGCTGCTGGCGCACGACGGGCGGTTCTGGCGCGCGGTGGCGAACACGTTCGTCTTTCTGGCGATCCACGTCCCGCTCCAGATCGCGACCGCGCTGGCGCTGGCGGTGGCGCTCGACCGCAAGCTCGCCTTCCGCGCCTTCTGGCGGGCCGCCTTCTTCCTGCCGGTGGTGATCTCGGGCGCCGTGGTGGCGATCCTGTGGAGCTCCCTCTACGCCACCGACGTCGGGCTGATCAACCGGCTCCTCGTCAGGCTCGGCGCCGACCCGGTGCCGTGGCTCACCGACCCGCGGACGGCGATGCCGGCGATCGCGGTGATGGTCACCTGGAAGAACGTCGGGTTCTACGTGATCATCTACCTGGCCGGGCTCCAGTACATCCCGCGCAGCTGCCGGGAGGCGATCGAGCTGGAGGGCGCGACCGCGTGGCAGCGCTTCCGCCACCTGACGCTGCCGCTGCTCCTCCCGCAGACGGTGCTGGTGGTGACGCTGTCGACGATCAACGGCTTCCAGCTCTTCATCGAGCCGTACGTGATGACCGGCGGCGGCCCGCTGCGGCGCACGTACTCGATCGTGCTCTACCTCTACACGAACGCCTTCTCCTACCAGAAGATGGGCTACGCGGCGACGATCGGCGTCGCACTGGCGCTGATGATCGGCGCGGTGGTGGCGGTGCAGCGAAGGGTGTTGGGGCGGGCGGAAGCACAATGAGGGAGGGGACGAGGGATTCGGGATGTGGGATGCGGGAGTGTCCCGAGCGGCCTGTCATCCCGAGCGCAGCGAAGGATCTGCTTTGCCCGGCTCGAGGTTGGCCCTCAGAGAGTAGATCCTTCGCTGCGCTCAGGATGACATGGTGAGTCCCGCGTCCCGATGAAGCACCTCCGCCGAATCGCCCTCTACGCCGCGCTCACCGCCGCCGCGCTCACCTTCATCTACCCCTTCCTCTGGATGGCGGCGACGACGGTCAAGCCGCCGTTCGAGGTCGGGACGCTCACGCTCCTGCCCGACCGGCCGACGCTCGACAACTACCGGACGATGTGGGCGCGGGCGCCGTTCGGGAGGGCGCTCTTCAACAGCGCGCTCGTGGCGACGACGATCACCGCCTCGGTGCTGGTGCTGGGCTCGATGACCGCGTACGCGATGGCGCGCCTGCGCTTCCGCGGGCGGCCGGCGCTCGACGCCGCCACGATGGCGGTGCTGCTGGTGCCCGGGCAGCTCACGCTGATCCCGCTCTACACGCTGATCGTGCAGCTTGGCTGGGTCGACACGTACGCGGCGCTGATCGTCCCGTACCTGTTCAACGCCACCGCGGTCCTGATGCTGCGGCAGTTCTTCCTCCAGATCCCGCAGTCGCTGGTCGACTCGGCGCGCATGGACGGGATGGGGGAGCTGCGCATCCTGTTCACGATCTTCTGGCCGCTCGCGAAGCCGCCGCTCGCCATCGTGGCCATCTTCACCTTCATGGGCTCGTGGAACGAGGTGCTGTGGCCGCTGCTCGTCGTGCGCGAGCAGCGGCTGATGACGCTCCCGCAGCTCCTGACCGTCTTCGCCCTCGGCGGCGGCGCCGGCTCGACCGGCGTGTCGCTCGCCGCGTCGATGGTGCTCGTCGTCCCGGTGGTGATCGCGTACGCGTTCTTGCAGCGCTACTTCATCGAGAGCATGGCCGGGGCGGGGGTGAAGGGATGACGAACTGCCTGCCACGGATGAACACGGATGGAAGCACGGATGAACACGGATGCGTCCCGTCGACATCCAAGGTCCCATTCACCTGGGCGAGAGGGGCTTTGCATCGCGCATGGAGCGATCCGTGTTCATCCGTGCTTCCATCCGTGTTCATCCGTGGCAGGCACGTCGGGCCATAAATGCCTCCCGTCACGTTCGAGCATGTCTCCAAGCGGTTCGGCGATGCGAGCATCGTCGAGGACTTCGACCTCGAGGTGGGGGACGGAGAGCTGCTGGTGCTCGTCGGCGGGTCGGGGTCGGGGAAGAGCACCGTGCTACGGATGCTGGCGGGGCTGGAGGGCGTG
>DATFPD010000775.1:0-17532 GCA_035265005.1 Gemmatimonadaceae bacterium | reverse complement strand
CGCGAGTCGTCAGGCGAAGGGGCGGGTCCCGCCCCCGGCGCGGCGCGGGTGAGCGTGCGGATTGACGATCTCTCATTTTTCGACGGCACCGCGATCGCGCGCCCCGTCACCGCGGCCCTCGCCGCGACCACGCCGCTGCTCCGGCGGCTCGAGGTGGCCGGCGGCGAGCGGCTGGCGAAGCAGCTCCGGCTGAGCGAGCCGCTCCCGGTGGGCTCGGCCGTGGTGACCGGAGCCGGGGCGCTCGGCGTGGAGCTGATGATCCACGCGGTCGTCATGAGCGACACCGAGCGGGTGAGCCGCGACTCGGTGCGGCGCGCCGTCCAGAGCACGCTGCACCGCGCCGCCGACTGGCAGATCGCCGAGCTCGGGATGCCGCCGTTCGGTCTCGGCGCCGGCAACCTGGACCCGGACGAGAGCGCCGACGCGATGGTCGACGCGATGCTGCCGCTGCTCGAGCGCGCGCGCTACCCCGAGCGCGTGACGGTGATCGTCGAGAACGCGGACGAGGAGCGCGCGTTCGTCGCGCGCCTGGCCGGCTGGGCGGCGCGCCGCTCGTCAGGCGCGCAGAGGGCGATATGAGCCGGCGCGGCGTGGCGGCGGCCGCCATCCTGGCGGCCTGGGTGGCCGGGCTCGGGATGCTCGCGCACCGGGAGCTCTTCCGCGCGCCGGCCGACCGGCTGGCCGACGCGGCGATGAGGGTGACGCCGGGCGCGTCCTTCTACACGGTCGACCAGGGGGGCGAGCAGATCGGGTTCTGGTCGTCGACCATCGATACGCTCCCGCTCACCGACTCGACGCCGGCGGCGATCGAGGTCACCGACTACCTGGTGGCCGACCTGCCGATCGGCGGGAGGCTCCAGCGCGCGTCGGCGCAGAGCCGCGTGCGACTGTCGAGGGCGCTCAAGCTGACCGAGTTCGAGGTCGGGATCACCGCCGAGCAGGGCCCGATCCGCGTGACCGGCCATCCCGAGGGGGACACCGCGCTGGTGTACGCGGTCAAGTCCGGGGACGAGCCGCCCGACACGCAGCGGGTGGCCGTGCGCGGCCCGATCCTCATGCCGACGCTCGTGCCGCTCACCGTGGCGCTCGGCGAGACGCCGAAGGTCGGCAAGCGCTATTCGCTGTCGGTGTTCAGCCCCCTGTCGATGGGGCCGCAGAACGTGACGCTCGCCGTGCGCGCCGAGTCGCTGTTCGTGCTGACCGACAGCGCCGCGTTCGACACGACGAGCCGGCGCTGGCGTCCCGCGAAGACCGACTCCGTGCGGGCGTGGCTGATCGCCGCCGAGAACGGCAACCCGAGCGGCGCCGGCTTCTCGGGATGGGTGGACGAGCAGGGTCGGATCGTGCAGGCCACGCAGCTCGCCGCGCTCAACCTGACGCTCAAGCGCACCGCGTACGAGCTGGCGTTCGAGAACTGGCGGCTGGCGCAGCGGGACAGCGCGGGGCGCGGGGTGAGCGCCGACCGCGACATTCTGGAGACCACCGCGATCGCCGCCTCGGCGCCGCTGCGCACGCGCGGGACGCGGCGGCTGATGGTCCGGCTCGGCAACGTGGACCTGGGCGGCTACGACCTCGAGGGCGGGCGGCAGCGGCTCGCCGGCAAGGTGCTGACGGTGGGCGTGGAGCCCGAGTCGCTGCTGAGGGCGGCGTACCGGCTCCCGGCGGACGCCGCGCACCGCAAGCGCTTCGCGGCCGAGCTGGCCGCCGAGCCGCTGCTGCAGACCGGGCACCCCGACATCGCGCTGCTGGCGCTGCGGATCGCCGGCCAGGAGCACGACCCGCGGGTGCTGGCGCAGCGGATCAACCGCTGGGTGCACGACTCGCTGAAGAAGGCGATCACCTTCGGCGTGCCTAACGCGCTGCAGGTGCTCCACGCGCGGGCCGGCGACTGCAACGAGCACACGCAGCTCTTCACCGCGCTGGCGCGGGCGCTCGGCCTGCCGACGCGCACCGCGGCCGGCCTCGTCTACCTGCGCGGCAAGTTCTACTACCACGCCTGGCCCGAGGTCTACCTGGGGGACTGGGTGGCGGTCGACCCGACGCTCGGCCAGTTCCCCGCCGACGCCGCGCACCTGCGGTTCGTCCTCGGCGGTCTCCAGCGTCAGGCAGAGCTCTTGCGACTGATCGGAAACCTGAAGATCGATGTGGTCGAGGAGCGATGAGGATTAGGCACTCGTAATGATCGAGATCTCGAAGCTCACCAAGCGCTACGGCTCCTTCACCGCCGTCGACGCCATCGACCTGATGGTGCCGAAGGGGGAGCTGTTCGGCTTCCTGGGGCCGAACGGCGCCGGGAAGACGACGACGCTGCGCATGATCGCCGGCATCTTGCGGCCGACGTCGGGGACGGTGAGGATCGCCGGGATCGACGTCGCGCGCGAGCCGGTGGCGGCGAAGTCCAGGCTCGGCTTCATCCCGGACCGGCCGTTCATCTACGAGAAGCTGACCGGCTCCGAGTTCCTGCGCTTCGTCGCCGGCCTCTACGACCAGCGCGGCGAGCAGGTGGAGCGGCGCGCGCGGGAGCTGCTGGCGCTGTTCGACCTCGAGGAGTGGCGCAACGAGCTGGTGGAGAGCTACAGCCACGGGATGCGACAGAAGCTCATCATCTCGTCGGCGTTCGTGCACCGCCCCGAGGTGATCGTGGTGGACGAGCCGATGGTCGGGCTCGACCCCAAGGCGGCGAAGATCCTCAAGGACCTCTTCCGCGAGTACACGCGCCGCGGCAACACCATCATGATGTCCACGCACACGCTCGAGGTGGCGCAGACCATGTGCGACCGCGTGGCGATCATCCAGGGCGGAAAGATCCGCGCCGCCGGCACGATGGCCGACCTCCGCCGGAGCGCCGAGTCGGGGACCGAGGGGCTGGAGTCGATCTTCCTCCGGTTGACGGGCGAGAACGCGGCGCGGGAGCTGGTCGATGTGCTCAACGCGTAGGGTGCCTCTCGTGATTGCGAGGTGCGAGATGCGAGTTGCGAGTCGGTGCCTCGGGACGTCCCGGGGCCGTTCTCTCGCACCTCGCACCTCGCACCTCGCGCCTCTCACTGCCGTCAGATGACTGAGCCCGCCAAGCGCCTCGAGCCGCTGCCGCCGATGCGGACGCCCGCGGGCGGGGCGACGGTCACGCCCATCCAGGCGCCGCTGCCCGACCCCGGGCTGCTGCACCTGCTCGTGCCGAAGTGGCTCACCGCGCGCGCCCGGGCGATGAGCAACGAGCGCGGGCGCGGGGCCCGCTTCACCGTGCTCGCGGTGTTCGGCTTCCTGTTCTGGGCGTTCATCTTCGGGATGCTGTTCAAGCTGCTGAACTACTTCCGCGGCGTGCAGGAGATCGGGCCGTTCCTCGCCGGGAAGCTGCTCGGGCTGATCCTGGTCAGCTTCTTCTCGATCCTCCTGCTGTCGAACATCATCACGGCGCTCTCCAGCTTCTTCCTGGCGCGCGACCTCGACCTGCTGGTCTCGGGGCCGGTGGACTGGCTCAAGCTGTACGGGGCGAAGCTGCTCGAGACCGTCGTGAACTCGAGCTGGATGGTCGTGCTGATGGCGATCCCGATGTTCGCCGCCTACGGCATCGCCTACAGCGGGGGCGTGCTCTACCCGCTGATCGCGATTGCGGTGTTCATCCCGTTCCTGGTGATCCCGTCGGTGATCGGGAGCGCGTTCACGCTCATCCTGGTGAACGTGTTCCCGGCGCGCCGCACCAAGGACATCCTGAGCGTGATCGCGGTGCTCGCGGCCGCCGGCGTGGTCGTGCTCTTCCGCCTGCTGCGCCCGGAGAAGCTCGCGCGCCCCGAGGGGTTCCGGTCGCTGGTGGACTTCATCCAGATCCTGCGCACGCCCACCTCGCCGTTCCTGCCGAGCGAGTGGGTGCAGCGGACGATCATGTCGTGGCTCGGCTACGAGCCGGACTGGCTGCCGCTCTACCTGCTCTGGACCACCGCCGCGGCGTTCACCGTCCTCGGCGCGCTCCTGCACCGCTGGCTGTACGCGATCGGCTTCACCAAGGCGCAGGAGAGCGGCGAGCGCTGGGTGCGGGAGAGCGGGCTCTTCCGCCGCGTGGGGGAGGCGGTGCTGGGGCCGTTCGGCGTGCTGCGCCGCGAGCTGGTGATGAAGGAGCTGCGGCTCTTCTTCCGCGACACCACGCAGTGGTCGCAGCTGATCCTGCTCGGCGTGCTGGTGGTGGTGTACGTCTTCAACATCAAGTTCCTCCCGCTGCGCGGCGAGGGGGTGACGTTCTTCCTGGTGAACGTCATCCCGTTCCTGAACCTGGTGCTCGCCGGCTTCGTGCTCGCGTCGATCGCGGCCCGCTTCATCTTCCCCGGCGTCAGCCTGGAGGGGCGCACCCTCTGGCTGCTGCGCTCGAGCCCGATGTCGATGCGCGACCTGCTCTGGGCCAAGTTCTGGGTCGGCACGCTGCCGCTGCTCGTGCTGGCGGTGACGATCGTCGGCGTGACCGACGCGCTGCTCCAGGTCACGCCGTTCATGTTCTACGTGTCGGTCTTCTCGATCACGCTGATGACCTTCGCGATCGCCGGACTGGCGGTGGGGTTCGGGACGCTCTTCCCGCAGTTCGAGACCGAGAACGCGGCGCAGATCCCGACCTCCTTCGGCGGGCTCCTCTTCATGATGTCGTCGGTGGCGATCATCGGCGGCGTGGTGATCCTGGAGGCGCGCCCGGTGTGGCTCTACCTGAGCGCGCGCCTGCTCGGGAGCACCGACGCGAGCCCGACCGAGATGATCGTCGGCTTCGGCCTGGCGGCCGGGCTCTGCGTCGCGGCGACGGTGATCCCGATCCGCTTCGCCCACCGGCGGCTGGAGCAGCTGGAGCGGTAACGCCGCGGCAGCGCCGCGGCAGCGCCGCGGCAGCGCCAACCGCGGGACGGGCGCCGGGCTCGTCCCGTGGCCGCCTCCGCCCGTCACACCGCGCCCGCCGGCCGTCCCCTCCCCCGCCGCCGGCGCAAACCGCGTCGGGCGCGTCGCGCTCCAACGGGATGGAACCGACCCCCACCACCCCGCCAGGAGGACCCCATGCGCCTCGTCCCGCGCCAGGCCATTCGCCGCGCCGCGCGCCTAACGCCGATCGTGCTCGCGGCGGCCTCGCTGATCACCGTGCTCGGCGCCGCGCGCCCCGCGGCCGGCGCCGCCAAGAGCCCGCCCTGGATCTCGATCGAGTCGCCGCCCAACCCGTTCGACATCGCGACCAAGAACGCGTTCCTGGTCGTCCGCGCGTTCCACGACGGGAGCGCGACGTCGACGCCGGTGACCGGCGCCGCCTACGGGCTCGTCAACGGCCAGCGCCAGACGATCCCGCTCAAGTTCGAGCGGATGCGCTCGGGCGGCTTCAGCCTCGCCAAGCAGTGGCCGAACGAAGGCCTGTGGACGCTCGTCATCAACGTCCAGGACAAGGGCGAGATGGCGACGGCGCTGGTCGAGATCGGAAGCTCCGGCGAGATCACCTCGGTGCGCGTCCCCACCAAGCAGGAGGGCTCGGCGACGGTGCCGCGCCGCGTCACGTCCGAGGAGATCGCGGCGACGCTCGACCGCCGCGCCGAGTAAGGCGAGCTCGTAGCGGGGACGGCGACCGGCGACTGACGGTCGCCGTCCCCGCTACGAGCCCAGCTTCCTCCCGCACGTCGAGCAGTACACCGCGTCCGCCTCCGGCCGCGGCCCGCAGCGCGGGCAGGCCGGCGGAGCCGCGCTGAGCCGGTAGCGCAGCACCAGCTCCTCCGCCGCGTCGCGCGCGCCCTCGTCAGGCAGCCGGCCGGCGCCGCGCAGCAGCGGGAGCGCCACGTAGGCCGCGGCGGCGAGCGCGAGCAGCGCCCCGACGGCGAGGGCGGTCACCCGGCCGTCGTGCCCCCACCGTCCCGGCGGCGCGCCGGCCACAGCCCCAGCAGCCCGCCCGCGAGCATCGTCGCGGCGCCGTACCAGAGCCAGCGCGCGAGCGGGGCGAACGCGACGCGCACCCGCGCCTCGTCTTCGCCGGCCGCATCGACCAGCGTGAGGCGGATGTCCTGCCAGGGCGTGGCGAAGACGCTCGGCGCGGCGACCGGTATCGCCACCGGCCGCTCGCGCACGTCCACGTACTGCCGCAGCTCGCTCGTCATCAGCGCCTGTCGGCGACCGTCCCGCACCGCCGTGAGCGAGACGACGGTGGCGACGAAATTCTCCCGCCGCGACGACGACAGGCCGTCGCTGACGAAGCGCCATTCGCGCCCCCATCCGTCGCGCGCCGCGAGCGACTGGCCGGTCCGCAGCGTCCCCTCGTACTCGGCGCCCATCGCCGTCCCGGCGACGGCGAGGGCCAGCATCGACGCGCCCGCGTGCGCCAGCGCCCCGGCCGCGCCCCCGCGGTCGCGTGCCCGCGCCGCCCCCGCCAGCCGGCGCGCTGAACCGGCCGCAGCGAACGCGCCCAGTGCGCATCCGAGCAGCTCCGGCACGCTCCGAGCTCCCAGTGCGACGAGTGCGCCGAGCGCGAGCATGGCGGCCGCCAGAGGCCAGGCGAGACGGCGCGCCCAAGTTCGCGCGTCCGCGCCACGCCACCGCAGTCCGTCGCCCCCCGCCCCGAGCAGCGCCAGCGTGATGGCGCCCAGCGGAATGGCGAGCCGGCGCAGCGTCACGTACGTCCAGCCCTCCGTGCCCGGCGCGCCCATGTGCGGCAGCGACGCCAGCGGGGCGAGCGCCGCGGCGAACGTGGCCGCCGCGACCCACGGCGCCCATGCCGGCCACGCTCTCCGCCCGCCTGAGGTGCGCCTGGCGTGCAGCAGCACCGTCGTGCCCAGCCAGGCGGCGAGCGCGGCGCTTCCCGGAGCGCCGGCCTGGGCGGCATGCCACTCCCGCGCCGCCAGCGCCAGCCCCGCCGTCAGCGCGATCCACGCCGCGAGCGCCCAGCCGCGAGCTCCGTTTTCGTGCGTGGGGTCGGCGGTCCGCCTGGCGAGTGCCGGCGCGGCGAGCGCGAACGGAACGGTGGCCGCGGCCAGCCCCGCCAGGAGGAACGGCGGCGCGAGCGCGGCGGCGCGAGTGGGGAACGCGGGCGCTCCCGGCGTGCCGTCGGCCGGAACCCAGTCCAACCGTGCGAACGGTCGCAGCGAGAGCGCCGCGGCCGCGAGCGCCGCCGTGAGCAGTATGCCGAGCAGCGCGAGCGCGACGGAGCGGTGCGGCGCCCGCTCGCGCGCGGCGACGGCGGCCGTGCAGATCGAGAGCGCGAGCGCCCACACGAGCAGCGCGCCGGCGGGCGCGCCCCACAGCGCGGCCACGCGGTCCGGCGGCGGCAGATTCGCGCTGGCGAAGGCGGCGACGTAGCCGAGCGAGAAATCCCCCCGCAGGAGCGCCGAGGCGAGCCCCGCGACCGCGAGGGCGAGGAAGAGTGGGGCGACGAGGGCGGCGCGCGCGCCGCTCGCGATCAGATCGCCACGGTGCAGGGCGATGCCCAGCGGCGGCAGAACCGCGGACCAGGCGGCCATCACCAGCGCCACCCACAGTGACAGCTCGCCGATCGTGGTCACGCGCCCCCGGGCGCGGCGGGAGGTGCGGGAGGTGTGGGCCCGCCGCCGCCGCCGGCTCGCTTACGGCTCGCGGTCGGCCCTCTGCGCCTCCGGCGCGTTCCGCTGCGACGCGACCCGGCGAACGCGGGCCATGATCGCGTCGAGCTCGGCCTCTGCGCGGGCCCGCTCCTCGGGCGTCATGTGCCCACCGGACGCCCGGTTCATCTCGCGCACGCGCTCCAGCATCTCGTCGATGAGCGCCCGCAGCACGAGGTTCGACCGCCGGTCATGGGACGATGCCGAGGGCTGGGAGGGCTGCGAAGACGAAGCGTCCGACGGACTCGACATTGGGATGCGGTTGGGGTTCACGACGACTGGAATATAAGACCTGACGACGGCGCGGCGAGATGTCAACCGGTGCGGGCCGGCGCGGCGATCACTGCGTGCGCGACAGGACGAGACTCGCCGCGCCGGCGCCGGCCGCGTCCCACGCCAGGTCCGGCACGCTGAACAGCCCCTTCGTGCGACGGTCGTGCAGCTCTCGCCCCACGCCAACCGCCGCGGTGACGACCGTCGCGCCGGCGATCGACGGGCCGCGGTCGAGCCGCGTCAGGCGGAGCGCGCTGTACGAGACGCTCTGCACGAACGCGCTCATGAAGAAGTGCTTGATCTTGTCCGGACCCCACCAGGAGTCCGCCGGCCGGTTGGCCGCCAGCGACAGCGCGAGCAGGAGCGCCGGCGCGGTCACGCGGCGCTCCTGCTCGAGCGGGCCCGCGGCCGCCCCGCGGGCACGTCCGCCGCCGCCCCGAGCGCCAGCGCCCGCGCCGCCGCGGACTCCTCGGCGCTCACGACGCCCGCTTCGACCAGCGCCTCACGCAGGAGGTCGAGCCCGCGCTCCAGCAGCGCCCGGTGCGCTGGCTCGTGTACCCAGCTGCTCGCCCCCGAGGGGTGGGGCAGCGGGACCGCCAGCGACTCGCCGCCCCCGTGGCGCACCGGGATCACCCGCCCGATCACCGCATCCAGCGGCAGCGTCCCCACGAAGCGGTCGATCGCCAGGCGGCCGACCGGCAGGATGATCCGGGGCCGGATCAGGCGAAGCTCGTCCTCCATCCAGCTCGCGCACAGCTCCCGCTCCCGCGGCGACGGCACACGGTCGCCGCGCCCGCTCGGGCTGGGCCCCGGGTAGCAGCGGGTCACGGCGCCGATGTACATGCGCTCGCGCACCATGCCCTCGTCGATCCCCGCGCGCGCCAGCCACCGGAAGAGCGTCTTCCCCGCCCTCCCCGCGAACGGACGCTGGTCCACCGTCTCGGTCTTGCCGGGCGCCTGCCCGACGAGCATGACCCGCGGCGCGCGCGCGACCGAGACGATCGGCAGCACGCCCTCGTGGCCGCAGCGGCGGCAGGCCGCCAGCGCGTCGCGGTGCGCTTCGAGGAGGGCGTTCAGCTGGGGGAGGGGGCGGGGGGACATCCGTGATACGACTCGGAGCTGCGCGGGACGTGGAGCGGGACAGGCTGCATGAAAGGTAAAGAGGGAGACGGAGAGATGGAGGGTCGTCGAGCGGCTCAGCCCTCGTCCCGCGCCCAGGCCAGCGCCGCCCGCACGGCGCGGTTCCAGCCGGCCACCGTGCGCCCGGCCGCCTCCCGCCCCGCGCCGGGCGCGAACGAGGTGAAGCGGCGCCGGGAGATGAACGCATCCGCGTTAGGCCAGACGCCGGCCGCCAGCCCGGCCAGCCCCGCGGCCCCGAGGGCGGTCGTCTGGATCATGTCCGGGCGCTCCACCGGCACCCCCAGTACGTCCGCCTGATACTGCATCAGCCAGCCGTTCTCGGTCGCGCCGCCGTCCACGCGCAGGCGGGCGAAGCGCACGCCGCCGCGCTCCTCCATCAGCGTCAGCACGTCCCGCGTCCCGTACGCCATCGCCTCCAGCGCCGCCCGCGCCAGATGTGCCCGCGTCGTCCCGCGCGTGACGCCGACGATCGTGCCGCGCGCCCGCGGCTCCCAGTTCGGGGCGCCGAGCCCCACCATCGCCGGGACGAAGTAGACGCCGTCGGTGGACTCGACCGAGCGGGCGAGCTCCTCGGTCTGATCGGCGCTCGTGATCACGCCCAGCCCGTCGCGCAGCCACTGCACCGCCGCGCCGGCGATGAAGATCGACCCCTCGAGCGCGTACGCGGGCCGGCCGGCGGCGTCGCAGGCGACCGTCGCCAGCAGCCCGTCGCCCGGCTCCGGCCGCTTGCTCCCGGTGTTGAGCAGCAGGAACGCGCCCGTCCCGTAGGTGTTCTTCCCCTCCCCCGCTTGCCAGCAGCCCTGGCCGAAGAGCGCCGCCTGCTGGTCCCCCGCGACGCCGGTGATCGGCACGCTGCGCCCGCTGCCCAGCAGGTTGCCGAGCGCCAGGCCGAAGTCGCCGCTCGACGGCCGCACCTCCGGGAGCATCGCCCGCGGCACGCCGAACAGCGCGCACAGCTCGTCGCTCCACAGCAGCTCGGCGGTGTCGTAGAGCATGGTGCGCGACGCGTTCGTCGGGTCCGTCGCGTGCACCGCCCCGCCGGTGAGCTGCCAGATCAGCCAGCTGTCGATCGTCCCCGCCGCCAGCTCGCCGCGCTCGGCGCGGTCGCGCAGCCCGAGCGTCTGGATGAGGAACTCGAGCTTGGTGGCGGAGAAGTACGGGTCGATCACGAGCCCCGTCGCCGCGGCGACGCGCCGCGCTTCCCCGGCCAGCTCGGCGCAGCGTGCCGCCGTGCGCCGGTCCTGCCAGACGATCGCGCGGTGCACCGGCCGCCCGGTCGCGCGCTCCCAGACGACGACGGTCTCGCGCTGGTTCGTGATCCCCACCGCGTCAGGCGCCACCCCCGCGTGGTCGATCGCCTCGCGCGCCGCCAGCAGCGTCCGCTCGACGATCTCCAGCGGGTCGTGCTCGACCCACCCCGGCCGGGGGTAGTGCTGCGTGATCTCGCGGTACCCGCGGCCGGCGACGTGCCCGTCTTCGGCGACCATGAGGCACATCGTGCCCGTGGTGCCCTGATCGATAGCGAGAACGTGTTTCACGAGTGCTGCCGGCAGTTACAGGTCCAGAGCAAGGGACGGTTCCCGAGGATCGACCACAGAGGCAGAGAGACACCGAGCACGGGCACACGGAAGAGAGGCCCCCTATCGGCAGCTTTCGCGAAGCTTCTTGGCAGGGGGCGTCTCTTCCGTGTGCCCCTCCTCGGTGTCTCTCTGCCTCTGTGGTTCAATTCATTCGAAGCTGTACGGCGCCCGATGCACGCCGCGGTCGCTGATGATGGCGGCAACGAGATCGGCCGGGGTGACGTCGAAGGCGGGATTGTACACGGCGACGTTCGCCGGCGCCGTCGCGACGCCGAAGGCGCAGCGCACCTCGTCAGGCGAGCGCTGCTCGATCTCGATCGCGTCGCCGGTCGGGGTCGCGGGGTCGAAGGTGGAGGTCGGCGCGGCGACGTAGAGCGGGATGCCGTGATGGCGCGCGGCGACCGCCAGGGCGTAGGTGCCGATCTTGTTCGCGACGTCGCCGTTGGCGGCGATCCGGTCGGCGCCGACGATGCACAGGTCGACGCGCCCCGCGCGCATGAGCCCTGCCGCCATGCTGTCGGCGAGCACCGTCACCGGGATCCCGGCGCGCGTGAGCTCCCACGCGGTGAGTCGGCTCCCCTGGAGCAGCGGGCGCGTCTCGTCGACCAGCACCTCCACCCGCCGCCCCGACTCGGCGGCCAGGTAGATGGGCGCCAGCGCCGTGCCGATGCCGGCGGTGGCGAGCGCGCCCGCGTTGCAGTGCGTGAGGACGCGCGCACCGTCCGGAATCAGCGGCAGCCCGTGCTCGCCGATGCGCCGGCACATTGCGCGGTCCTCCTCCCGCACCGCGTCCGCCTCGGCGCGCAGCGCGTCCAGCAGGTCGGCCGAGCCGGCGCGCGGGTTGCCCGAGCGGAGCGCGCGCAGCCGGCGGACCATGCGCGCCATCGCCCACGGGAGATTCACCGCCGTGGGACGCGTGGGGGCGATGCGCTCGGCGTGCGCTTCGGCGCGGGAGGCGAATGCGTCGGCCGGCTCGTCCGCGTACTGCAGCAGCGACGCGACGAGCCCCATCGCGCCGGCCACGCCGATCGCCGGTGCGCCGCGCACCGCCAGCGTGGCGATGGCGTCGCACAGCTCGTCGAGCGTGCGCAGGTCGCGCTCGACGAGTCGCCCCGGGAGCAGCCGCTGGTCGATGATCCGCACCGCGTCGCCGTCGGGCGACCAGCGGACCGCTTCGATGATCTGCACGAGCGAAACGTAGCCCGGAATCCGCGCCGCGGAATCCGGGCCCGCGCTCACGCCGCGCGCTTCCGCCGCCGGCGCTCCGGGAAGTGACGGTCGAGGAACCGGATCAGCGCGCGCTCCTCGGGGCGATGCTCGAGCGTCGGCCGCTTCTCCGGGATGCGCCGGAGCATCGGCGCGATCGTCTCGCCCGCCTCCACGTAGCGCGCCAGGACGATGGGGTGGACGTACGACTGCCGGCAGATCGCCGGCGTGTTCCCCAGCTCCGCCGCCACCAGCCGCACCGCCATCAGGGCGTCGCGCATCCGCTGCACTTCGCTCTTCCCCGCGCCGTCCGCCCCGATCTCGGAGAGCACGACCGCGGCCCGCAGCGTGCCGCCCCAGGTGCGGAAATCCTTGCAGGTGTAGGGCACGCCCACCAGATCGCGCAGGTACGTGTTGACGTCGCGCGCCGAGATGTCGCACCAGGCGCCGTCATCCCCGCGGTAGCGGAAGAGTCGCGGACCCGGCGAGCGGCGGAGCGCCTTGAGGAAGCGCACCAGCGACGGGTTCGAGACGGTCTGACGCTGCTTCACCCGGCCCTTCCCGGTGTAGCGCAGCGTCGCGACCCCGTCCTCGATCGTGACGTGCGACTTCCTGAGCGTGGTCAGGCCGAAGGTGCGGTTCTCCCGCACCGACTTCTCGCTCCCCGGGCGGATGAAGACCTCGCTGATCAGCTCGACGATCCCGGCCGCCACGCGCTCGCGCGGCATGCCGGGGCGCCGGGAATCGGCGCGAAGCCGGCGGCGGATGGTCGGGAGGTCGCGCGCCAGCCGGCGCACCCGGTGGTGCTTCCGCATCTCGCGGCGGGCCACGGCCCGCTCGTGGTAGCGGTACTGCTTCCGCCCCTTGGAGTCGAACCCCCACGCCTGCACGGTCGAGCCAGCCCGGGCCGCGATGTGCACATCGCGCCACGCCGGCGGGATGCGAAGCGATTCGATGCGCTCCAGCTCCCGCGGCTCGCGGACGGCCTCACCGTCCGCGTGCGCGTAGCGAAATCCGCTCTCTTTTGTGCCGAGTCGCTTGATCCACTGGTCAGACATGGGTCGTCCATCGTGGGGGCAAAAAGCAATCCCGGCGGCTAACTTTCCCGACCGGGTGCCGATCCGGCATGGCCGGTGCCCGTGCAGCCGCTACCATTACGGACGCCAGGCCGGCGACCCGGGCAACATTCCCGGGGCCGGCATGTGGCCTAGGTCACTCAACGCCCAGCCCCCGCTTCGCTCCACCCCGCCCCATGCCCTACCAGAACCTCACGCTGGCCGTTAGCGACAGCAGCCGCATCGCCACCCTGACGCTGAACCGCCCGGACAAGCTCAACGCGCTCAACGACGCCACCATGCGCGAGCTCGGGGCGGCGATCGACGAGGTGCGCGAGCGGGACGACGTGGCTGCGCTCATCGTGACCGGCGCCGGCCGCGCGTTCGTCGCTGGGGCGGACATCTCGGAGCTGGCGGCCCAGGGCCCGGTGGAGGCGAGACGCCGGGCAACGCGCGGGCAGACGGTGTATCGGAAGTTCGAGACGTCCCCGAAGCCGACGCTCGCCGCCATCAATGGCTTCGCGCTGGGCGGCGGCTGCGAGCTGGCCATGGCCTGCCATGTCCGCCTGGCGTCGGAGGCGGCCAGGTTCGGGCAGCCCGAGGTGAAGCTCGGCATCCTCCCCGGATACGGCGGCACCCAGCGGCTGCCGCGGCTGGTGGGCCGCGGGCGCGCCCTTCAGCTCCTGCTGACCGGGGAGATGATCGACGCCGCCGAAGCGTATCGCATCGGGCTGGTGAACCGCGTGGTCCCGGCCGGCGAGCTGATGGCGGCCGCCGAGGCGATGCTCGCGCAGATGCTCGCCAACGGCCCGCTCGCGCTCGCGATGTGCATCGAGGCGGTGGACCGCGGGCTCGGCATTCCGATGGAGGAGGCGCTGGCCTTCGAGGCGAACCAGTTCGGGGTGCTCGCGGGTACCGAGGACATGCGGGAGGGGACGCGAGCGTTCCTGGAAAAGCGTCCGGCACAATTCAGCGGGAAGTGAGCGACATGAAGCAGCGAACTTCGGCGATCGCGGCGCTCGCTGTCGCGGCACTGGCGGCCGCGCTCGCGAGCTGCGCGGCGGAGCGCGAGCGGCTCGACGTGCCGCGCCTCAAGCTCACCGTCGAGCAGGACGTCGTGGAGCGCGGCGGGGACGTCCCGGTGCGCGTGACGGCGGTGGACGGGAGCGGCCTCACCTACCTGCGGGTGTGGGCGCTGGCCGGTGACAGCATCATGTCCCGGTTCCCGATCGGCGACGGAGCGGGAACGCTCTACGGCGACGACTCCGTGACCTACGGCGTCCGCCTGCGCGTGACCTGCGCGGCGCCGGACGGCTCGCCGGTCGAGATCCAGGCGCGCACGATGGACAACCAGGGCTTCGAGGTCATTCGCTACGACACGGTGACGGCGCGCGGCGGGACGTGCACGCAATCGGCGACGCAGTCGGCGACGCAGTCGCGGTGAGCGAGCCGCGGCTCGCGGCGTCACCCGAGGCGGCGCCCACTGCCGCTCGCTTCCGCCTGCGGCGTCTGGTCGCGCGCGAGTTCCGGAACCTGGAGCGCGTGGACGTGAGCCTTCCGCCCGACGGCGTCGCGATCGTCGGCGAGAACGGCCACGGCAAGACGAACCTGCTGGAGGCGATCTACTACCTCCAGCTCTTTCGCTCCGTGCGGGGCGCGCGCGACCAGGACCTGGTGCGCTTCGGCGCGGCCGGCTTCCACCTGCTGGCCGAGACCGGCGCCACGACCGAGCAGGGGCACCAGATCGGGGTCGGCTTCGACCGCTCGGCGCGACGCAAGCGCGTGCTGCGGGACGGCGCCGAGCCCGCTCGCCTGAGCGACGCCCTGGGCTCGGTCCCATCGGTGATCTTCTCCCCGGGGGACGTGCAGCTCGTGGCCGGCTCGCCGAGCGAGCGCCGCCGCTACCTGGACGTGGTGCTCGCGCTCACGTCTCGCCGCTACCTGGCCGCGCTCCAGAGCTACCGGGGCGCCCTGCTCCGCCGCAACGCCGCGCTCCGCGACGTGTTCCGCGGCGGCGGCGGCGACGCGCGGGCCGCGGTGTGGGAGCCCGCGCTGGCCGAGCACGGCGCGGTGCTGGTCGCCGAGCGGCGGGCGTGGGTGGCGCGCCAGGCGCCGGAGTTCGCGCGGCTCTGCGCCGCGATCGGCGAGCGGGGCGCGGCGCGCATGCGCTACGTCTGCTCGGTCCCCCGGGCCGGGGACGCCGAGAGCGTGTCGAACCTCGAGGGGCTGCGCGCGGTACTGGCCCACGCACTCGCCGTCCAGCGCGCCCACGACGTGCGCCGCGGGCTCACCCACGCCGGCCCGCACCGGGACGACCTGGCGCTCACGCTGGCCGCCGAGGAGGGGACGCCGCGCGACCTGCGAGCGTTCGGCTCGGCCGGTCAGCAGCGGACCGCGGCGATCGCGCTGCGGATGCTGGAGGCCCGCACGCTGCGCGAGCACACGGGCGCCTCGCCGCTGTTCCTGCTCGACGACCCGTTCGCCGAGCTGGACGCGCGCCGGGCGCACCGCATCCTGGAGCTGCTGGCCGACGCCGGGCTGGGCCAGGTGGTGCTGACCGTCCCGCGTCCCGCCGACGTACCGCCGGAGCTGACGTGGCTGGAGCGGTGGCAGATCCGCGACGGCGTGGTGGCCGGTGCCTGAGCGCCCGCCTGAGCGCAAGCGCCGGCCCGAGCCGTTAGGCGGCGCGCTGGCCCGCTTCCTCGAGCAGTCGGGGCTGGCGCCGCGGGTCGAGCAGGCCGGCGTCGTCCCCGAGTGGGGGCAGCTGGTGGGCGACCAGGTGGCGGCGGTGACCGAGCCGCTGATGGTGACCGCCGACGGCACGCTGTTCGTGGCCGTGAAGACCAACGCCTGGATGACCGAGCTCTCGCTCATGGAGCCCGAGCTGCTCCGCGCGATCAACGCCAAGCCCGACCGCCCGCCGGTCCACAAGATCCGCTGGCAGCTGATGCGGTGACCGGCGAAATCGACCACCGAGGCGCCGCGGAGGGGCACACGGACGAGGGGCCCTCGGCCGGTCGGCTTTGCCGAAGAGCGATTCTACCACAGAGGCACAGAGAACACAGAGGACGGGCACCAAGGAGATTGTCCCTCTACCGGGAGGAGATGCTGAACGGCCGGGGGAGGGCCCTGCGGCCGCGGCCCCTCGCAGGGCCCTTCACATCTCGTCCCGGCAGGGGGACCCCGCTCCCGTGTGCAGTCCCTCTGTGTCCTCTGTGCCTCTGTGGTGGACCTCGACGCATCGTCCCGGCAGGGACACCCTTGTCGGTGTGCACGTCCTCGGTGTCTCGGTGCCTCGGTGGTCGATTTTTCAGTTGAACATGCGGCTATAAGTTATTGGCTGGCAAAGCATTACAGGCACATCAGACAGTTGCTTTTCGGACTGCGAATCGTTACGTTTGTAAGGTTACTCCCAGAGGGGCTTTCGGCCTATTTTCGGGGTAGAAATCGACTCCGGTACAGGACGGGAAATGGCGAAGGACAACGGCAAGAATAACGGTGGCGAGGCGCGGTACGATGCCGGGCACATCCAGGTCCTCAAGGGGCTGGAGGCGGTCCGGAAGCGTCCCGGCATGTACATCGGCTCCACCTCCGAGCGGGGGCTGCATCACCTCGTCTACGAGGTGGTGGACAACTCGATCGACGAGGCGCTGGCCGGCTACGCCGACCGCGTGGCGGTGATCATCCACGCCGACGACTCGATCACCGTCGACGACAACGGCCGCGGCATTCCGGTGGACGTCCATCCGACCGAGAAGATGCCGGGCGTCGAGCTGGCCATGACCGTGCTCCACGCCGGCGGCAAGTTCGACAAGAACAGCTACAAGGTGTCGGGCGGTCTGCACGGCGTCGGCGTCTCGGTCGTCAACGCGCTCTCGGAGCAGCTCAAGGTCTGGATCAAGCGCGACGGCAAGGAGCACTACATGGACTTCGTGCGCGGCGACACGCGCACCAGGCTCAAGGTCGTCGGCAAGACGAGCGGCCGCGAGACGGGCACCAAGGTCTGGTTCAAGCCCGACCACGAGATCTTCACCGAGCTGCGCTACAAGTACGACATCCTGGCCTCGCGCCTGCGCGAGCTCTCGTTCCTGAACAAGGGCGTGATGATCACGCTCAAGGACGAGCGCGAGGGGCAGCAGAAGGAGGAGGCGTTCCACGCCAAGGGCGGCCTCAAGGAGTTCATCCAGCACCTGAACCGGAACGCCAAGACGCTGCACAACGAGATCGTCTACCTCGACACCGAGCGCGACGGCATCGGCATCGAGCTCGCGTTCCAGTACAACCTGGGCTACAACGAGAGCGTCTTCTCCTTCGTCAACAACATCAACACGCACGAAGGCGGCACGCACCTCACCGGCTTCAAGAGCGCGCTCACCCGTGTGGTGAACAACTACATGGAGAAGAGCAGCAACCTCGCCAAGAAGGACAAGATCACCCTCGCCGGCGACGACGCCCGCGAAGGGCTGACCTCGGTCCTCTCGGTGAAGGTCCGCGAGCCGCAGTTCGAGGGGCAGACGAAGACCAAGCTCGGGAACTCCGAGGCCGAGGGCGCGGTGCGCAGCGTGGTGCTCGAGCTGCTCGGGCAGTACTTCGACGAGCACCCGAAGGTCGCCAACACGATCATCGAGAAGGCGGTCTCCGCGGCGCGGGCGCGCGAGGCGGCTCGCAAGGCGCGCGAGCTGACCCGCAAGAAGAGCGCGCTCG
>DATFPD010000774.1:0-2718 GCA_035265005.1 Gemmatimonadaceae bacterium | reverse complement strand
CGCTGGAGCCGGCGGGGGAGTTCTACGGCGAGTTCGGCGACTTCGACGTGACGCTCGTGCTCGCCGCGGACCAGGTCGCGGGCGCCACCGGCGTGCCCGTCCAGGGCGACCCCGGGTGGGATCGGGTGCATCGATTCGGAGATTCGCGCGCCGCGCGCGAGGCGTACGGCGCCGCGCCCCGTCCCTGGCCCGACGGCCGCGCCCCGGCAATGCCGGACGGCTACCGCTACGCGCGCTTCCTGGCGCAGGGCGTACACCACTTCGGCTGGTCCGCGTCGCCGGACTACCGGTACGAGGGGGGCGTGTACGTGCGCGACGCGGCGCCCGCGGCGCCGGGCCGCGTCCGCCCGTTCGACACCGTGTCGGTGCACGTGCTCTATCGGCCCGGCGATGAGCTGGACTGGGGGGGCGGGCAGGTGGTTGCGCGGACCGTGCGCGCGCTGGCGTGGCTGGAAGGGATGTACGGGCCGTACGCGTACCCGCAGATGACCGTGCTGCACCGGCTGGACGGCGGGGGCACCGAGTTCCCGATGCTCCAGATGAACGGCTCGCCCTCGTACGGCCTGAACCTGCACGAGGGTGGGCACAACTTCGTCCAGGGCATTCTCGCCAACAACGAGTGGCAGTCGGCGTGGATGGACGAGGCGCTCACCGACTACCTGGCCCGCTGGGCGCAGGGCGTCACGCGACACGACCGCGCCCGCCTCGGCACCTGGCCGCACCCCGACTCGGCGGCCGACGGCCGCGCGACGCAGCGCGGGTACTACGCGCACGCCGTGGTGCCGCGCGCGGACGACCTGACGCCGCTCGAGCACTACCGACTCGACATCCTGGGCCGCGCGCAGCCGATCGCGACGCCGGCGGACCGGTTCCGGGAGTACCGCGTCTACACCATGGTCTCGTCAGGCAGGGCGCAGATGATGTTCGGCGCGCTGCGGGACGTGCTGGGCGACAGCGGCTTCGTGGCGTTCCTGCACGACTACTACGCGCGCTGGGCGCTGCGGCACGTGGACGAGCGGGCGCTGCGGGCGTCGGCGGAGCGGGCGTACGGGGGGCGCCGGCTCGACTGGTTCTTCGACCAGTGGCTGCACCGCACGGGGCTGCTCGACTACGAGCTGCGGGACGTGCGCACCGGGCGCGCCGAGGCGAGCTGGGTGACCCGCGTGCGGGTGGCGCGAGTCGGGGAGTACCGGCACCCGGCGCCGGTCGGGGTGCGCACCTCGGCCGGGTGGACGGTGGTGCGTGCCGACCCGCTGGCGGACGACCAGGAGGTCGTCGTCCGCACCGACTTCCGGCCGCTCGAAGTCCGGCTCGACCCGTACCTGGTGACCGACGACTGGTACCGGCCTAACGACGTGGCCTCGGAGCCGGTGTGGTGGCGCGGGGCGCGGACGGCGATCGACTGGCCGCTGCTCGACCAGTACCTGCCCGACCGGCAGGTGGTGGCGCTGTCGCCGCTCGTCTGGTACAGCGACGCCGGCGGCCCGACGGCGGCGATGCGGGCGCGGTCCAACTACCAGCTCCTCATCGACCGCCGGGACCTCGGGATCGCGCTCTCGACGCGCGTGCCGGGGCGCCAGTGCGCGCCGCTCGGGCCGGGCGACCCGAGCGGCGAGCTGTGCACCGGCGCCTCGCCCTGGCACTCGGGGGTGATGGGGTGGGCGGTGGTGGAGAACCCGATCGCCGGGCGGCGGCACCGGCCGGTGATGGGGCTGCGGGTCGGCCTGTGGCGGCTCGACGGGCTGACCAAGGTCGAGGCGCGGAAGCGGTGGGACGCGAGCCCGTTCGCGTTCGCGCCCGGCCCCGCGCGGTCGTGGACGGTCGCCTACACGGGCTCGTACGCGTACGACCCCGCGTTCATCGACTCCACGCGGTGGAGCGGCGAGGCGGTGCACGACGCGACGGTCGCCTTCGGCGCGCGGGCGGCCGACGCGGGCGGGCCGGCGTTTCGCGCGGCCGCGAGCGGCGGCATCCTCGGCCCGCGGGAGGCGGGCGGGCGGCTGGCCGACCGCGCGTTCGCGCGGGTCGACGCCGACGTCTCGCAGCGGCGCGAGGTGGGCGGCGGCGCGCTCGTCGGGGCGGCGCGGCTGTTCGCGGGGTGGAGCGAGCGCGCGCCGCTCGAGCGTGCCATCTACGCCTCCTCGGCGAACCCGACCGAGACCTTCTCGAACCACCTGCTGCGAGCGCGGGGCGCCCCCCTGGCCGACCCGGACGCGCACTACACCCCGCTCGGCGGCGCGGGGCTACGCGGCTACGCGCCGCGCCTCGTCGCCGGTCGCGTCGTGTCGCTCAACGTGGAGGGCGCGGCCCGCCTGGCGACGCTCCAGCGCATTCCCGGAGTCCCTCGCCTTTACGCCGGAGCCTTCGCGGACGCCGGGGTGCGGAGCGCGCCCGCCGGCACGCCGTGGGTGCTCGCCGACGGCGGCGTCGGCCTGTCGCTCCGCGGCCGCGTCTTCGACCGCGACGCACGCCTCCGGCTGGACGTCCCGCTCTACGTCCGCGACCCCGAGCTCTCCGCGGAGGCAGTCGGCCGCGCAGTCAGAAGCAAGGTCGCGTTCAGATGGGTGGTGTCGACGAGAGACCTGTGGTGAGGCCCGTGGTGAGCGCGCACGCCATCAGCACGGTCGGCGGTGTCGTGACGGCCGCCGGCAGCCCGAGCTAGTTAGGCGGGCTCTGGACGCGCGGAAGGAGACAGTCGTATACTATGCGCCACACGAG
>DATFPD010000773.1:0-4027 GCA_035265005.1 Gemmatimonadaceae bacterium | reverse complement strand
GTGCACCGGGAGCTTACCGCCGGCGTCGTGCCGGGCGTGGTCGTCGTGCCCAACGTCTTCGTCGCCATCGCCCACGCTCAGCAGCGCGGCGTGAGCTACATCCACCTCGACTGAGCAGGCCGGCATCGGGCCATGAGGCATCGCTCGGACACTGCCTAGAGGCGTTGCCGGCTGGGTTTGCATCCCGGCGAGCCGGGGAGCCCGTCAGCTCGTCATTTCCGCGCGCCCGTCCTCCCCGTCCACCCGTCATCCCCGCGGACGCGGGGATCCAGACAGACCAGCGCCCTGCCCTGGATCCCCGCGTCCGCGGGGATGACGGACCCGAGGACGGCTGGACGGCTGGACGGGCGCGCGGGCATGACGGGCGGGATGACGGGTGCTTCGCCGCGGCCCTCCGCGTGCTCCGTGCCGAACAGCCAGGCGGCAACCGCGAGTCGTGGGTCAGTTCGAGGCGACGGCGACGGCGACGGCAACAGCTTTGACAGGATGCACAGGAGGGCGAACAGGAGGGTGAACAGGATGACTGCTTCGGGACGCCACGCCTCCCGGGGCCCGCATCCTGTCCACCCTCCCGTGCATCCTGTCCATCCTGTCAAAGTCGTTGTTCTTGCCGTCGCCGTTGCCGCCACTTCAAAGTGACCCACGACCCAACCGCGCTAGTAGTTGACTACGCCGATCGCCACCCCGTCGTGCGTCGGCACCACGATCCCGGTGATCCGTGGGTCGGTGGCGAAGCGGCGGTTGAACTCGCGCACGGCGAGCGTCGCCGAGTCCGCGGCGCGTGCGTCCGCCACGCGCCCGCCGCGGAGGGCGCTGTCGGCCACGATCAGCCCGCCGGGCCTGACGAGTCGGAGCGCCCAATCGAGGTAGGTGGGGAGCGGGTCCTTGTCGGCGTCGAGGAAGATGAGGTCGAACCGCTCGCCGTCGAGGGCGGGGAGCACCTCCAGCGCCCGGCCGACGCGCACCTCGGCGCGCTCGGCGAGTCCGGCGCGCGCCAGGTGGCGGCGGGCGAAGTCGGCGTGCCGCGGCTCCAGCTCGATCGACAGCAGCCGGCCGTCGGCCGGGAGCGCGCGCGCCATCCAGATCGCCGAGCATCCGCCCAGCGTCCCGACCTCGAGCACGCGGCGCGCGCCCACCGCGTGCAGCAGCACCTGGAGCAGCCGCCCCTCGTCAGGCGGAATCGAGATCGGCGGCAGCCCGCTGCGGTCCGCCTCGTCGCGCAGGTCGAGCAGCACCCGGTCCTCGGGCGCGAACAGCGCGGTGACGTAGTCGTCGAGAGGGTCGGACACGGGGAGCGGGCGAAGGAGCGGATTAAGCCTGCGTCCTGCGTGCAGTTCACTCCACCCCAATGTCCCACGCCTGCTCCAGGTCCTTGCGCGAGTAGGCCCGGAAGGCGGTGAGGGTCTGGGTGCGGAGGATGCCGGGGACGGCGAGCATCTGCTCGGTCACGACGCGGGCGATGTCCTCGTATTGCGGCACCTTGACCACGGCCACCAGGTCCCACTCCCCCGACACCGAGTAGACTTCCGCGACGCCGTCGATGCCGGCCAGGCGCATCGCGGTCTGCGGGATGAGCTTCGGCTCCGCGCGGATCAGGACGATGGTGGTGATCACTGCGCCGGCTCGGCGGGCGTCTCGGCGGGGAACGGCGGGACGTTGAGCAGCCAGACGCCGGCGAGGACGCTCCGCTGGTCCACGTCGAGCAGGATGTCCTTCGCCAGCCTGACGACGCGCGTGCGGCGCTTGGGGCCGATCCGGAAGTGGAAGATGCGCTCGCTCTGGTCCGAGTCCGCCACCAGCGCGGTGTCCATCTCCAGCGACGCGATGCCGGGCTGCGACGCCCGCGCGGGGAGCGTGACGCTGGCCTCCTCGACCTGCGTCGGCGCCTCCAGCGACGCGAGCTTCCGCACGTCCGGCCAGTTGGCGACCTCCACGCCGCGGATCTTCCCCGAGGCGACGTCGAACACGAGCCACGACCCGTCGCTCCCCTCGACCACGACGGAGCCCGACATCCCCTCGCTCACCGCGCCGGCGCGCAGGCTGGCGGTCAGGATGGACGTGTCGGCGTCCCACCGGTACTCCACCTCGGGAGCCTCGCCCGCGCCGGCCCCCTCCTCGATCCGCACTGCGATGTCCATGCACCGTCTCCGTCTACGTGGGGAGCACCAATCTGCGCCCGCCGCGGCCAGAGACCATACCCGAAACGCCGCGCCGCGGGGCCATCTGTTGCGCGGAAGAAGATAAAGCGGGGACTGCCGGGCGCCACAGGCGCGGGCGCTACGTCAGCTCGCGATACGCCCTCACCAGCCGCCGAACGCCCTCCACCACCTGCTCCTGCGGCGCCGCGAAGGAGAGGCGCACCCAGTCCGGCGCCAGGAAGGCCGAGCCGGGGACGACGGCCACGTCGTGCCGCTCCAGCAGGTGGCGCGCGAAGACCGCGCCGGGGTCGGCCTCGCCGCGCGCCGTCTCGGCGACGTTCACGAAGAGGTAGAATGCGCCGTCCGGGCGGACGTAGCGCACCTCGGGCGCGTCGCGGAGGGCGTGCAGGATCGCGCCGCGTCGCTCGGCGAAGCGCGCCACCATGTGCTCGATCGCGCGCTCGGCCTCGTCCTTCTGCGCGAGCGCGGCCAGCGCGGCGTGCTGCGACACCGCGGCCGCGTTCGACGTCGTGTGCGACTGGAGCGCGCCCATCGCCGACGCCACGGCGCGCGGCGCCACCGCCCAGCCGATCCGCCAGCCGGTCATCGCGTAGGCCTTGGCCACGCCGTTGATCACCACCAGCCGGTCGCGCGAGCGCGCCGCCTCCAGCGCCGAGCACGGCTCGTCGCCGCCGCCGTACGCGATGCGCAGGTAGATCTCGTCGCTGATCACCCACCACTCCCGCTCCTCGGCCAGCGCCAGAATGGCCGCCATCTCGTCGGCCGCGTAGACGGAGCCGGTTGGGTTGCAGGGGGAGTTCAGCATCACGCCGCGAGTGTTCGGCGTGGCCGCGCGCGCCAGCTCGTCGGCCGTCACCTTGAGCCCGCGCGCCGGGTCGCCCATCACCGGCACGGCGGTCGCGCGCGCCAGCGTGAGCATCTCGTAGTAGCTCGTCCAGCTCGGCGTCGGCACCAGCACCTCGTCGCCGGCGCCGAACAGCACGAAGCACGCGTTGAACAGCGACTGCTTCGACCCCGTCGAGACGACGACGTCCGCGGGGAGCACGGGGCCGCCGGGGCCGCGGTAGAGCGCGTTCGCGCCGTCGGCGATCGCCTGGCGGAGCGGCAGGATCCCCTCGGTCGCCGTGTAGCGCGTCGCGCCCTTGTCGAGCGCGAGCTTGGCCGCGCGCACGATGAACTCCGGCGTCGGGAAGTCCGGCTCGCCGGCGCCGAGGTCGATCACGTCGCGCCCCTGCGCGGCGAGTGCCTTCGCCAGCTGCGACACGGCGATCGTCGCCGACGGCTTGAGCTGGGCGACGTTGTCCGACGGGCGGAACGCGGGGCGCGCCGCCTGGGATGCGAGCTGGGTCGTCATGGCGGTGAGGGCTGCTGGTCGGGAGCGGCCGCCCGCGCGCGGGGGGGCATGCGCGGGTCGCGATCTGCGTCGATCGGGAAGGTGCCACCGGCGCGCCGCGCGCGGAAGGCGTCGGCAATTGTCCGTCGGCGCGCCGAATGCGCCGGCCCGGCTTCGCTCCGACTCGCCCGCGGGATATACTTTGAGCTACCGGTCGGCCGCGGACGTCGCGTCGGCGGCGCGCGACCGGTTTTTGACACCTCGACCATTCCGGGCCCCGTGGAAACTTCTGACGACCGCGAGTCGGGCACGCCGCCTGCCTCGACCGCCCCCGCCACCGCCGCGTCCGCGACCGCCGGCTCCGCCGCGCGCCGCCCGGACGTGGTCTACACGCTCCCGCACGACTGGGCGGCGATCCGGCAGTTCCTCGCGCCCGCGCTCGAGCGCATCGACCCGGCGGCCGAGGGGACGCAGGTCGTGATCGTCACGCCTGACGACGAGACCACGCTCGCCGTCGCCGACGCGGCGCTGGCCG
>DATFPD010000772.1:0-14445 GCA_035265005.1 Gemmatimonadaceae bacterium | reverse complement strand
GTGGCGTCGTGCGCGTCGGCGTCCGCGTCCGCGGGCGCGGTCGGGATCGCCCACCCGTTCAACCCGTTGTACGCTTCGGGCCACCACCCGTCGAGCGTGCTGAGCTGCGGTACGCCGTTGAGCGCCGCCTTCATGCCGCTGGTGCCGCTCGCCTCCAGCGGCACGCGCGGCATGTTCATCCACAGGTCCACGCCCTTCACGAGCCGGCGCGACAGGTTCATCTCGTAGTCCTCGATGAACGCGACCCGCCCCTCCAGCCGCGCGTCGCGCGCGAGCTGGTAGATCGTCTGGAGCACCTTCTTGCCCGGCCCGTCCGCCGGGTGCGCCTTGCCGGCGAAGACCACCTGCACGGGGCGCTGCGCGTTGACGATCAGCGCCCGCACGCGCTCGAAGTCCTGGAACAGCAGCGCCGCGCGCTTGTAGGTCGCGAAGCGGCGCGCGAAGCCGATCGTCAGCGCGTCGGGGTCGAGGAGCGTCCCCGCCCCGGCCACCTGCGACGGCTCGGTCCACGCCCGCGACCAGCGGCGCCGCGCGTCATCGCGCACGAAGTCGAACAGCTTGGCCTTGAGCGCGCGGTGCAGCCCCCACAGCTCCGCGTCGTCGAGCGAGAGCACGCGCTCCCACTTCGCCGGCTCGTCGCGGCGGTCCATCCAGCCGTCGCCCAGCTCGCGGTCGAGCAGCCGCGCCAGCCGGGCCGACATCCAGGTCGGGAGGTGGACGCCGTTGGTCACGTGCCCCACCGGAACGCGCGACACGTCGCGCTCTGGCCACAGCGAGTGCCAGATCTCGCGCGTCACCTCGCCGTGCCGCTTCGCCACGCCGTTCACCCTCGACGACAGCCGCATCGCGGCGACCGTCATGTGGAACTGCCCGGGGTAGCCGTCGGGGTGCCGGCCGATGTTGAAGTACGCGTCCCGGCTGAGCTTCATATCCTCCCACATCGGGCCCCCGCACTGCTCGACCTGCTCCACCGGGAAGGTGTCGTGCCCCGCGGGCACCGGCGTGTGCGTGGTGAAGACGCCGCCCGCGCGCACCCGCCGCACCGCCTCGTCGTAAGGCACGCCCGCGGTCGTGAGCTCGCGCAGGCGCTCCACCATCATGAACGCCGCGTGGCCCTCGTTGGCGTGCCACACGCCGGGGTTGATGCCGAGCGCCCGCAGCACGCGCACGCCGCCGACGCCGAGCAGCCACTCCTGCCGGAGGCGCGTGTTGGGGCCGCCGGAGTACAGCTTCCCGGTGAGCTCGCGGTCCTCGGGGTCGTTCTCGTCCATCCGCGCGTCGAGCAGAATCACCGAGATCCGGCCGACCCGCACGCGCCACGCTCCGAGCTGGATGTCGCGGCCGAACGTGCGCACCTTGGCGAGCGAGCGCGCGCGATTCGGGCCGTACAGCCGCTCGAGCGGCAGGTCGGCGACGTCGAACCGCTCGTTCGCGTCCTCCTGCATCCCGTCGGCGCGGACGCGCTGGTCGAAGTAGCCCTTGTCGTAGAACAGCCCGATCCCGACGAACGGCACCGCGAGGTCCGACGCCGACTTGCAGTGGTCGCCGGCCAGGATCCCGAGCCCGCCGGAATAGATGGGCACCGAGTCGTGGAGCCCGAACTCGGCGCAGAAGTACGCCACCGGCCGGTCGCGCCCGACGTCGGGAAAGCTCTCGGCGAACCAGGTCCCGTCGGCGGACGCCTCGCGCCGCGCGTCCTGCATCACCCGGTCGTAGAGCGCCAGGAACTCCGGGCCCCGAGCGCACTCGGTCAGGCGCCGCGGGTCCACGCGCCGCAGCAGCTGAATCGGGTTCTGTCTGGTGAGCTGCCAGAGGGTCGGGTCGAGCTGCGCGAAGAGGGCGCGCGCGCGGTCGTTCCAGCTCCACGACAGGTTCATGGCCAGTGCGGCCAATCCCTCGACCCGCTCGGGGAGGTACGGGATGTTCGTTCTGTCCACGATGGTGCTAGAGTGGTGCGTCCGGGTTGGCAGCGGCGACGGCGACGGCGGCGCTGCGCACGCGCTGCCGTGAGGGACCACGCCACGCGCGCACGCCGACCTCGCCAAGATTGTGCCGCGGCGAAGTCGGCGCCTGAAAGGATCGCTGGGACCGCTGTAAATAGACCCCGCCCGGGTGGCGGTGCCAAGTGGGACGGCCAAACTCGGGGACTCGCAGGCGGGCCTGCGGCGGGCCTACGGCACCGCCGCCCCCCACTCCGCGCCAAGGCGCGCCATCAGCCCGGCGAACACCTCCATCCCGTCCCACAGGTTCTGGAGCCGCAGGTTCTCGTTCGGCCCGTGCTGGCTGTTGTCGGCGTTGACGATCGGCATCGTGATCAGCGGCACGCCGAGCACGTCCCGGAATCCGAACAGCGGCAGGCTGCCGCCGAGGGAGGGGAGGGCGAGCGGCGGCCGCCCGCTCGTCTCCTCCACCACGCGCATGACCGCGCGCGACACCGGGAGGTCCACCGCGGTGCGCACGCCGGGGTACCCCTGCTCCCAGCGAACGAGCGCGATCCGCGCGTACCGCGCCCGCGCGGCCGAGTCCGGGGGCGCGCTCGTTAGGTAGTAGCCCTGGGCCCGCAGGTGCGCCTCGACCAGCGACCGCACGCGCTCCGGCGTCTGGTTCGGCACCAGCCGGAAGTCGATCGACGCCCGCGCCTCGACCGGGACCGCGTTGGCCGCGCTGGCGCCCGTGGCCCCGGCCTGGATGCCGCGGACGTTGAGCGCGGGCAGCAGGATGCGCTCCATGCGCGGCGCGTCCCCGGCCTCGGTGTGCGCCAGCCCCAGCGCGGCGCGCTCGGCGGCGTCGTTCGATGGGAGCCTGGCCAGCAGCGCCCGCTCGGCCTCGCCCGGCGGGCGGACGTCGTCGTAGAAGTTGGCGATCAGGATCCGACCGTCGGGGTCGCGCATGCCGGCGAGCAGGTTGGCGAGCAGCGCCGCCGGGTTCGGCGCCCAGTTGCCGTAGTGCCCACTGTGCAGCGCGCGCGTCGCTCCGTAGACGATGAGCTCGAGCCCCATCACGCCGCGCGCGCCGAACACGACCTGCAGCCGCCCCGACGGGTCCACCGGCCCGTCGCAGAAGATCCAGGCGTCGGCGGCCAGCAGGTCGCGGTGCGCGGTCAACATCTGCGTGATGTGCTCGGAGCCGGCCTCCTCCTCGCCCTCGAAGAAGAACTTGAGGTTGACCGAGGGCAGCATGCGGGACGCTCTCAGCGCGTCCAGCGCGGCGAGCATCGCGACGATCGGCGACTTGTCGTCGCTCGCCGACCGGGCGAAGATGCGCCACTCGGGATCGATCGGCGCGCCGACCGCGGGCATCGGGAGGTCGCGCGCGGTCGGGCCGAGCGGCCCGGTTCGGAGCACGGGCGTCCACGGGTCCGAACGCCAGGCGCTCCGGTCGACCGGCTGGCCGTCGTAATGCGCGTAGAACACCACCGTCCGCGTCGCTCCCGGCGTGCGCAGCTCGCCGTAGACGGCCGGCGGGCTTCCCGGACTCTCGAGTCGGCGCGCACTCACCCCGCGCCGGGTGAGGAGCGCGACCAGGGCGTCCGCGTTGCGCCGGATGTTGACGCTGTCGGACGCGAGGTTCGGGATGGCGAGCAGCTCCACGAGCTCGCGCAGGATCTCGTGCTCGTGCGTCTGCCGATACGCGCGGACGCGGGCGCGCACGTCGGCGGCGGCCGGCGCCGCCGTCGCACGCGACTGGGCGCCAAGCGGCGCCGTGGCGGCGGTGGCCGCGCCGGCAGTGGCCGCGCCGGCGGTGGCGAGGGCGAGCGCGAGCGCGCGTGCGGCAATGGGGCGTCGGGCGCTGGGAACGTTGCGGGTCGATGGCATGCCGAGGGGGAACGAGGGGCGCCGCCGGCGTGTACCGTTATGCAGCGACGCGTGAGGCCGGTCCGCCGAGGCTCGCGGGGGTCGCTTCGGCGTGAAAGATGCGGTCGGGGATCGACGTAGAGCTCGGTCCTTCGTGTGGGGCGAATCTAGAGGGTGGGCGGAACGCGGCAATGTGACACGTTCGAGGTCCGAAGCGCTCGGGTTGCCTGCGCCCGCTCTCGCTCGTGTGTATAATGGGCGTCAGTAGCTCGCCAATTCCCTGAGACGCGGACGCAGCAATGCACCCTCCTCCCGAGAGCGGCTCGCAGTCGCCTGAGAGCGGCGGACAGACGCCCGTCGTCGTCACGCAGGAGCAGCTGAGGCGCGAGCGCCTCCGCTTCACGAACTTCAGCTTCTCCCGCACCCCGGCCGGGCTGTGTACCGCCGAGGTCGAGCTGGAGTGGATCGAGGGGGTGCGCGTCTCGGGGCGGAAGACCGGACAGTCGAGCCCCATGGGGGACCTCCGCATCGCCGCCGAGGCGGCGATCCAGGCGATCGAGGCCTTCACCAAGGGCGAGCTGCAGCTCGAGCTGCTCGGCGTGAAGGCGCTCCGTGCGTTCGACGCCAACATCGTCATCGTCTCCCTGGAGACCAAGAAGGGCGAAGGCCCCCGCCGGCTGCTGGGCTCGTATCTGGCCGAGCGTGACCCCATCCGCGCCGCGGTCGTCGCTGTGTTGAACGCGACCAACCGCATCCTCGGCAACTTCGTCGCAACCCGCTGACGCTCTCGGGCGTCCTATTGCGGGGCCGGTGCGGAAGAGACGCGGACCCAGGACCCGACCTGGGCTCGCGTCCCATGCGTCGTTCGCGTCGGCGACACGTAACTGCTTGACAGGATAACAGTTCCACCGGCCGTTAGGAATCTGCGGCTGGCGGACTCAAGAGGAGGCTTCCCGTGAAGGGTAAGGTCACAGCGCTCGCCATCGTCGCCCTGGTCGGCTGCGCCTGCGCGCCGGCACGAGGGCGCACCGGGTCGCCCGAGCCGGTGCGCGCTCCCGCCGCCGCGGCCGCCGAGAGCTCGGGCACGGTCGCCGATCGCGTCGCCGATCGCGTCGCTGACTCGGTCCGCGCCGACACGGTCACGCGCATCACGCGCGACACCGTCGATCTGAGCCAGCGGGACATCAACCGGCAGGCGGTCCAGGTCTTCGGCGATTCGATCCCCACCGCCGCGCCGTGGGATTCCGCCGCGGCCGCCGAGCCGACCTGGGACATCGACGTGCGCTCCTACGAGACGCACGCCCGCGTCGAGCACTTCGTGAACATGTTCCGCGGCGACGCCCGCGACCGCATTGCGCACCGGCTGGAGCGCGGGTCGCGCTACGAGCCGATGATTCGCGCCAAGTTCCGCGCGGCCGGCGTGCCGGAGGACATGTACTACCTGGCGCTGATCGAGAGCGGCTACGACCCGCACGCCTACTCCCGCGCGGCCGCCGTCGGCATGTGGCAGTTCATGACCTCCACCGCGCGCGGCACCGGCCTCCGGGTGGACTGGTGGGTGGACGAGCGCCGCGACCCGGTTCGCTCCACCGACGCCGCCATCAAGTACATGGGGTGGCTGAAGGACGAGCTGGGCTCCTACTACCTGGCCGCGGCGGCGTACAACGGCGGCTCCGGCCGCGTGTCGCGCGGGCTCACCCGCTTCGCCGAGGAGCTCGAGGGCACGTCCGGCGACGACCAGTTCTTCGTCCTCGCCGAGCAGAACTACCTGCCGCAGGAGACCAAGGACTACGTCCCGCAGCTGATCGCGGCCGCGCTGGTCGGGAAGGAGCCCGAGCGCTACGGCATGCACGTCGAGCCGCAGCCGGCGTTCGCCTACGACTCGGTGCGCGTCGGCGCCTCGGTCCCGCTCTCGGCGATCGGCAAGGCCGTCGGCGCGAGCATCCCGCAGATGCAGGAGCTCAACCCGCACATCCTGCGCGGCATGACCCCGCCGGCCGGGAGCTACTTCGTACGCGTCCCCGTCGGGACAGCGGCCGGCTTCGACTCCGCGTATGCCGCGCTCGGCGACGCGGGGCACGCGAAGCTCACCCGCGTGACCTCCAAGAAGGGCCAGTCGCTGGCCACGATCGCGAAGCGCTACGGCCGCACGTCGACGCAGCTCACCTGGTACAACCCCAAGCTGTCGTACCTGAAGTCCGGCAACCTGCGCCCCGGCCAGACCATCCTCGTGCCCGACGACGCGGTCGTCGCCGGCGCGCTGAACGTCCCGGACCCGTCGATCGAGCGCTACGGCAGCAGCAGCTCGCGCCGCACGATCCACGTCGTCAAGCGCGGCGAGACGCTCGGCGGGATCGCGAAGAAGTACAAGACGTCGGTGAAGACGCTCATGGCGCTCAACGGCCTGAAGAAGAGCGTCGTGCACCCCGGCCAGCCGCTCGTCGTCCGCGGCTCGGCGGCGCGGCGGTCGACGCGCTCGTCGTCGCGCGTCGCGAGCAAGAGCGGTAGCAAGAGCGGTAGCAAGAGCTCGGCGAAGAGCGCCTCCGGCACGCGCCGCATGGAGTCCAACGGCTCGGTCGCGCCCCGCAGCTCGTCCAAGACGAAGGCGACGACCTCCAAGAAGAAGTCCACGACGCGGAAGAAGTAGTCTTCTCGCCGCAGGGAAAACGAAGGCGGGGCGCTGCGATCAGCAGCGCCCCGCCTTCGTTTCCTGCCGTTCCGTGGTGCGGGTCGGGCGGTGGCTCAGTCCACCACGGCCTTCCCCTTGTAGCTGCCCATCACCGCCTTCTCGTAGCCGTTCGACGGATTGATGCCGTTGCTCTGCGCCTTCTTCACGGCCGCCGGCCCACGGTTGTAGACCAGCAGGGCGAGGTTGACGTTGCCGTGGTACTCCTTGATCAGCGTCCGCAGGTAGCGGAAGCCGATGCGGAGGTTCGTCTGCTTGTCGTAGAGCTTTTCGCGGGTGATCCCGGCCTCGAAGTACTTCGCCGTCGCCGGCATCACCTGGGTGAGCCCGAGGGCGCCTACCGGGCTGGTCGCCCGCGGGTTGAATTCGCTCTCGATACGCACCAGCCGGAAGCCAACCTCCGGCTCGATCCCCTCCGCCTGCGCCACGTCGTAGATCATCGTCGCCAGATCGGCGCCGATCCCGAAGCGGCTGGAGTACTCGTACACCTTGTTCCAGCGCTCGAGCTGCGCGTTCGCCAGATCGAGCTCGCCCCGCGTGGCGTCCAGCTCGGACTGCACACGGCGGATCTCATCGGCTCGGGAAAAGAACGAGGGCTCTGCGCTGGCTTCCTCAGGCGCCCGGCCGCTCCACGCCGCCGTCACCGCCCCAATGAAGCCGGCGGCGAGCAGCGTCTTTCTGACGCGGTCGCGACGACGCTGAGCGTCGCCCTTATGAACGTAGGTCCCACGTAGATCTCTCATAAGCCTCTCTGCTGCAACAATTTACAGCGCGCGATCGGAGCGGGCCCCCGGTCGCGGTACCTCATATTTGGCAATCCCCAGGCCAGGCGTCGACTACCCCCGCTGCCAGTGGCCACTCCGCCCGCCGCCCTTCTCCAGCAGGCGGATGTCGGTGATGGTCATACCCCTATCTACCCCTTTTGCCATGTCGTACACGGTGACCAGAGTCACGGCGACCGCCGTTATGGCCTCCATCTCCACCCCGGTCTGCCCCGTCGTCCGAGCGGTCGCCTCCACCTGAACCCCGGGAAGCTCCGGGTCAAGGGACAAGGTGACCTGTACATCGGACAGAGCGATCGAATGGCAGAGCGGGACCAATTCGGCAGTCCGCTTGGCGGCCATCACACCGGCTATCTTCGCGACGGCAAGAACGTCCCCCTTGCCCAGCGCGTTCTCGCGAATTGCGGCTAACGTGGCCGCTTGCATGCGGATGGCCCCGGCCGCCCTGGCGAAGCGCGGCGTGCTGGGCTTGTCGCTCACGTCCACCATCCGCGCCTCGCCGCCCGGCCCGACGTGCGTCAGGCCGCTCACCGGGCGGCCTCCGCCAGCTCCGAAAGGAGCGACGCGACCACGAGCTGCGGGTTGACGTTCCCCTCGGCGTGCGCCTTCGCTTCCTCCACAGCCGCGATCGCCCGGCTGGCGGCCAGCGCGGCGCGCTCGTCGCCCTGGCTGGTGGCGCTCCGGGCGCGCTGGTGCAGCAGCACGGTCAGCGCGTCGAGCGTCTCGCTGAAGGCGCCCCTCGCCCTCGCGCTCCCCTGGAGCAGCGCCTGGCGGTAGCGCACGGCCCTCTGACGCGATCCGGCGGCCTCCAGGAGCCTCTGGGCGCTCTCCAGGGCCGCCCGCTGCCCGCCGCCGGCCAGCAGGACGCCAGGCGCGCCGCCAGCCATGCGCTCGCACTCCTCGGGGTCGGCGGACACGCCTTCCTTTTTCAGTGCGGCCGCGACCAGCGGGTCGCGCAGAAACTCGCGGAGCTCGGCCGATGCCATCGGGGCCACCCGTACGGACACGACCCGCGAGCGGATGGTCGGGAGGAGGGCGCCAGGCTCGCACGACGTCATGATGATCGTCGTCCCGGGCGAGGGCTCCTCGAGGAGCTTCAGGAACGCGTTCGCGGCCGCGTCGGCCCCCTCCTGCGGCACCATCCGCTCGGCGTCCCCTATCACGAACACCTTGCCGTGCCCGAACGCTGGAGAGATGCCCGCCTCCTGCACGATCGCCCGCACGGTGGAGACGTAGATCGCCTCGGTCCCCTCGGCTGGGGCGTACAGGCCGCCGTTCTTCAGCCGCTCCGCGATCGCGTCCGCGTAGTCGGCCCGAACCTCGGCCGCCGATGCGTCAGCGTCCTTGAGCCGCGGGCGGGGGAAGTACCAGTGAAGGTCGGGGTGCGCACCCTCCTCCACGTACCGGCAGCTCTGGCAGCGGCCGCAGGGCCGCGCCGTGCCGGTGCAGAGCAGCGCCTGGCCCACCCACAGGGCAAGACGCTGCTTGCCGACCCCACGCGGGCCGTGCAGCAGCAGCGACGACGGGAGGGCGTTTCGCTCCACCGCGTCCAGCAGACGCGCGCGAAGCGCCCCATGTCCGTAAAGGCGAACCAGCGGCATTCGAGAAATATGCCGGTTGGGCTCGCCGTAAGAAAAGACTTGACTTAGTTAAGGTTTGTTTCAGGGCCTTAACTCCGTGAATTCGCACATCTCGACGTAAACAAACGAACTCTGCCGAAGCCTCGGCTGGTCAGGCGCGGTCGCCGGGGGCGCGCGGCAGGCGCGTCGGAGCCTGGTCGGCCTCCGCGGGAAGGAGCCAGAAGGCCTCGCCGTCGAACCAGAAGAGCGCGAGCTGGTCGAGCTGCTTCGCCAGCTCCACCGCCTGATCCTCCGGCAGCAGGATGGCGAGGCAGTGCTCGCGATAGCTGCCGTCCGGCGAGACGCCGTCTACCCGCGCGAACGTGGTGCCGCGCCGCAGCAGCTCTGCCTCCAGGCGCCCGGTCCGCCGCTCGTTGCGCTCCTCGCGCGCGTCCGCCTGCCGATCCGTCGGCGCGTCCTCCACGTTCTCGCCGCAGGGGTTCTCGGCCGTCAGCACGGCGAACGGCCCCGTGAGCCCGATCGCGCGGAGTCCCTCCACCGCCTCCGACTCCACGGGCTTCCGGAGGTCGATCCGCAGCGCCGGCGCGGTCGAGAACTCGAGGACCGTATTCGGATACTGCTTCCACTTCTCCTGGTCGGGCTTCGCCGTCTCCATCTCGCTCCCGCTCGGGGCCGCTAGTCCTGAGGCTCCAGCGCCGCCTGGTAGAGCCGAACGCTCTCGTCATCGAACAGGCAGGCGACGATCCGCTCGAACTCGGAGACGTGGGATCGCATGCTCGATACCGCGATCCGGGCGGCGGCGTCCTTCGGGAAGCCGTAGACGCCGGTCGAGATCGCGGGGAACGCGATCGACGCGATGTCGCCGTGCTCGCGCGCCAGCCGGAAGACGCTCTCGTAGGCTCGCGCAAGCGTCGCGGCCTCTCCGGCGCTCCCGCCTCGCCACACCGGCCCAACCGTGTGGATCACGTAGCGCGCCGGGAGGCGATGCCCGCCGGTGAGCACCGCCTCGCCGGTGGGGCAGCCGGGGTAGCGCCGGCACTCCTCCAGCAGTCCCGGGCCGGCCGCGCGATGAATTGCGCCGTCCACGCCGCCCCCGCCACGAAGCGCCTCGTTCGCCGCGTTCACGATCGCGTCCACGTTCAGCGCCGTGATGTCGGCCCTGACGACCTCGATCATGGCCTGGCCTGCCTCACGCGTGACCGTCCGCCGAGAAGAGCCGGGAGGCGGCCGTCAGCTGGTCCGGCCGGCCGAGCAGGAGCACGATGTCCCCCTCGCGCAGGACCGCGGTGCCCATGGGATTCACCACGACCTCGGCGTCGGCGGGCTGGATTGCCGCCACGGTCGCCCCGCTCTCGTCGCGGATGCCTGACGATTCCAGCGCCTTGCCGACGACCGGCGACCCGGGCTGCACCCGATAGACCTCCAGCGAGAGGTCGCTCAGGAAGCGCTGGAGTCCCGTCGCCGTCGCGTGCTCTTCCGACATCGTGCGGAACGTCTCGTAGGCGTCCTGCCGGATCGAGCGGATCTGCCGGTCGATCTCGTCCCGCGGCACCAGATACCGCGTCAGCACGCGGGAGAAGATCTCGACCGACGTCTCGAACTCCTCGGGCACCACCTCGTCGGTGCCGAGCGCGAACAGCGGCTCCATCTCCTGCACGTAGCGGGTCCGCACGACGATGTGGACCCGGGGGTTGAGTCGGCGGGTGAGCGCCACCGCGCTCCGGGTGGCGGCGGCGTCGGAGATCGCGATCACGACGATTCGTGCCGTCTGGATGCCCGCGTGCTCGAGCACCTCCTGCCGCGACGCGTCGCCGTAGATGATCGGCCGGCCGCGGCGTCGCTCCGCGCGGACGTTCTCGGGGTTCATCTCGACCACGGTGAACGCGATGCCGACGCGGCTCAGGACGCGCGCCAGGTTCCGGCCGTTCAGGCCGTAGCCGATGATGATGACGTGGTCGGTGAGCGGCGGATGCGGGTCCCCGGCGAGCGCGGCCCGCTGTCGTCCGGCCGCGATGCGGTTGGGAACGCGCCGCTCGGCGAACGCCGCGGCCACCGGCGCCAGGTTCATCAGGAACGGCGTGACGGTCATCGTCCCGACGGCGACCGCGAGAAAGAGCTGATTGAGCCCCGCGTCCAGCAGCCCGGCCCCGAGCCCCACCTTCGATAGCACGAAGGAGAACTCGCCGATCTGCGCGCTGGCCAGGCCGGCGAGCAGCGCGACGCGCAGCGACTGCCCGATCGCCCAGGTCACGGCCGTCGTGACGACCGCCTTGAGGAGCAGCACGGCGGCGATCGCGCCGACGATCAACAGCGGATCGCGGAGCACGGTGCGCACGTCGAACAGCATCCCGATCGACACGAAGAACAGGCTGTTGAAGACCTCGCGCAGCGGCAGGATCTCGCCCAACGCCTGGTGGCTGTACTCCGAGTCGGAGATGATGAGCCCAGCGATGAACGCGCCCAGGGCGAGCGAGAGTCCCACCTGCGCGGAGGCCCACGCCGTCCCGACGCAGAGCAGGATGATCGTGAGCAGGAAGACTTCGCGCTTCCGGGTGTTCACCACCCGGTGGAGCACCCACGGCACCACCAGCCGGGCGACGACGACCGCCGCCACGATGAAGCCCAGCGCCTTCGCGGCGATGAGCACGATCTCGGTAGGCCGGGCCGCGGCGCCGCCGAGCAGCGGCGCGAGCAGCATCATCGGGACGACGCAGAGGTCCTGGAAGATCAGGATCCCGAGCGCCGCCCGACCGTGCGGCGCGTCGAGCTCGCCGCGGTCAGCGAACGAGCGGATGACGATGGCGGTGCTGCTGAGCGCGACCAGCATGCCGAGGAAGATCGCGACCCGCCACGACTCGCCAGCTGCGCGCGCGGCGATGGCGGTGGCGGCGAGCGTGATGAGGAGCTGGAGGCCGCCGCCCACGAGAAGGAAGCTCCGCAGGCGGATGAGATCCTGGAGGGAGAATTCGATCCCGACGGTGAACAGGAGCAGGACCACGCCGATCTCGGCCATCGCCTCGACCTGCTCCACGCCGCTGATCAGCCCGAAGCCGTACGGGCCGCAGAGGACGCCGGTGATCAGAAACCCGATGATCGGCGGCAGCTTCAGCCGGTGGAACGCAACGACGACGATCACGCTCAGCCCGAAGAGGACGATCAGGTCGCGCAGGAGGCTGAGCTCGGGCATGCGTGCGAGGAGTACGGTAGTGTGCAGCCGGGGTCGGGAAAGTAGGCAGGCCCTGCGCCAGCCGTCCACCGGGCGCGCCCCGCCCGCCCTTCGGCATGGATTCTGACGAGTCCGGACGTGTCCAGCGGTCACGATCAGGAGCCACGGAGCGAGCCATGGCGGACGCACTGAAGGGAAAGAAGGTGGCGTTCCTCGCCACCGACGGCGTGGAGCAGGTCGAGCTCACGCACCCCTGGCAGGCATTGGAGAAGGCCGGCGCGGAGGTGCACCTCATCTCCCCGAAGAAGGGGCGCATCCAGGGGATGAACCACCTCGACAAGGGCGACACGTTCGAGGTGACGCGCACGCTCGACGAGGCGAGCGCGGCGGACTACGCCATGCTGGTGCTGCCCGGCGGCGTCGCGAACCCGGACGCGCTGCGGCAGGAGCCGAAGGCCGTGCAGTTCGTGAAGGAGTTCATGGTGGCCGACAAGCCGGTCGCCGCGATCTGCCACGCGCCGTGGCTGCTGGTGGAAGCCGACGTCGTGCGCGGGCGGACGCTCACCAGCTGGCCGAGCCTCAAGACGGACGTGAAGAACGCGGGCGGCGAGTGGGTGGACGCGAAGGTCCACCAGGATCTCAAGCTCATCACGAGCCGCAAGCCGGACGACCTGCCGGCGTTCAGCGCCAAGGTGGTCGGCGCCGTGGGCGTGACCGAGGAGGTGGCGCTCGACAAGCTGGTCGAGCAGACCTTCCCGGCCAGCGACCCGCTTCCAGGTCCGACGTCGATCGGCGCGGCGACCAGCGGCAAGTAGCAGAGCGAAGGGGCTGGCGGCCGGACGCGCGGGACTGGACAGAGGCGGCAGCGTCGTCCGACGTTCATGTCGAGTCTCTCGCGTCTGGTCCCCAGTCCCGGTGTGTCCGTGGAAGCTACCGCCCTTTCCGCCCCACGAGCGCAGTCGATCCCTTCGACCTGCGCAGCGGCCCTCCCCTGGTACGTCCTCACGGCGCTCGGCGCGGCCACGAGCATCATCGTCGGCGTGATCTGGGACATCTCGTGGCACCGCTCGATCGGCCGCGACACGTTCTGGACGCCGGCGCATCTGGCGATCTACCTCGGCGGACTGCTGGGCGGCGCGGTCGCGGGCGTGCGCATCCTGCGCACGACGTTCGGCGGCTCGGCGGAGGCGCGCGCGGCGTCGGTCACGGTGCTGGGGTTCCGCGGCCCGCTGGGCGCGTGGGTGAGCGTGTGGGGCGCCGGCGCGATGCTGGTGTCGGCGCCGTTCGACGACTGGTGGCACAACGCGTACGGGCTCGACGTGAAGATCCTGAGCCCGCCGCACACGGTGCTGGCCGTCGGCATCTACGGCATCGGCCTGGGCGCGATGCTGACGGTGCTCGCCGAGCAGAACCGCGCGACGTCGCCGGAGGCGCGGCGGCGCTTCGGAGTCATGTTCGCCTACCTGGCCGGCGTGCTGGTGACGATGGCGGCGGTGTTCGTGACCGAGTACGTCTACCGCACGCTGCTGCACAGCTCCATCGCCTACCGGGTGTCGGCGCTGGTCTTCCCGATCTTCCTGGTGGCCGTGTCGCGGGCGTCCTCGCTCCGGTGGCCGGCGACGGCGACCGCCGCGGCGTACATGCTGATCACCGCGGTCATGGTGTGGGTGCTGCCGCTGTTTCCCGCGGAGCCGAAGCTGGGGCCGATCTACCAGCACGTCACGCGCATGGTACCACCCGACTTCCCGCTCGCGCTCGTCGCGCCCGCGGCGGCGATCGACGTGCTGATGCGGCGGCGGCGGGCGGAGCTGCCTGACGAGGCGGCGTCCGGCGGCTGGGCGGTGGCGGCGGTGCTCGGGGCGCTGTTCGTGGCGGCCTTCGTCGCCGCGCAGTGGCCGCTCGCCGGGCTGCTGCTCTCGCCGTACGGGCGAAACTGGTTCTTCGCCGGCGACAACATCGGCTACTCGGTGCCCTCGAGCTCGTACACCGGGCGCAACCAGTTCTTCCCGTGGGACGAGCGGCACGGCACCACGCTCTGGATCGGACTTCTGCAGGCGGCGGTGATCGCCGCGGTCTCGGCCCGACTCGGTCTCTCGTGGGGCGGTTGGCTGCGGCGGGTGCGACGGTGAGCGCCGCCCGGCACCCGCGGCGGCGCGCGGCGGAAGCGATGGGCGTGCTGACGGTCTGGCTGCTGGCCTCCGCGCACGTCGGCACGTCGACGGCGGTCTACGCAGGGCGGGCGGGGCCGTACGACGTGCACGTGGTGGTGCGTCCGCAGGGCGTGGTGCCCGGGCGCGCCGACGTCGTCGTGCGGGTGGCCCAGCCCGGCGTCCGGCGCGTGCTCGTGCGCGCGGCGCTCGCTGCCGTTGGCACCGAGGGTGCGCCGTCGCCTGACGAGATGGAGCCGGTGGGCGGCGAGCCGGGCTCATACGCGGCG
>DATFPD010000771.1:0-4350 GCA_035265005.1 Gemmatimonadaceae bacterium | reverse complement strand
GGAGCCGTCGCCCGGCAGCCGGCTCAGGTACGGCGCGAGCCTCGCGCGCACGCGCCGCCCCGCCGCCGCGTCGACGCGCGCGAGGTACGCGAGCGCCGCCTCGATGGGGGCGGGCGTGGGCGTGGAGCCGTGCGGCCCGCCGAGGCTCAGGTCGATGCCGTAGAGCCGGACCTTCCGGCGGTGCGCCGGGTCCGCGTTGTACGCCCTGACCCATCGCACCAGCTCCGCGTTCTCGGCGAAGTTGCCGAACCCCCACGTCATGCTCTCGAGGGTCACCCGCGCCGCGTCGTCGGCGGGCGGCGCCCCGGAGCCGCCGGCGACGAAGTCCGCGATGCGGCGCGACTCCGTGAGCCCCGACTCGAGCGCGATGGCGGTGAAGCCGAGCTCCTGGACCAGGTACCGGAAGAGCCGGTTGCGGAACGCGAGCGGCTCGTGCGCGCCGTGGGTGGGCTCGCCGAGGGCGACGACGCGCGCGGCGCCGATCACCGACGCGAGGGGCCGCAGATCGGCGGCCGCGTCGCCTCCGGGCTCGACCGACCGGATGGGGAGCGCCCGGGGCGCCGCCCAGCGCGCGAACCGCGCGTCGTCCGACTCGCGTCCCGCTTCGCCGCCCTGCTGCTGGGCGCGCGCCGCGCCGGCGTGGGCGGCGGTCACGACGAGGAGCAGCAGCGCGCTGCGCATGACATGGGGCATTCCGTACACGACGGGGCCCGCGCGCACACGGTTTCTACTCCGCCCGCAGGGCCACCGCCGGCTCGATCCGGGCGCTCGACCGCGCCGGGACCGCGCTCGCCAGCGCCGCCACGCCGAGCAGCGCCAGCGCGACCGCGACCAGCGTCGGCGCGTCGCCCGGGCCGACCTCGAACAGCAGCGCCGCCAGCAGGCGGTTCGCCGCCAGCGCGCCGGCCAGCCCTAACGAGACGCCCGCGACGGCGAGCGCCATCCCGCGCCGCAGCACCAGCCGCCCGACGTCGCCCGCGGTGGCGCCGAGCGCCATCCGCACGCCCAGCTCGCGCGTCCGCTGGCGCACCGTCATCGCCATCACGCCGAACAGGCCGACCGCGGCCAGCGCGACGGCGGCCCCCGCGAACGCCGCCAGCAGCATCGCGTTGAGCCGCGGCTGCGCGAGCGGCCGCTCGAGCAGGCGTTCGAACGGCAGAGCGCTCGCCATCGCCACGCCCGGGGCGGCCTCCTCGATCGCGCGCCGCAGCGCCGGCGCGACGTCGGCGTCCGCGGCGGCGTCCGCGGCGGCGCGGACGATCAGCGTCGTGGGCACGAACGGGAAGAACGACTGCCGCAGCGGGAAGTAGATGCTGGGGCGCGCCTCCCGCAGGTCGCGGTAGCGCGTGTCCGGCACCACGCCGGCGACGGTGAGTGCCCGCTGGTCGGGCCCGCCGCCCATCGTCAGGCGCTTCCCCACCGGGTCGGCGCCGGGCCAGAAGTGACGCGCGGTGGACTGGCTGATCACGACGACCGGCGGCGCGCCCGCGCGGTCCGCGTCCGTGAAGCCACGCCCGCGGAGCACCGGCGTGCCGAGCGTCGCGAAGTAGTTGGGCGTCACCACCTCCATGTTGAGCACCGGGTTCCGGCCCGCCTCCTCGGGCGTCTGCCCCTCGGCCGCCAGCCGGCCGTCCCAGCCGTGCGTGCCGGAGAAGGGCGCGGCGACGGCGGGGGAGACGGCGCGCACGCCGGGGACGGCCTCCAGCCGCGGCAGCAGCCGGTCGAGCATCGCCATCTGCTCGGTCGGCGTGTCGTAGCGGCCGGCGGGGAGCGCCAGCTCGACCACCAGCAGCCGCGCCGGCTGGAACGCCAGCTCGGCGCCCTTGAGCTGCGCGAAGCTGCGCGCCAGCAGCCCCGCCGCCGAGAGCACGACCAGCGCGAGCGCGACCTGCCCGACCACCAGCGCCTCAGTCGCCAGCGTGGCGCGCCGCCCCGCGCTCTGCCGCGCGCCGGAGCGCAGCACCTGCGCCAGCTCGACGCCCGACGTCGCGACCGCCGGCGCCACGGCGAAGAGGAGCATCGCCGCGCCGCTGATGCCGACGGCGGCGGCGAGCGCGGCGGCGTCGAGCTGGATCTCGTCCACGCGCGGGAGGCCGACCGGCGCGAGCGCGACGAAGGCGTGCACGCCCGCCGCGGCCGCCAGCACGCCGAGCGCGCCCCCCGCCGCCGCCAGCAGCGCGTGCTCGGTGAGCAGCTGCGCGATCACGCGCCCGCGGCCGGCGCCGAGCGCGGCGCGGACAGCGACCTCCCGCACGCGCGCCAGGCCGCGCACGAGCAGGAGGTTGGCGACGTTGATGCAGGTGATCAGGAGCAGCAGCGCCGACGCGCCGGCGAACACGAGCACCGCCCGCCGCGTGTCGCCGAGCACGAGCTGGGGCAGCGTCCGCACGGTGCCCCGCAGGTCGCGCTCCTGCTCGGCGGCGCCCTCGCGCGCGTAGAACGCCGTCAGCTCGTCACGCGCGCGCTCCGGCGTGGCGCCCGGCGCCAGCCGCCCCACAACGTGCAGGGCGATGAACCGTTCGGCGCCCGCGGGCACGGCCGCCAGCGTCGCCACCCAGGCGTCGGTGCCGCGCGGGTAGTCGAGCCCCCGCGGCATCACGCCGACGATGGTGTACGTGGTCCCTTCGTCATGGAGCACGACGCGCCGGCCGAGGACGTCGGCCGAGCCGCCGAAGCGCTCCCGCCAGGCGCGGTGGCTCAGCACCATCACCGGCGCCGCGCCGCGCACGTCGTCCTCGGGGCGGAGCGCGCGGCCGAGCAGCGGCTCCGCGCCCAGCACCGCGAAGAAGTCGCCCGAGACGCGCGACCGCGCGAGCCGCGACAGCCCGCCGCCGTCGCGCACCGGCTTCGGCACCGCGCCGTAGTAGTCGACGAACGCCGCCCGGCCGAGCGACGGCGCGCGCCGCGCCAGCGCGCGGGCGTCCTCGAGCCCGAGCGGCCAGTCGCTCACGCTGCCGTCCCGCGTCCGCCCCGAGAGCACGACGATCCGCTCCTGGTCGACGACCGGCAGCCGGCGCAGGAGCAGCGCGTCGGCGACCGTGAACACCGCCGTCGAGAGCCCGATCCCGAGCGCGAGGGTGAGGACCGCGGACAGCGCGAAGCCCGGGGCGCGGCGGAGCCCGCGGGCGCCGACGCGCAGGTTCTGCAGCAGCGTCTCGATCATGACACTCGCTCCCCCTCGACCGGCGGGCCGTGCGCCCGCGCCACCGTGAGCGCCGTCGCGCGGCCGGCCGCGTCCCGCGCGAACGTGACGCGCCAACCTAACGTGGAGGTGACGAAGCTGGTGCCCGACTCGGGGAGCAGCTCCTCCACCGGGATCCGCGGCGCCAGCAGCAGCAGCCGCCCGCCCTCCCACCGCACCTCGGCCGGGATGCCGGGGCCGACCTGGAGACGGTAGCCGCCGGCGAGCCCGGCGGCCACTCCGGGCTCCAGCGCGACGGCGGCGACGCGCTTCGGCCCGTACTCCGGCCAGTCGTATTCGGCGGCCAGCGCCAGCAGCAGCTCCCGGATGAGCAGCGGCGAGCTGTCGCCGTTCGCCATGACCGCGGCGCCCACGCCCGCGTCCGGGTACGCGATCAGCTCCGAGTGGAAGCCCGCGTTGGTGCCGCCGTGGCCGAAGTGGAAGCCGCGGCCGTGCCCGCCGACGAAGGGCCCGAGCCCCACGCCGTCGCCGCCGGCGTCGCGCCACGGCGCGGCGAGCATCTCGCCGGCCGTGTCGCGGGAGAGCAGCGCATCGGGGCGCCCCGCCCGGGCGTCGGCGATTGCGACCGCCCACGCGGCGAGGTCGGTCGGCGTCGCCCAGAGTCCGGCCGCCGCCAGCTCGGGGTAGACGCGCCAGCCGCCGGGGAGCACTGCGCCCGCGTCGTCGTGCGCGCGGGCGGCCGCGCCCGCGAGGCCGGGCGGCAGCGGCTGCTCGAACGTGGCGTGCGTCATCCCCGCCGGCCCCAGCACGAGCTCCCGCATCAGGGCGGGAAAGGGGGCGCCGGTGGCGTCCACCAGGAGCTGCTGCATCACGACCGTCCCGCCCCCCGAGTAGCGGCAGGTCGTGCCCGGCACCGCGTCGACGCGCACCGGCTCGGTGTTCGCGGGCGGGTCGCCGTTCAGCACCTGGACCGGCGTCGGCAGCGGGTCGCCCGCCGGGTAGCCGGGGAAGCCGTGCACCGTTAGGCCCGCGGTGTGGCTGGCCAGCCGCCGGAGCGTGACCTTCTCGGTCGCGGTGAGCGCGGTCTCCGGGACCCGCCACGACGCGAGGTAGCGATTCACGTCGGCGTCCAGGGCGAGCGCCCCGCGCTCGACCAGGCGAAGCATCGCGGTGGCGGCAACCGGCTTGCTGATCGACGCGGCCTGGAA
>DATFPD010000770.1:0-15377 GCA_035265005.1 Gemmatimonadaceae bacterium | reverse complement strand
GGCCGGCCGTGCCGCCCTCGACCCAGGCGCGCCCGCCGTGGAGCGTGACCAGCTCGCGGACCACCGAGAGCCCGATCCCGCTGCCCGCGATGGCCGTGTTGGCGTCGCGGTCGAGGCGCACGAACGCCTCCCACACCCGCTCGCGGTCCTTCGGCGCGATCCCCGGCCCCTCGTCCTCCACCCACACGCGCACGCGGCCGTCGCCGGCGCCGGCCGCGCCCGCGCTCACCGTCACCGTCTGCCCCACCGGCCCGTACTTCACCGCGTTGTCGAGCAGGTTGAGCAGCACCTGGCGCAGCGCCTCGGGGTCGGCGACCGCCACCACCCCCTCCGCCAGCTCGGTGCGCACGGCGACGCGCCGGGCCCGCGCGATCGGCGCGAAGCACTCCACCGCCTCGCGCACGTGCGTCGCCAGGTCGATCGGCGCCGGGGCGAGGCGGATCGCCCGCCGCTCGGCGCGCGAGAACTGGAGGATGTTCTCCACGAGGTGCGTGAGGCGGCGCGCCTCCTGGTCCACGATCTGGAGCGACCGCCGCCGCTCCTCGTCGCTGCGCACGCGGCCGAGCAGCAGCGTCTCGGCGAACATGCGCACCTGGGCGAGCGGCGTCCGCAGCTCGTGCGAGACGCTGGCGATGAAGTCCGAGCGCATCCGCGCGAGCTCCCCCTCCCGCCTGAGCTGCATCAGCCCCACGCCGGTGAGCCCCATCGTCAGGGCGAGCACGCCGAGCAGGAGCGGGAGCCGCGAGTGCGGCAGCCCGCCGATCAGCAGCCGCTCGGCGACGTCGGGGCGCAGCGAGACGTGCGCGGTGAGCCCGCCCATGTGCGGGGTGACGAACGACCCGGTGAACGCCGAGGCGTAGCGCACGTCGGTGCGCCACAGCTCGCTCTTGCAGAGGTCCGTCACCTGCACCGAGAAGAGCGAGTCGTTGCGCGCGCCGTGGGTGAGCGACGGCGGGAGCATGGCGTACTTCTCCATGACCTTCCGGAAGATCGGCGCGCCGAACTGCTTGAGGCAGAGCTCGAAGCCGTACACCGCCGCCGGCCGCCCCTGCGTGTCGTACTTGAGCGTGTACGCCACGCCGCGCGATCGGCCCGCGACGGTGCCGAAGACCGTCTCCCACGACCAGTCGGGCTGGTACACGCCGCGCGCGTGCTTGGGGATCGTGTCCAGGATCCACGCCCGCATCGCCGCCGAGGGCACGTCGCCGCTCGTCACGAATGCCGCGGCGGCGGCCGGGTCGTCGCGCAGGTCCAGCCGGAAGAAGTAGCGCGCCGAGTCCTCGGCGCATTGCAGCTCGACCGTCTTCTCCGACGCCAGCACCGACGGCGCCGGCAGCGCCTGGTGCGGCGAGCGCACGCGGAGGTTCGCCACCGGGGAGAACACCCACGAGACGTTGTAGTGGAACACCTCCTTCGTGTTCACCGTGAACTCCCACGCCGCGAAGCTCGCGTAGTCGCGGATCGCGCGCTCGGCGGTCGCGCGGTGCGAGCGCGCGGCGTCCCAGGCCTCGTAGGCCATGAACGCGACGATCGCGACCGTCAGCAGCAGGATCGCGACGAGCGGCGTCGAGCGCGAGCGGTGCGCGGGGAGCGGCAGGTGGGCGTTGGGCGGGGTCGGCACGGCTGCACCATACAACTCGACCGCGCGCGGGGGCAAGCACGAAGGTGGCGCGCCGCGGCGGTGCGTCAGCGCCTGTCAGCGCCGCGTCAGGACGCCGTGTGCGGGACGCAAGGGCGACACTCGTGTCGCCCCCGCCGCACGAGCCGCATTACTCGCACGCCGGGCGACCAGCGTCGCCCCTACCGCTTCTTCGCCAGTATGGTCCCCCGGCACGTCGCCGCGCCGCAGCTGCAGGGGTAGCGCCGCTTCGCCGCCGGCGTGTGGCGCTCGGGGAGGACGAAGGCGTAGTCGTAGGCCAGCTCCTCGCCGGGCTCGATGTCGCGCAGCGCCTCGATGTAGATGCGCTCGTCGTCCACCACCGCGTCGCAGTTCGGGTCGCACGAGTGGTTGATCCACCGCGCCGCGTTGCCGCCGTGCGCGGCGTCGATCACCACGTCCGTGCCGTCGATGGCGAAGAGGAAGGTGTGATGGTCGGTGGCGTGGGCCTCCCCCGGCGGCGGATCCGGGTACCGCCGGTCGGCCTCCTCCGGCGTGATCCGCTCCCCCGCGTACTCGATGATCCGCGTGCCCTGCGGGATCAAGCGCGTGGCGAACGCGCCGCGGCCGTGAACGGGCGAGCGGCGGATGACGAACGGGCGGGAGGCGCGGCGGGGAGGCACAGACTGGAGGAAGCCGGCGACGCGCGGTGAGCTCGCGACTGCGGGCGCCGAAATGTAGCGCACGCGCCCCCGTCGGCGCCGGTGAGCCGACTCAGCTCAGCCCGCCCAACGCCCCGATCGCGACGATGCGCACCAGCAGCGGGAGCGCCGCGGTCTCACGCGCGCGTTCCAGATCCTTCGTCGTGATCAGCCCCGCGAGCCGCCCCGGCCGCCAGGCGCGGGCCCCGGGCGAGCGCACGAGCCCCCACCACCCCGCGACGGCGAGGGCGGCGGCCCCGAGGAACGTCGCCACGCCAAGCGGCGCGCCGCCCAGCGACTCCCCCGCCCCCGCGATGAGCGCGCCGACGAGCGCGTACGGCAGCGCGACGAAGGCGCCGGCCGCGAGCGCAAGCGCGCCGTACTCCTCCATCCGCGTGAAGCGCGAGCCCTCGGGGACGAACGAGTCCGCGAGCTCGCCCGGCAGCGCCGCGAGGCGCCGCCGCCGCGATTCGTTGCGCCACACCGTGTAGGCCGTGACGGCGCCCGCCAGGATCACCACCCCCGCGTGGTCGCCCGCCGGCTCGCCGGACGACGCCCCCGCGGACGCCGCGAAGACCGCGATCAGGACCGCCGCGCCGAGCGACCGCCTGACGAGGAGCCAGCGGGCGCGGCGCCAGCTCTGCGGCGGGCGGGTGTGCCCGACGTCGAGGCACAGGTACTCGTAGCCGATGCGGGCAAGGTTCGTCCGCGCCTCGCCGTGGGTGGGGTCGGCGGTCAGCGCGTCGCGGAAGGCGACGATCGCCTCCGGATGGCGCCGCTGCTTCCCGAGCGCGAGCGCGAGCACGTGGTGCGACCCGGCCTCCGCAGGATCGATCGCCAGCGCCCGGCGCGCCCACGACTCCGCGTCGGCGTAGCGCCGTCGCTGCAGCGCCACGTGCGCCAGCCCGCGGCACGGGGCCGCGCTGTCCGGCGCCAGGCGCTGCATCCGCTGCGCGGCCTCCTCGGCGTCCTTCAGCCGCCCCAGGTCGAAGAGGACGTCCACGAGCGCGCCGGCCGCCTCCAGGTTCTCCGGGTCCAGCCGCACCGCCTCCTCGACCGCGGCGCGCGCCTGCTTCTTCTTCCCCAGCTTCAGCAGCGGCCAGTAGCGCCTGAGGTGCGCTGCGGCGCGCGCGGGGTCCGCGGCCACGGCGGCGTCCGCGTGGCGGAGCGCCACGTCCAGCTCGCCGAGCATGCTGTGGCAGAGGCTGAGGTCGCACAGCAGCCCGCAGTCCCCGGGGCGCTCGCGGAGCGCCTCCAGGTACAGCCGGCCCGCCTCGCGCCACCGCTCCAGCGCGTGCAGCTCGAGGGCGCGCGCGATCGTCAGGTCGACGTGGTCCATCCCGCCGGCAGCCGCGCGCACCATCAGATCATTCTCCGGGCGCGCAGGTACTCCAGCAGCTCGTCGTACGCCCCGCCCTCGTTGGCGTACATCGCGTAGTGGCGGGCGGTGTCGAACCAGGGGCCGGTGCTCGGCTTCACGTCCTTGAGCGCGCGGGCGAAGTCGGCGCCGCGGATCGGGCGCGCCTCGCCGGCCTCGAGCGACGCCTCCATCGCCAGCTCGGCGGCGGAGTCGCAGAGGTGCGCGACGTCGGCGCCCGAGTAGCCCTCCGTCTTCCTCGCCAGCCGGGCCGCGTCCACGTCCGACGCCGCCGGCCGGCCGGCGAGGCCCGCGCCGATGATCGCCCTGCGCGCCGGCTCGTCAGGCGGAAGGACCAGCAGCGTGCGGTCCAGGCGCCCCGGCCGGCGGAGCGCGCTGTCGACGTCCCACGGGTGGTTCGTGGCGGCGAGGATGAAGACGCCGTCGTTGTTCGACGCCACGCTGTCCATCTCCGCCAGGAGCTGGTTCACCACGTCGCGCCCCCCCGAGTGGCGCTGGAGGCTCCGCTTGCGGCCGAGCGCGTCCACCTCGTCGAAGAACAGCACGCACGGCGCCTTGCGGCGCGCGGCCTCGAAGATCTCGTGCAGGTTGCGCTCGCTCTGCCCGATGTACATGTCGAGCACGTCGGAGAGCCCCACCGGGATGAAGCGCGCGCCCATCTCGCCGGCGGTGGCGCGGGCGATGAACGTCTTGCCGCAGCCCGGTGGGCCGTAGAGCAGCAGCCCGCCGCGCAGCGACTTGCCGTACATGCGCATCATCTCCGGGTTCCGGAGCGGCGCCAGGAAGGCCAGGTTGAGCCGGCGCTTCACCGCCTCCATCCCCGCCACGTCGGCCAGGGTGACATCGGGCCGCTCGCTCTCGGGCACCACCGACGCGCCCGCGTCGCCGGCGTCGCGGACCAGGCGTAGCCGTCCGGGCTCCCCGGTGAGCGGCGGCGCGGACGGCGGCGCGGACGGCGGCGCCGGAGCCGCCTGAGCAACCGCCTCGCGGGCGGGCTGCCTGACGCCGCCGCCGGCGAGCGCCTCGTGCAGCCGCCGGTACGCGGCCGAGCGCTCGGGGTCGCCGGCGCCCTCGGCGGCACGGGCCGCCAGCGCCAGCGCCGCCGTGTCGGCCGGCCGCGCGCCGAGGACGGCGCCCGCGTGCGAGAGCGCGTCCGCGGCGCGTCCGGCGCCGAGCATCAGCTCGGCGAGGTGCAGGCGGAGGTCCCAGTTGGTCGGATCCCCCGTGACGGCCGCCTCGATGGCCGTGACGACGCTCGTGTTCGAAGTCATGGAGACTGGCGCTCGGCAGGTATGGGGCAAGCGTGCTCTTCTATAAGAGACGATCGCGCCGGGCCGGGAGTTACTGATGCGTGATTCGTGCTCCGTGATTCGTGAGGGGCCCCGGGAGGCCAGTAGGCGCCTCCCGGGGCCCCTCACGAATCACGGAGCACGAATCACGAATCACGAATCACGCAGCCTTACTTCTCCGGCAGGTGCGCCCCCACCAGGTCCCAGTGCCAGGCCTCGCGGCGCTCGCCGGTGCGCGGGTCCTTGAGGGGCTTGTACTGGAGCCGGTGCTCCGGGAGCCCGACCGCGCGGCCGTACGCGAGCAGGCGCACCCGGTCGGTGGAGACCAGGTGCGCCATCGGGTGCCCCTTCCAGACGTGGCGGTGGAGCCAGAGCCCGCCGTCCATCGCGTGCACCATCCCGTCGCGGCGCCGGACGAACTCGACGTAGACCAGGTAGCGCTCGTCGCCGTCCGCGTTCGTCTCGCTCATGCCGCCGCGCCGGGCGGCGTACCGGGCGCCGTGCCGGGCGCCGTGCCGGGCGCCGTGCCTAACGCCATCCGGGCCGCGGGCGCGCTCGCCGTGCGCTACGGGAGGATCGTGCAGCCGATCGCCCCCTCGGCGGTCCCCGGCGCGATCGGGTTGGCCTCGTTGCCGAAGGCGATCCCGCAGGTGAGCGGGTCGGCCGCCGGGTGGTGCGCGCTCGCCGACCAGCCCTGGGTGGTGGCCGTGACCACTTCCGTGACCACGCCCGGCGAGTGGTGGTAGTTCAGCAGCGTCTCGTCGGTGGCGTAGGTGCTGTGGTCGTAGAAGTACGCCTCCTGCGCCGTGGCGAGGTTGCGCAGGTCCGACTTGATCGACGCGGCCAGGGCCTTCCCCTTCGTGTTGCGGAACTTCGGGACCGCGATCGACGCCAGGACCCCGATGATCACGACAACGATCAGCAGCTCGATGAGGGTGAATCCTGAACGGCGGCGCGGCATCGGTTGAGTCCTGAAGGAGGGGGACGAGTGGAGTGCTCTGACCTCATGCATTCAGCAAGGACCGCTCTCTTGCGGCGGACCGCCACCCATTCGTCCCGGCTCGTGGCGCTCGGGGGACGGTGGCCTTTTCTGCTGACCATTGCTAAAGCAATGCCGATACCCACTCCGCGGCACGACCATAAGTCCATGGAGTGGAACGCTTTGACCTCAAAGCAGCCCTCCCGTCCCGCACCCTGCTACACCATCGATTCGCCACGATTGCCGCACTCTGCAAGATAAGGCGTGGCAATGAGATGTGAGAGGAATCACATGAAGCCGAAGCAGCTTGCCCTGAGTGCAGCGAAGGGTCGCTCCTATTTCGTCTCCAGCCAGTTCTCCCCTACCCCGATGTCCACGACCAGCGGGACGTCCAGCTCCGCGGCGTGCTCCATCTCGTGGCGGACCAGCTGGGTGAGGGCGTCCAGCTCCGGGCGCGGGACCTCGAACACCAGCTCGTCGTGCACCTGGAGCAGCATCCGGCTGTTCAGCCGCTCGCGCCGCATCCGCGCGTCGATGCTGATCATCGCGATCTTGATCAGGTCCGCCGCCGAGCCCTGGATCGGGGAGTTGGCGGCGGTGCGCTCGCCGAACGCGCGCACGTTGAAGTTGCGGTCGCGCAGCTCCGGGATGTAGCGCCGCCGCTTGAAGATCGTTTCGATGTACCCCTTCTCGCGCGCGAACTCCACGCGCGAGTCGAGGTATTCCTTCACCCCGCGGAAGCGCTCGAAGTAGGTGGCGATGAACTCCGCCGCCTCGGCGCGCGTGATCTTGAGCTGCCGCGACAGCGCGTGCGCCCCCTGCCCGTAGATCGTCGCGAAGTTGATCGTCTTCGCGCGCCCCCGCATCTCGGGCGTCACCGCGTCGAGCGGCACGCCGAAGATGATCGCCGCCGTCTGCCGGTGGATGTCGCCCCCCGACTTGAACGCCTGCACGAACGCCGGGTCGTGCGACAGGTGGGCGAGCAGCCGCAGCTCGATCTGCGAGTAGTCGGCCGACAGCAGCAGCCACCCCTTCCTCGGCACGAAGCCGCGCCGGATGTCCCGCCCCAGCTCGCGGCGGATCGGGATGTTCTGGAGGTTGGGGTCACTCGACGACAGGCGCCCCGTGCTGGCGACGGTCTGGGCGAACGAGGTGTGCAGCCGCCCGGTGTGCGGGTTCACCATCACCGGGAGCGCGTCCAGGTACGTGCTCTCGAGCTTCGACAGCTCGCGGTACTCCATGAGCAGCGTCGGGAGCGCGTGCCCCTCCTCGGCCAGCTCGCGCAGCACGCTGGCGTCGGTGGACGGGCCGGTGGCGGTGCGCTTGGTGGCCGGGAGCCCGAGCTTCTCGAACAGGATGACGCGGAGCTGCGGGTTCGAGTTGATGTTGAACTCCTCCCCGGCCTCGGCGTAGATCTCCTTCTCCACGCGCTCGCGCTCGGCCTGGAAGCGCTCCTTGAGCGAGCGGAACAGCCCGACGTCGATCGAGATGCCGTTCCACTCCATCTCCGCCAGCACCGAGACCAGCGGCACCTCGACGTCGCGGAAGAGCCCCGCCAGCTCGTGCGCCACGAGCTGCGGCTCGAACACCTCGCGCAGTCGGAGCGTCATGTCGGCGTCCTCGCACGAGTAGTCGCGCGCGGCCTCGACAGGCACCTCGTCGTACGGGATCGCGTGCTTCCCCTTGCCGCACAGCTCCTCGTACGACGTCATCCAGTGGTCGAGGAACTCGAGCGCCAGCACGTCGAGCCCGTGCGAGCGGCGCCCGGGGTCGAGCACGTAGCTGGCGAGCATCGTGTCGAACTCGAGCCCCTGGAGCATCACGCCGGCGCGGCGCAGCGTGAGCACGTCGTACTTCGCGTTCTGCGCCGTCTTGCGGACCTTGGGGTCCTCGAGCAGCGCGCGCAGCGGCGCCATCTCCGGCGAGCCGAGCGGCGGCAGGTTCTTCACCGGCCAGTCCCCGCGCTCGGCCAGGAGGCGGCCGGCGATGCTGTCCGGGAGCGACGGGCCGGCGGCCGCGGCGGCCGTCTTCTTCCTGGCCGCGCGCTTCTTCGCCGCGCCTTCCGTCGGGGGGCCCCCCCCGACTTCTACGGTAACATCCGGGGCGCTTTCGACCGCAACCGTTTCATCCCCGTCCGTACCTTTCTTTTTCCGCCCCTTCCGCTTCTTCTTGCCGCCGGCGTCGCCGTCCCCGTCGCCCGCAGTGTCGCCCGCACTGTCGCCCGCAGTGTCGCCCGCGTCCTCGGTCGGGTCGTCGCCCCCGCGCACGAGCCCGCGCTCCTCGGGCGCGTCGGTCGCCGAGCGGTCGCCGGCCGCGTCGGCCAGGGGTTCTGCCGGAGGCTCCGCCGGGGGCTCCGCCGGGCCGGCGAGTAGCTCGGTCTGGGTGGGTGCCTGACGCGGGCGATGCGCCAGCGGCAGGTAGTACGCCTCGCCCGGCGCCAGGGCGATCGAGATCGCGACGAGCGTCGAGCGCAGCGGGTCCACCTTCGTCGGGCTGTCGGGGTCGATCACCGTCTCGGTGTCCACCGAGATGTAGCGTGCCTTACGAGCCTTGGTGATCAGCCGGCCGAGCGCCTGGAGGTTGTCGACCGTCGTGTAGCGCTGCTCGGGCGCGGCGGCGGCGGCGGCCTCCGCGCCGCCGCCGTCCGGCTCGCCGCCGCCCGCCAGCGCGGCGAGCCCGGGCGCGGCGATCGTCTTGGCGAGCGACGTGAACTCGAGCTCGACCAGCAGGTCCTTGAGGCGACCGTAGTCCGGCTCGCGGATCCGCAGCGCGTCGAGGTCGAGCGTCATGCCGAGGTCGCAGCGGATCGTGACCAGCTCCTTCGACAGGCGGGCCTTGTCGCCGTGCCCGAGCAGCGCCTCGCGCGGGCGCTTCTTCGGGATGTCGGCCGCGCGGGCGAGGATCGTCTCGAGCGGCCCGTACTCGTTGACCAGCTCGCGCGCCGTCTTGTCGCCGATGCCGTGCACGCCGGGGACGTTGTCGGACGAGTCGCCCACCAGCGCCAGGTAGTCCACCACGCGCTCGGGCGGGACGCCGAGCCGCTCGCTCCCGTTCTCGATGCTCACCCACTGCTCGTCCACCGCCGCCGGCCCGCCGCGCCCGGGGTTGAGCAGCCACACGCCGGGGCGTACGAGCTGCTGAAAGTCCTTGTCCCCGGAGACGATCACGACGTTCACGCCCGCCTCGGCGCCCTGCTTGGCGAGGGTGCCGATCACGTCGTCGGCCTCGTACCCCTTGAGCGAGAGGACGCGGATGCGGTACGCGTCGAGCAGCTCGCAGATGCGCTCCATCCCGCGGTCGAAGTCGCTCTGCAGCTCCTCGCTCAGCTTCTGCCGCGTCGCCTTGTACGCCGGGTACGCCTCGTGGCGGAAGGAGAGTCCCGAGTCGTGCACCCACCCCAGGTACTCGGGGCGGTGCGTGCTGAGCAGGCGCTGCAGGAAGTTGACGATCCCCCACGCGGCCGACGTGTTCTCGCCGCGGCTCGTGGTGAGCGGCCGCGAGATGAGCGCGAAGAACGCGCGGTAGATCAGCGCGTAGCCGTCGACGAGGAAGAGGCGCGGCGGCGCGGGGGGCGCGGCAACGACTGGGGCGGGGGCGGGGGCGGGCGAGGTCTCGGACATGAGAGAGAGCGGAGAGCAGGGGAGCGGATACCTAGCGAATGGTATCGAGACAGCGTCCGCCTCACCACTCGCGATGGAGTTCTCTAGCATGCAGGCTCTACAAGATTGAACCGCGGAGGGCGCGGAGGGCGCGGAGGACTGCTTGTAAGGCAGTCCTCCGCGCCCTCCGCGCCCTCCGCGGTTCAATTCACGCTGCCCTACAAAAGCCAACCGCCCACCATTGCTGGCGGGCGGAGGCAGATCGGAGGCCGGGTTATGCGAGCGTCGGTGTCGGACGCTCAGCGCCGCTGGACGTTGGCGGCGTGCAGCCCCTTCTCACCAGTCCGGATCTCGAACTCGACTTCCTGCCCTTCCGAGAGGGTCTTGAAGCCGTCCATCTGAATCGCCGAGAAGTGGACGAACACGTCCTCGCCACCCTCCTGCTCAATGAAGCCGTAGCCCTTGGCATCATTGAACCACTTCACCTTCCCCGTAGCCATACGATCTGCCTCCAACGGAGTATTTCGATCCCTGCACATGCGGGGTGCTGGGCGAGCACGGCTGTCGTGCTTGCGGGGGCCTATATAGGACAGAACGGAATCTTTGTCAAGAGAACGCGCCGTGCAGCGCGGCGCGCGCGACGCGCCACAACACGAGTGTCGCGCCGACGCCGACGACGATGCGCAAGTTGTCGTCAAACGGATGTTCCGCGCGCTCCGCCGCCGCCGCGGCGGCGCCCGCCAGCGCGCTCTCGCCGACGCCGAGCCGCGCCACGAGCAGCGCGCCGGCGCAGGTCGCCACCGCGCAGGCCACGCTGCCGGCGAGCGTCTTCCCCGCCGCGGCGGGCTCGGCCGCTGCCTGACGAGTGGCCTCGCCGCCGCCTGCCTGACGAGCGAGCCGGGCGCGGCGGGCGAGCCGGGCCGCGTGCCGCGCCGACCACCACTTCCCCACCACCGCGGCCGCCGCGTCGCCGACGCCGACGCCCCACGTCGCCGCCGCCGCGACGTCGCGCGGGAACACGCCCACCGCGAGCGCGAACGCGAGCAGCATCCACGTGGCGCCCGAGAGGCGGTGGTGCTCGTGCGCCCGCAGCAGCCCGCCGGCGGCGCGGGTGAAGTAGCCGCGCGCCCGCTCCGAGCGCGCCCGCGCCGCCTCGACGGCGAGCGCCGCCGCCGCCAGCGCGCAGAGGGCCGGCAGCGCGACGCGGAACGGCACCACCCCCGTCCCGTACGCCAGCGGCACGGCCGCCGACGTTAGGTGCAGCGCCTTCCGCGCGAGCTCGCGCTTGAACGTCAAAGAGGGGACGGGCGGGCGCCCGCCGGAGGCGGGCGGATGGGGACGGGGGATGCCGTGCCCCGGGATAGCCTGTCCTGAGCGAAGCGAAGGATCCCGAGGTGGTTCATCCCCCGGCCCGCGTCCCGCGTCCCCGCCGTCGCTCACCGCGCCGCCTGGATCCTCCGCACCACGCCCTCGAACTCGGCCTCGCTCGAACTCGTCAGGCGCCAGCGGCCGAAGCCCGTCTGGTCGATGAAGACGAGCTCCAGGCCGTGCTCGCGGAACTGCCACACCTGCGCGCGCCCGCGCTGGTTCAGGTTGTCGGCGCTCCCCTGCTCGTAGATCTGGTCCGGCTCGCCGAGCGAGATGTAGACGCGCCCGCGGTCGGTGAGCCACCCCGCGCCGCCCTCCTCGCGGAAGCGCTCGACCGCCGTCTGGATGCGCGCGAAGTAGTCGCGCAGCGCCTCGTTCTGCGGCGTCGCCACCACGGGGTCGGTCTCCCGCAGGAACGCCGCCCACGCCGCGGCGCGCCGCTCGGGCGCGGTGTCCCGCAGCGCCTGCAGCCGCGTCGGCGTCGTGAAGTAGCGCAGGTAGCTCAGCATCTCCTCGAAGCTCGCCACCGGCAGCTCGTCGCCGAAGGTCACGAACACCGGGGTGCGCACGCTGTCCCCCACCGCCGGCGCCCGCCCGCCGCCGAGCGCGGTGCCCAGGTCGGTGCGCCAGAGGACGAGCGTCGACACCCCGACGCCGAGCTGCGAGACCGGCACGTTGATCACCCCGCCGTAGAGGCTCTCGCCGCGGCGGTCGAGCGTGAAGCCGTCGGTCCACAGCGTGGAGCCCTTGTCGCTGCGCACCGCCAGCGTCACCGGCAGCGTGGCCGACGCCCCGTCGCCGGCGCCGTACCCCTCCACGTAGACCGGCACCAGCGTGTCGCGCCCGAACACCACCGTCGAGCGCGGGCTCGGCACCAGCTGCGGGATCGAGTCGGTGCTCGACCGCGGCGTCGCCTCGTACACGGTCACCGGCGAGCTGAGCACGTTCCCGGACAGCCGCGGCACCACCAGCATCGTCTCCTCGGTGGCGTTGCGCGCGCTCCCGGCGTCGCGGACGGAGATGGCGAGCACGTACTGGCCGGCCGGCACGCTCAGCACCTGCTGGAAGATCACGCTCTCGTCGCCGCGTGTGGTCTCCTTGAAGCTCGCCACCCGCACCACCTCGCTCGCCTCGACGTGGCGCACCGTCGACGTCCCCTGGCGCAGGTCGAGCTGCACCTGGTACGTCGCGCGGTAGCGGTCCCCCTCGCGGGCGAAGGTGAGCGAGCGGTTGGGGAGCGAGAGGTTCACCAGCACGTGCGTCGTGTCGTGCGGGCCGGCGAGGAACGCCGTGCTCCCGACGAACGCCAGCGGCTCGGCGACCGCGAGCAGTCCCATGCGCTGGTACAGGTTCGTCTGATCGGCGAGCGGGCCGATCACGCGCCCGACCCCCGGGCGCCCGCCCGCGCCGCCGCCCGACGTCGCACCCCCGCCGCCGCCCGGCGAATCGTCCACCGGCGGCCCGTGCGCGCAGGCGGCCGAGAGCGCGCCGAGGGCGCCGAAGGCGATGACGAGACACGCTGTACGCGGATACCTCTGCAACATGCGGGGGAGCCTCGATGTCAGGAGAGCGCGGGACGGCGGGACGACGGCGGGAGGGAAAGACAAGCCGCCCGCGGCCGTCGCGCCGCTCGCTCGTTCATGTCTAATACCGCGTCGGTCGGTCATTCGTGCCCCGCGCGGACGCATATTACGGACACCCATCTCGCTTGCACCCCTCCCCGGACCCCGCTACTTTCGCCACGTGACTCGTGACACACTCGTCGGTACGACGTTCAACGGCTACACGATCCGGGAAGCGGTCGGGGAGGGCGGCACGGCGGCCGTCTACCGGGCGGAGCATCCGGAGCACGGCACCGTTGCCGTAAAGGTACTGCGGCAGAAGCTCCGGCAGGACAAGATCGCGGTCAACCGCTTCATCCGCGAGGCGAAGTACGGCACGCGGGTGCAGCACCCGAACGTCGTGAAGACGATCGAGATCGGCGAGACCGAGCCCGGGATGCACTTCCTGGCGATCGAGTGGGCGAAGGGGGAGATCCTCGAGCGCTACGCCAAGAAGAACGCCCCGCTGCCCAAGGACATCGCGGCCGACATCGTCACGCAGATCGCCGCGGCGGTGCAGGCGGCGCACGACGCCGGCATCATCCACCGCGACCTGAAGCCGGAGAACGTCATGTTCGACCCGGCGAGTCGCCAAGTCAAGCTGCTCGACTTCGGCATCGCCACCGACACGGACACCGACCCCAACGAGCGCCTCACGCGCGCCGGCTTCTTCGTCGGCACCCTGATGTACGTGGCGCCCGAGGCGCTCTCCGGCGAGCTGGTCTCCCCCGCGGCCGACCAGTACAGCCTGGCGACGATCGCCTACTTTCTCATCAGCGGCTGCCTCCCCTACACGGCCAAGACGCCGCGCGAGATGTTCACGCAGCTCCTCTCGCAGCCGCCGATCCCGCTCAACAAAGCGCGCCCCGGCCTCGTCTTTCCCCAGGTGGTCGAGGATGTCGTCATGAAGGGGCTCGCCAAGCAGCCCGGCAGCCGCTACCCCAGCGTCGTCGACTTCGCCAACGCCTTCCGCGACGCCCTCATGGCCCCGGAGCCGGCCGCCTCCGTGGACGGCAGCGGCGGCGGGCTGTTCGCGAAGATGAAGGGGCTGTTCGGGAAGAAATAGAGAGGGTGCCAGGTGAGAGAAGGGCCCAGGACTCGGGTACTCCCGTCCTGGGCCCTTCTCGCGTTCCGGATTGCCGCACCGTGCGGGAGTGTATCACTATACACGTGCTAGCATCACTCCCGCGCCAGAGGCGGCCATGGCATCAGAGGCACCGCTGATCAAGTCGGTGAAGTTCCAGAATTACAAGCTGCTGCGGGATGCTTTCCTGCCGCTGGGGAGGGTCACGCTCATCGTGGGACCCAACGGAAGCGGGAAGAGCACGGCTCTGCAGGCGCTGCGGTACTTGGGAGGAGCGGACACTCCGCCTGTGCAGTGGGTGCTGCCTTCGGGCCGGAGCGTGACCGAAGGAGTCTTCCCGCAAATCTGGTTCGAGCTCTCGGACTTTGCGCGCGCTTCGCTACTCCGCCTGGTGTGGCACCAACAGCAGTTGCACGTAACCGTCAGCCAGCGCGACGGAAGCGCGAATTCATTCGCGCAGGGCTTTGGAACCGCTGTTTCGTTCGGACTGACCCTGGGCGCTGGGTTTGAACGGATTCCGGTCTACGCACTGGACGCCAACCGGATCGCCGAGGCCGTTCCTCTTCACCCCAACGTGGTGCTTCAAGAAAGTGGGACCGGCCTGGCAGGCGTCCTCGATCGCCTGCGCGACCAAAATCCCGAACGGTTCGACGCCTTGAACCAGGAGCTGGGTCGCTGGCTCCCCGAATTTGACCGCGTTCTCTTCGAGACCCCCGGCCAGGGAATCCGCTCGCTTGCGCTCAGAACGCGGCAGGGGAGACACTCGATACGGGCTGCCGACCTGTCCCAGGGAACGCTGCTCGCGCTCGCCATCCTCACGATCGCGTACGACCCCAACGCTCCTCGGATTGTCGGCTTCGAGGAGCCTGAGCGCGGCATTCATCCGCGCTTGCTTCGGGATGTGCAGGACGCGCTCTACCGCCTGGCCTACCCGGAGAACTTCGGCGAGGACCGCCAGCCGACGCAGGTCGTCATCACGACGCACTCGCCGTACATGCTCGACCTCTTCCGCGAGCGCCCCGAGGAGATCGTCATCGCGCACAAGGAAGGCGCCGAGGCGAAGTTCGAGCGCCTCGTCGACCGCATCGACGTCGACGAGATCCTGCGCGACGTGAGCCTCGGCGAAGCCTGGTACACTGGCATTCTCGGCGGAGTCCCCGCCGAGAAGTGAAGCTCGCCGTCCTCGGCGAATCTCCGGCCGACGAAGCGGCGGTTCGCATCCTCGTCGAAGGAATCCTCGGCACAACCGCCGAGGAGGTCCAGCCGCGCGGCATACATGGGCGCGGCTGGCCAGCGGTACGTGATAGCCTTCCGGCGGTGTTGCGCTACCTGCACTGGAAGAGCGACGCAGACGCGCTGGTCGTCATCGTCGATTCTGACGATACGACACTCCACCATCCCAGCCATGAAGCGAATAGTGCAGGAGCGCGAGGCTGCCGCCTCTGCGAGCTGCGTGCAGTCATTGCCGGGGTGCAGCGCGAGTTTTCATCTCGCCTCCAGGGCAAGCCCGTCAAGACGGCAGTAGGAGTGGCCGTCCCAGCGATCGAAGCCTGGTACCTCTGCGGCATCGACCCGCGTGCCTCAGAAGCTAGTTGGGCTCAGGTGAGGCAGACGTCCAGATTCCTTCACGTCAAACGCCAGCTGAAGCTCAGGGTCACGATGACAACCGCCTCGGGACGCCAGGTGCCTCCCGAGGCGGTTTCGCATCCCGCGTCCCGCATCCCTCATCCCTCATCCCGTCTCCTTCACGTCCGCCGCGTCCACCGGCAGCCAGAGCGTGA
>DATFPD010000769.1:0-5937 GCA_035265005.1 Gemmatimonadaceae bacterium | reverse complement strand
CCGGCGCGAGCGCATCACCTCCGCCGAGCAGCAGTAGCCCGCAGGGGCTGGGGTCGGGGCGCGCGGCCCGCCGTGCTCGAACCGTGTCGGCCGCCCCGCAGAGCGATGCGCCGGCGCCACAGGCGCAGGGGGGCGCTAGCGAGCTCGTGCGTGGCGTAAGTGGCTGCTGTATCGGTGGTTGAGTCAATGGTGGATCGACGCGACAGCTCGGTACGCCCGTTGCTTCCACGCTGCCCGTCGCGCCCGCCTCCACACACCCGCCGATTGGCCGTGCCCGCCAACCAGTCCCCTCGACCGCCAGCGTCGTCGCTGCCTTCGCATCTCCCCACGCTCGACGGCGTGCGGGCGATCGCGGTGCTCACCGTCATGGTGATGCACTTTACGCTGATGCAGCCCAGCGGCCGGCTCGAGGAGGTGCTCGTGCGCAGCATCTCGGGCGGGTGGGCCGGCGTGGACCTGTTCTTCGTGCTCTCCGGGTTCCTGATCACCGGAATCCTGGTCGACGCCAAGGGCGGCGCGAACTACTTCCGCAACTTCTACATGCGGCGCTCGCTCCGCATCTTCCCGCTGTACTACGGCTACCTGGCGCTGCTCTTCATCGCCCTGCCGATCGTGGTGCCGCGCACGGCGCCCGACTTCAGCGGATTCGACCGCGGCTTCTGGCTCTGGACGTACCTCAGCAACATCCAGTTCGCGCGCGGCGGCTGGGAGGCGATGCCGCCGCACACGACGCACCTCTGGTCGCTCGCGATCGAGGAGCAGTTCTACCTCATGTGGCCGTTCGTCGTCTGGATGGCCAGCCGGAAGGCGCTGCTCCGCGTCTGCATCGGCGCCATCGCGTCGGCGACCGCCGCCCGGATCCTGCTGCACTTCCTCGCGCCGGACGGCGTGGCGGGCTACGCGCTGATGCCGGCCCGGATCGACGCCCTGGCCACGGGCGGGCTGCTCGCGGTGCTCGTGCGCGCGCCCAACGGCGTGGCGCGCGTGGCGCGATACGCCCGGCCGGTGGCGGCGGTCGCGGGCGCCATTCTCCTCGGCTCGGCGGTGTTCAACGCCTACGTCCACCCCGAGGACACGTACTTCCCGGCGCTCGCCTTCCGCACGCAGGTGGTGGTCTTCCCGGCGTTGGCGGCGTTCTTCGGGTCGATGCTGGTGCTGGCGGTGAGCGCGGTGCCGGGCGGACGGGCGTTCCGGATGCTCACCGCGAAGCCGATGATGGCGATCGGCCGCTACAGCTACGCGCTCTACCTGCTCCACGTCCCGCTGCGCGACGTCGTGCGCGACCGGCTGGCGGGCGGGTCCGGGCTGCCGCTGGTCGCGGGGTCGCACATCCCGGCGCAGCTGGCGCTCCTCGTCGTCGCGATCGGGATCTCGTACGTGGTGGCCTTCCTGAGCTGGCACTGCTACGAGAAGCACTTCCTCTCGCTCAAGCGCTTCTTCGAGTACGATCGCCGCGGCGCCACGGCCGCCCAGCCTGCCCCCGCTCCGGCGCCCCGGCCGGCAGCGGCGCCGCCCATCCTGGTCTCGCGATCCTCCCGCGAGGTCGAGCCCGCCGCGGGGGACTGAGAACGGCGACGGCTTCGACCCGTCGCCGTTCATCCTGTCGCAGTTCAACCGGGCGAAGTCGTCGCCCTTGCCGTCGCCGCAGCGGCCCCGAACAAAGGCCGTCCTGGGGCGTTATATTGTGGTATGGCAAAGGCTCCGTTCGATCTGCAGCCGCCGTTCAAGCCCGCCGGCGATCAGCCCAGGGCGATCGCCGAGCTGACCGCGGGACTGGGCCGCGGCGACCGCTTCCAGACGCTGCTCGGCGTCACCGGCTCCGGAAAGACGATGACGATGGCGCACGTCATCGCCGACTACGGCCGGCCGACGCTCGTGCTCTCGCACAACAAGACCCTCGCCGCGCAGCTGTACGGGGAGCTGAAGAGCTTCTTCCCGCGGAACGCGGTCGAGTACTTCATCTCGTACTACGACTACTACCAGCCCGAGGCGTACGTCCCGACGACCGACACGTACATCGAGAAGGACGCGTCGATCAACGAGGACATCGACCGCCTGCGGCTGCGCGCGACGTCGAGCCTGATGGAGCGCGCCGACGTGGTCATCGTCTCGACGGTCTCGGCGATTTACGGCCTCGGCGACCCGGTCGCCTATCGAGAGCAGATGGTCACCCTGGAGCGCGGGCAGACGATCCCGCGCGACGAGATCCTGCGCGCGCTGGTGCGCATCCAGTACGGGCGCAACGACGTCTCGTTCGAGCGCGGCACCTTTCGCGTGCGCGGCGACACGGTGGAGATCTTCCCGGCGTACGAGGAGCAGGGCGTCCGGATCGAGATGTGGGGGGACGAGGTCGAGCGGATCTCGAAGATCGACCTCGTGACCGGCGAGACGATCGCGACGCTGAATCGCGCGGCGATCTACCCGGCGAAGCACTTCATCACCTCCCGCCCGACGCTCGAGCGCGCGGTGGGGCTGATCCGCGGCGAGCTCGCCGAGCGGTTGAAGGAGCTGCGGGGCGACGGCAAGCTGCTGGAGGCGCAGCGGCTGGAGAGCCGGACGAACTTCGACATCGAGATGATGCTCGAGATCGGGACCTGCGCCGGGATCGAGAACTACTCGCGGCATATCTCCGGTCGCAACGCCGGGGAGCGGCCGGCGTGTCTGTTCGACTACTTCCCCGAGGACTTCCTCGTGGTGGTCGACGAGTCGCACGTCACGCTGCCGCAGATCCGCGGGATGTACAACGGCGACCGCGCGCGGAAGCTCACGCTGGTCGACTACGGCTTCCGCCTGCCGAGCGCGCTCGACAACCGCCCGCTCGTGTTCGACGAGTTCCTGGCGCTCACCCCGCGCGCGGTGATGGTCTCCGCGACGCCGGGCGAGCTGGAGCTCGAGATGTCCGAGGGCGTGGTGGTGGAGCAGGTGATCCGCCCCACCGGCCTGCTCGACCCGGAGATCGAGGTGCGCCCGGTGCGCGGGCAGGTGGACGACCTGCTCAACGAGATCCGGCTCCGCGAGCGGAAGGGCGAGCGGGTGCTGGTCACGACGCTCACCAAGCGCATGGCCGAGGACCTCACGGACTACCTGCAGCAGGTCGGCGTGCGCGTGCGGTACATGCACTCGGACATCGACGCCATCGAGCGGATGGAGATCGTGCGCGGGCTCCGGCTGGGCGACTTCGACGTGCTGGTGGGGATCAACCTGCTGCGCGAGGGGCTGGACATGCCGGAGGTCTCGCTGGTGGCGGTGCTCGACGCCGACCAGGAGGGCTTCCTGCGCAGCGACCGCTCGCTGATCCAGACCACGGGACGCGCCGCGCGGCACGTGAACGGGCGCGCGATCTTCTACGCCGACCGGATCACGGGCTCGATGCAGCGGTGCATGGAGGAGACGTCGCGCCGCCGCACGATCCAGCGGGCGTACAACGAGGAGCACGGCATCGTGCCGCAGGGCGTGGTGAAGAGCGTCGAGCACATCCGCTTCGTCACCCGCGTCGCCGACGCCCGCGCCGAGCGCGAGGAGCGCGCGCGCGTGAGCGAGCCCGCGGCCTCGTACGGCGGGGGGGCGGAGAAGAAGGACCCGGCGCAGCTGGTGGCCGAGCTGGAGAAGGCGATGCGCGAGGCCGCGGCGGCGCTCGACTTCGAGGCGGCCGCGCGGCTGCGCGACCAGCTGTTCGAGCTGAAGGCGCGCGGCGGCGGCTCCGCGGCCGCGGGCGCCGGGGCGGGAGACGGCGGCGGGGGCGGCCGCGGGCGGGGGCGCGGGGCCGGGAGCGCCGCCGGGAGCGCCGCCGGCCTCGCGAAGCTCCGCGGCGAGCGTTAGGCAGGCCGGCCCGTGGCCGCCGCGGAGCAGCCCCACCACGAGCCGCCGCTCCCGGAGCTGGTGACGCGCGGCGGACTGGCGGTGACGCGCGACGAGCTGGACGCCTGGGGCGAGCGGTTCGGCCGGGCGGCGGAGGCGCCGCTGCTCGTCACGCTCTCCGGGGAGCTGGGGTCGGGGAAGACCACGCTCGCGCAAGCGATCTGCCGAGGCTACGGCGTGCGCGGCGAGGTCACGAGCCCCACCTTCGCGCTGGTGCACCAGTACACCGGCGCGCGGACCCCCGTCTACCACCTGGACCTGTACCGCCTCCGGGGGCCTGACGAGATGACCAACCTCGGCTGGGACGACATCCTGCGCGACGCGGCGCTCGTGCTGGTCGAGTGGCCCGAGCGCGCCGGCGCTCGCCTGCCGAGGGAGCACGTCCCGATCCGGCTGGAGCACCTGCCGGGGGACGACGGCCGCCGGCTGCTGCTCGCGGGATGAGCGACGCCCGCAACGGCTCCGCCGCGAGCCGCGAGCTGGCGACGCTCGCCCTCGACGCGTCCACGTCGGTGGGGACGGTGGCCGTCTTCCGCGGATCCACGCTGGCCGCCGAGCGGGAGGTGCAGATGCGCGGCGGCCGGGACGAGCGGCTCATGCCGGCGGTGGACGAGGCGCTCCGGGAGGCCGGTGTCGCGGTCGCGGCGCTCGACCGGGTAGTCTGCGGCGCCGGGCCCGGCGGGTTCACGGGGCTGCGCATAGCGGCGTCGATCGCGAAGGGGATCTGCCTGGCGGGCGGGCTCCCGCTCTACGCCGACTCCTCGCTGGTGGCGATCGTCGGGGCGGCGCGCCCGGCGCTGCCGCCGGGCCACTACGTGGCCGCGCTGGATGCCTTACGCGGGGAGTGGTTCGCGCAGGAGGTTCGCGTGTCGGAGGGCGGCGCGGCGGCGGCCCGGGGGCCGGCTCGCCTGGCGAGGCGGGAGGAGCTCGCCGGCGGCGGCGTGCGGGTGGTGGGACCGGGGTGGGACGGGGAGCTGCGGCCGCACGCGCGCGGATTCGCGGCGGCGCTGCGGGTGCTCGACGGCGGCACCGCGGTCGATCTGGCGACGTGGGAGCCGGACTACGGCCGGCTCGCCGAGGCGCAGGCGCGGTGGGAGGCGGCGCACGGACGCCCGCTCGCGCCGTGAGCGAGGCCCGGCTGTGAGCGTCGCGATCCGAAGCGCCGCCGGCGCCGACCTGGACTCGGTGCTGGCGATCGAGCGCGAGTCCTTCTCCGACCCGTGGTCGCGGGCGTCGTTCTCGCAGCTCCTCGACCGCCCGGACGCCCTGTTCGCGGTGGCTGTGACGCGGGACACCAGGGCGGGCGGGCGCGCGTCACGCGACGGGGCCCCGCGCGGGGTCGCTGGTTACGTCGTCGCGTGGTTCGTCGTCGACGAGGCAGAGATCGCCAACCTCGCGGTCGCCGGCGCGCACCGCCGGCTCGGCGTGGGCGCGGCGCTGCTCGACGCGGCCCTCGCGGCCGCGCACCGGCGCGGCGCCCGGACCGTCTACCTCGAGGTCCGCGACTCCAACCGCGCGGCGCGCGAGCTGTACGCGTCCCGCGGGTTCACGCAGGTGGCTCGGCGGCGCAACTACTACCGCCGGCCGGTGGAGGACGCGCTCGTCATGAGCTGCGACCTGCGCGCGGCGCACGCGAGGTGAGCTGCAAGGCGAGCTGCAAGGCGAGCTGCAACAAAATCGAACGCCCTGCACCCGTTCGCTTGCACACGTTTGGGTAAAGGTCTTTACTGTGCGCGGCGAGGAGACCATTCTTCTATCTCGCCAGGAGGAACAGTGAGCCGAAGCCTGAACAAGGTGACGTTGATCGGCAACCTCGGGAACGATCCCGAGGTGCGGTCGACGACGGGTGGCAACCGGGTCGCGACGTTTTCGCTCGCGACGAGCCGGTCGTGGAACGACCAGGCCGGTAACCGCCAGGAGAAGACGGAGTGGCATCGTTGCGTGGTCTGGAACACCAAAGGCTCGCAGCTTGCGGATATCGTCGAGAAGTACGTGCGGAAGGGCGACAAGCTGTACGTCGAGGGGCGCATCGAGTACCGCCAGTGGCAGGACAAGGAGGGGCAGACGCGCTACAGCACG
>DATFPD010000768.1:0-1809 GCA_035265005.1 Gemmatimonadaceae bacterium | reverse complement strand
CAGCGTCTCGGCCGCGATCTCGCGGAGCGACCTGTACGGCAACAGCGGGCTCCAGCAGACCTACGCCGCGGTCGGCGTCCCGATCGGCGGGTCGACGTACGGCGCCGTCTCGTTCAACCACTTCACGAGCGGCGAGATCATCCGCACGACGGAGCAGTTCCCGAACGGCGGCGACCCGGCCGGCGGCGGCACGGTCGAGTGGGTGGCCTACTCGGCGGGAATCCACGCCGCGCGGCGGCTCACCGACCGGCTCTCGGTCGGCGTCGCGGGGAAGTACATCAGCGAGGGCGCCACGATCGCGAAGGCGAAGTGGTACGCCTTCGACGTGTCGACGCTCTTCCGCACCGGCATCTACGGAATCACGATCGGCGCCTCGGTGCAGAACCTCGGTGCCGAGGGGAAGTTCGGCGGCAAGGAGCTGGAGCGCTCGGTGCCCACGCGCGCCGACGTCTTCCCGGTGTCGCGCACGGTGCCGATCGAGCTGAACATGGAGAGCGTGCCGCTGCCGAGCATCGTGCAGTTCGCGGTCAACGCGGAGCTGGTCGGCGGGCCGAACGCGATCCTGCACTCGGGGGCCAAGTACCACTCGCTGATGCTCAACGGCGCGGTGGTCGACCCGACCGACCGCGCCATCCAGCCGCTACTGGGCGTGGAGTACCAGTTCCGGCAGGTGCTCTCGCTGCGCGCCGGCAAGCGCTTCTACACGCCCGACGACGGCCCGTGGAGCTACTCCTACGGCATGGCGTACGGGCTGGGGCTCGCGTTCCCGGTCTTCCAGCGGCGGTTCACGTTCGACTACGCGACGTTCCGCATGTCCTCGGACGACCTGCCGATGACGAACACGTTCACCCTCCAGCTCGGCTACTGACATGACGCGCAGTGGTCTCGTACTGGCGGCGCTCACCCTCGCGGCGGCGGCCGCGGCGCGGGCGCAGGACGTGGGCGCCGACTCCACGCCGCGCGAGGAGCGCGGCGGGAGCGGCGGCCGCCCGTTCCTGGTCTCGCCCTCGATAGGCATCCAGCTCTCCGACCGCGCGAGCGCGCTCGCGCGGTCGGTGCCGGTCGCGAGTCTGGACGTCAACTACCGCCTGACGCCGGTCCTCGCGATCGGCTTCAGCGGCAGCGCGGCCCGCCCGAAGACCGACGGCCGCTTCTTCTCGCTGGTCGAGCTGCCGGCCGGAGACACCAGCGACTTCTACCGCGTGAGCCAGCGGGTGACGCAGTTCACCTACGCGGTGCAGGCGGTGGCCAGCTTCACCGCCTCCATCCTGGAAGGCCCGCGTCTTCACCCGTACGTGCTGGCGTCGGTCGGTGGCTACACCTTCACCATGGACCCGCAGGCGATGGGTCGCACGACCCGCTATTCCGGTCCCAGCGCCGCGTTCGGCGGCGGACTGCGGTTCCCGATCGGCGCGAACGCCGGCGTGCTGTTCGACGCCCGCGACGTGATCTTCTTCTCGTACGAGCGCAGCCGCCTGGATGCGACCGACCCGCTGCTGCGGACCGACAAGTTCGACCCGGTGCCGCTGGGCAAGCCGGCGGCGAAGTCGACGGCCCACAACATCCGCCTCTCGCTCGGCGTCACCTTCGTCCCCCGCGGGAGAGGAGAATAGGAGCGTGATGCATCGACCACTCTCTGCCGCGCGCTCGGCGCGCGCGGCGCTCGCGGGGATCGTCATCGCCGCGGCGGCCGTGGCCGCGGGCTGCGACGACCCGCTCACGGGCAACGTCGAGCGCGTCGGCCTTCCCGGCCTCGACTTCAACCTCGACCCCGCCGCGTCGCGCGGCGCGGCCACCGGCGTCGCGAAG
>DATFPD010000767.1:0-4539 GCA_035265005.1 Gemmatimonadaceae bacterium | reverse complement strand
CTTCGACCACGTCGGCGCGGCCGAGTCGTGGGGCGCCAACCTCACCGGCGGCGACCGGCCGGAGAGCGTGCGCGGGCTGCGGATCACCCCGGACCTGCTGCGCGCGCTCGGCGTGCGGCCGCAGCTCGGCCGGCTGCTGCTGGACGAGGAGGACGAGCCGGGGCGCGACCACGCGGTAGTGCTGGGCCACGGGCTCTGGCAGCGCCGCTTCGCCGGCGACCCGGGCGTCGTCGGGCGCACGGTGCAGGTGAACGGGGAGCCGTACACGGTCGTCGGCGTGATGCCGCGCGGGTTCGAGTTCCCGCCCCCGTTCTGGGCCGCCGGCTCCGAGATGTGGCGCCCCCTCGCGTTAGGCCCGCGCGCCGCCGAGCGCGGCGGCTGGAGCCTGCGCGTGTTCGCGCGGCTCGAGCCCGGCGCGTCCCTCGACCGGGCGCGCGCCGAGGTGGACGCGATCAACGCCCGCGTGGACCGGGAGCTGCCCGGGGCGGCGCGGGACATCGAGGTCGGCGCGCTCAAGGAGGTGGTGGTCGGGGACATCCGGCCGGCGCTGCTGGTGCTGCTGGGGGCGGTGGGGTTCGTGCTGCTGATCGCCTGCGCCAACGTCGCCCACCTGCTGCTCGCCCGCGCCGGCACCCGGCAGCGCGAGATGGCCGTGCGGGCCGCGCTCGGCGCCGGCCGCGGCCGCATCGTCAGGCAGCTGCTGACCGAGTCGCTCCTGCTGGCGCTGCTCGGGGGCGGCGCCGGGCTGGCGCTGGCGCGCTGGGGGACGGCCGCGGTGGTAGCGCTCAGCGCCGGCAGCATCCCGCGCGCGGGCGACGTGCGGCTCGACGGGCGCGTGCTCGCCTTCGCCGCCGCCCTGTCGCTGCTCACCGGCGTGGCGTTTGGGCTCGTGCCGGCGCTGCGCGGGGCCGTCGTCCACCAGGGCGCCGCGCTGCGCGAGGGGGGCGGGCGCGGCTCCACCGCCGGCGGGCGGCGGACGCGGATGCGCGGCGTCCTCGTCGCCTCCGAGTTCGCGCTGGCGCTGGTCCTGCTCGTTGGCGCGGGGCTCATGGCGCGCAGCTTCGCCGCGCTGCGGGGGATCGACCCCGGCTTCGACGCCCGGAACGTCCTGACGATGGAGGTGTCGGTCGCGGGGTCGCCGCAGGCGGCGCCGGTTCGCCGCGCCGCGTTCTACCAGGACGTGCTGCGGAGCCTGCGCGCGCTCCCCGGCGTGGAGTCCGCGGCGGCGATCAACCACATCCCGCTGGGCGGCGACGTGTGGGGGCTCTCGTTCGCCATTGAAGGCCGGCCGCTGCTGCCGGCGGGGGAGATGCAGACCGCCACCTACCGCGTCGTGCTCCCCGGCTACTTCCGCACGATGCGCATCCCGGTCGTGCGCGGGCGGGACGTGTCGGAGTCGGACCGCGTGGGCGCGCCCGGGGCGATCGTGATCAACGAGATGTTCGCGTCGCGCCACTGGCCGGGCGAGGACCCGATCGGCAAGCGGCTCACGTTCGACGACCCGCGGCGGACCGCGAGCCCGAGCTGGCTGACCGTGGTGGGCGTGGTGAAGAACGTCGTGCGCGGCTCGTGGTCGGCGCCGGCCGGGGAGGAGGTCTACGTCCCGTACCTGCAGGAGGGGAATTACCTGGAGGGCCCGGGCGGCCACGTGGCCTACCTGACGTTCGTGCTCCGCGCCGACTGCCGCGCGGCGCGACGCGGCTGCGCCGGCGCGGCGGCCGCGCTCGCCCCGGCGGTCCGCGAGGCGGTTCACGCGGTCGACCGCGGCGTGCCGGTCTCGCGGCTCCAGACGATGGACGAGGTGGTGGCCGGGGCGACGGCCGAGCCGAGGTTCTACCTGTTCCTGTTCGGCGCCTTCGCCGCGGTGGCGCTGACGCTGGCGGCGGTCGGGATCTACGGGGTGATGAGCTACGCCGTCTCGCGCCGGACGCAGGAGATCGGCATCCGCATGGCGTTAGGCGCGCCGCGGGGCGGGGTCCTGCGGCAGGTGGTGGGCCAGGGGATGGCGATGGCGGGGGCGGGGGCGATGGCCGGGCTGGCGGGGGCGTTCGCCCTCACCCGCCTCATGGCCGGGCTGCTCTACGGCATCCGCGCCACCGACGCCGCCAGCTTCGCCGCGGCGGCGCTCGCCCTGGGCGCGGTGGCGCTCGCGGCGAGCTACCTCCCGGCGCGGCGGGCGACGCGGATCGATCCGGTGGCGGCGCTGCGGGCGGAGTAGGGGCGACGCGAGCGTCGCCCTCACGGGACCGCCTCGTGGCGCTGCCCTCCGCGCGCCGCGGCGATCACCGACTCCCGATCGCCGCTCTGCATGGCCTGGCCGATGCGCTCCTCCGACCAGCCGGCGATCCGCCCGAGGATGACGATACCCGAGGAGGCGTGGCCGGGCGCCTTCCAGCGGGCGATGTCCACCAGCGCCGGGAGGGCGCGGGCGCGCAGCGTGGCCAGCAGCGTCGGGTCGCGCGTCGCGGTGAGCCGGCCGAGGGCGATCGACGACTTGTTGCGGTCGGTCCAGACGAGCGAGTTGAGCATGTCCACGAACGGCGCCGTCGGGACGCCGATGCCGAGCTCGGGGCGCCGCTGGGCGAGCACGGCGATCACGGCGAGCGCGCGGGTGGCATTGTTGCGGACGCCCGCCGACGGGTCGCGCATCGCGGCGACCAGCTCCGGCACCACCGCGCGCTTGTCGGGGTGGTAGGCGATGAGCTCCGCGGCGAGGGCGCGCTGGCCGGCGTCGGCCGAGCCGCGGAGCACCTCCCGGAGCCGCGGGAGGTGGCGCTCGGCGAGGGGGATGAACTGCTCCTGGGCCGCGCGCGCGGCGGAGTCGTGCATCAGCGCGTGCCCCTGCGAGTCGTCCTCCCCTGCGTCCCCGCGCAGGACGGCCGCCATGAACGCCGAGTCGTAGGCCGCGCCGGCGCGCACCACCTCGTCAGGCAGCCGGGCGGCGCCGCGCGGCGCGGGGCGGAACCGGATCGTCGGCGCGCCGCGCTCCGCGACGCCGACGTACAGGATCACCTTCCCCTGCTCGCAGCAGACGCGGTCGACGGCCGCCCGCGCCACGCCCGGCAGCGCCTCCAGCCGCCGCACCGCCGCCGCCACCGACCGCGGCGTGGAATCCCCTTCGGTAACGCCGAGCGCCGCCCGCGCCTGCTGCGGCGTCACGCGGCGGAGCCCGTAGAAGTCGATGATCCCGACCGGGGGCATCTCCGGCTGCTGCGCCGTCGACGCGGCCGGCGCGGCGAGGGTCAGGACCAGGAGCAAGGCGAAAAGTCTGCGGTGCATCATCGTCATCGTCCCTGCCGTGTCCCTGTTCATCCATGTCGATCGGCGGCCCCACTCGTCGCTCCCCTGGCGACCCGCGACGCCCAGCCGTCCACCGCTGCCCGCATCGCCCAGGCCGCGCGGGCGAGGCCGAGGGCGATAAGGAGCGCGAGCACCAGCAGCCCCGCGCCGCGCGGGATCGCGTCGAGCGGGAGGAACTGCCCGGCGAGCGCGCCCGCGACGGCACACCAGAGGCCGAAGAGCGCGACGCGGAGCCAGGGGAAGGCGAGGGACGGCGGCACAGAGGGATGGGCGTGGGCGAGCATCCAGTCTGTCCCGCGGCGCGGCGCCTGTCCACCCGGCGCGCGCCCGAGTCAGCGCCGCGAGCGGATCGAGATCACACCACCGGGGTGAAACGTTCGGCGATCGCGGCGGCGGACATCGTCTGCAACACGTCCAGGCCGCCCTGCCGGAGACCGTCCAGGTAGACCACGGGCTGCCCGCCGTACGGGTCGTCGGCGAGCGAGTAGGCGCGGCGGGTGAGGAACTCGGGGCGCAGCCGGCGGATGGCGTCCTGCACGGTGCTCCCGGGCGGGATGTCGGCCGCGAGGATCTCGGCCGCGACGAGCGCGTTCGACTGCGGGGGTGGATGCAGTGCTCGCGGAAGCAGCGTCCGGTGCCGGCGTCGGAACAGGGACGGCGGCGCCAGCGGCAGCTCGCGGCCGCCGGGGCCGCGGTCGTCGCCCTCGCCGCGTGGGCGTGGCTCAGCGCGGCCGGGGTCGTGGGCACGCTGCTGGCATCCGGGGCGAGCGCGCCGCCCTGACGGCGGCTTCTACGACCGGGATGAGGGCCCCGGGCGCTCAGCCCCGCGCCCCGTAGCCCCGCGCCATCGCGACGGCCGCGAACACCATCAGGACCACCAGCACCGCCTGCACCCGGCTGATCGTCGCGATGCGTCCCACCGCGGCGGGCGCCGCGACGTCGCCGGGCGCCCCGCCCCGGCCTAACGCCACCCGCCAGCGGATGAGCGTGACCATCGGCCAGACCTCGAGCGCCAGGATCAGGACGAGCAGCCCCATCTTCGCGAGGAAGATGTGGTTGGTGTTGTAGTACGCGGTCGCCTTCTCGGTCGAGCCGAGCCAGCGCCAGAGCCCCGTCGTGATCCACAGCCCCGCGGCGGCCCCCCACTGGGTGTCGAAGTGGAACGCGCGGCGCAGCGACTCGGGCGTCGCCGGCCTCGGCCCGAGCGCGAACGAGCGTCCGAGCACGGCGCCGAAGCCG
>DATFPD010000766.1:0-3588 GCA_035265005.1 Gemmatimonadaceae bacterium | reverse complement strand
GCCGCTGGCCGGGCTGCGCGCGGTGAGCGGCGTCTTCACCTCCACCGCGACGGTGGTCCTCGAGGCGGTGGAGGAGGGGCTCGGCGTCGCCGAAGGGATCGCCCGCGCGCAGGCGATGGGGGTGGCCGAGGCCGACCCCGGCTACGACGTGGACGGCTGGGACAGCGCGGTGAAGCTGTGCGCGATCGCGACCGTGCTGCTCGGGGTGCCGCTCGCGCCGGGCGAGGTCGCGCGCGAGGGGATTCGCGCCCTCGACGCGGACGCCGTGCGCGAGGCGAAGCGCGCCGGCCGGCCGTACCGACTCGTCGGGCGGGTGGTGCGCGCCGGCCGCGGCGGCCGCGTCGAAGCGCGGGTCGCACCGGAGCGGCTCTCGCCAGAGGACCCGCTCGGCGCCGCCCGCGGGACCACGCTGGTCATGCATTACGAGGCGGACGTGTTTCCCGGCGGGCTCACCGTCACCTCCGGCGCGCCGGACCTCGCCACGACGGCGTACGGCATGCTCACTGATTTCCTGGAGGCCGTGGGGGCGACGTGACGAATCGAGCGGAAGGGGAAGCGTGATGCGAACGATTGCGGTCGTGCTCGGCGCGCTGGCGCTGGCGGGGTGCGCGGCGCGGGGGCGGAGCGCGGGCGGCGCGCCCCCGGCCGGGCCGCTGGCGGACGCGCGGCAGCTCGTGCTCGTCGTGACGCCCGGGTGGGACTCGGTAGGGGCGACGCTGCGCCGCTACGAGCGCGACCGCGCGGGCTCGGCGTGGCGAGTGGCCGCGCCGCCGATCCCGGCGGTCGTCGGGCGCACCGGGCTGGCCTGGGGGGACGGGCTGGCGCCGTCGGCCGGCGAGCGCGCGCGCCTAACGGGGCCCGTCAAGCGCGAGGGCGACGGGCGGGCGCCGGCGGGGGCGTTCCGGCTGGGCGCCGCGTTCGGCTTCGCGCCGCCGGACTCGGTACGGCCGTGGCTGCGGATGCCGTACCGCCAGGTCACCGCCGACTTCGAGTGCGTGGACGACGTGGCCTCCCGCCACTACAACCGTCTGGTGCACCGCGCCGACGCCGTGCCGATGGACTGGTCGAGCTCCGAGCGGATGCGCACGGTCCAGCAGTACCGCTTCGGGCTGGTCGTGGACCACAACGCCGGCGCGGGCGACGGCGCGCCGCGTCCCGGCGGCGGATCCTGCATCTTCCTCCACATCTGGGCCCGCCCGTCCGCTCCAGGAGCGCGCCCCGTGGGCACCGCCGGCTGCACCGCGTTCGCGCCCGAGGAGCTCGAGGCGCTGCTCCGCTGGCTGGACCCCGCGGCGCGCCCGATGCTGGTGCAGCTCCCGGAGGCCGAGTACCAGCGGCTGCGCGGGGCGTGGGGCGTGCCGTGACTGGCGGCGCTACTCCTCATCGCGGCGCGGAGCTTTGCGTCCCGACGAAGCTCGCCCCGTCGAGCCCCGGCGGCACCGGCACGCCGAGCAGCTCGAGCGCGCTCGGCATTACGTCGGCGGTGCGGCGCGGCGTGCGGGCGGGGGGGCGGCTGAGCAGGAGCGGGACGAGCATGTGCTCGCGGTGCAGCGCGCCGTGCGACGAGACGTGCGGGACGCGCTCGTAGCGCGAGGCGCGGAAGTCCCAGCCGCGCGCCGCCGAGAGGATCACGTCTCCCGAGCGCGGGGCGCCGGCGAGCTGGGCGATCTGCACCATGGCGTCCGGGTAGTCCGTGGGTGCGCAGGCGTCGTACGCCTCGTCAGGCGGCAGCGCGCGCAGCTCGGCGCCCAGCCCCAGCGGGTCGCCGCTCTCGGGGAGGTAGGAGTAGCGCGTGCCGCCCCCGGGCCCCGGCTCCGCGGTCACGAACGCGGCGCCGCGCCGGGGGCCGCCGGCGCGAAGCTCGGTGCGCGTCGGGGAGTGCGGGAGGAGCACCAGGTCCACCGACTCGCGGGAGACGAGCGCCTCCACGAGCGCGCCCCACCGCTCGCCGAGCGCGGGCCACCACTCCCGCGCGCGGCGCGCCGGGTCCAGGTACAGGTGCGCCATCGCGTTCCCGCTCACCATCACGGCCACGTCCGCCGGCCGAGCGGAGTACGGCCGCGGGTGCGCCACGGTGCGGTGCCGCAGCGACCGCATCACCTCCACCAGGTCGTCGTGCCCGGTCACCGGCGAGTGTCCGTGGTCGCTCACCACCCAGAGGTGCGTGGACTCCCACCGGCCCGCGCGCTCGGCGTCCGCGCGCAGCTCGGCGGCCACGTCGTCCACGACGGCGATCGCCTCGCGCGCGATCGCCGAGTCCTGGCCCGCCAGGTGCGACGCCTTGTCGGCCGCGAGGAAGGCGGCGAACGCGAGCGGGGGGAGCGTCTCGCGCACCCGCCGCGCCAGCCGCCGCCCGACGTCGCGGTCCATCGCCAGCCAGCGGTCGAAGTTTCCGGAGTACACGGCGCGCGCGGCCCGCAGCATGTCCGCGTAGGTGGTGCCGACGTGGTCCCGTCGGGCCACCCCGCGGCTGACGATGCTGACCGCGGCGATGCTTCCGCGCACCAGCTCGAAGATCGTCGGCGCCCCGGGCTCGACGTCCCCGTCGATGTGGCGCATCCCGGTGCCCGCGTAGTCCCGCGCGTAGTCCGGGAACGAGGCCCGCCGCCGCTCGCGGTCGAGCCACCGGATCCCCGGGACCCCGGCGCGCCCGGCGAACCGCCCCATCACGAACGGCGTGTACGCCGGCCCGGTCACCGACGGGAACGTACTCGTTATGTCGTACGCCCCGCCCTCCGCGCGCAGCCGCGCCAGCGCCGGCAGCGCCCCGTCGTCCATCATCCGCCCGAGCGTGTCCGCCCGGACGCCGTCGGCGACGAGAATGCAGAGGGAGGCGGAGGACATCTTGTCGAGGGGACCGCTAGCCGCCGCGGGCTGCTGTGCGGCCCCGCAGTCCGTGCCCTTCACAGCCACCAGGCCTCGAGCATCTGCGGGGCCGCGGCGACGATGGCGAAGCGCAGGAGGCGGCCGGCGAAGCCGATGAGCAGGAAGCGGAGCATGCCGAAGCGGAGGACGCCGCTGGCGATCGTCGTCAGGTAGAAGGGGGGGAGGCCGAAGAGGGCGCTGGCGAAGAGCGCGACGCCGCCCATCTGCGTGTGCGCGCCGAGTCGGGCGCGCGCGGCGGCGATGCGGTCGCGGAAGCGGCCGGGCGGGAGGCGCTCGAACTGCCGGCCGGCGACGTAGAGCACCGCCTTGCCGGCCATGCTCGACGCCGTCACGAGCACCACCAGCGCGGCCAGCGCCGCCGGCCGGCGCCGCGCGACGGTCCCCAGGAAGATGATGAACAGCTCCGTGTTGACGAACGGGAGGAGCGCGCTCGCGAAGCCGTACGCGATCGACGAGACGACCGCGAGGAAGGGGTTGCTGAAGTCGCCGTACTGCACGGCACCGCGGGGTGAGGGTGTGACGGAGTGGCGGGATGACGAGGCTGCGCCCGCGGCTGCTGGATTCCCGCCCCTCGGGCCGATAGACTCCATGGCCCGACCGGCGCGCCCGGCGGCCACGGCAAGATGACACTTCGCACAGCGATGGCAAAGCGAAAGCAGAAGACGACGCGCGGCGACGGGCAGGGTCCCGAGCGACGCTCCA
>DATFPD010000765.1:0-6568 GCA_035265005.1 Gemmatimonadaceae bacterium | reverse complement strand
CGGGGCCCGTCATCCTGTTCACCATCCTGTGCATCCTGTGCATCCTGTCAAAACGCCGTTGCCGTTGCAGTTGCCGTTGTCGTTGCCGTCGCGGCGGCTGCCCTCGAACTGACCCACTACCAACGCGGGGCCGCGCTGCGGAGCTCGCCAGGTGGCGCCCGCCGCCGCGCGCGATGTAGCTTCGTCGCCTCGCCTGGCTCGAAGCTGGCTGCGCGGGCCGGCACCGTCCAGAGAACATCTACGGACGACACGAACGCCGGACGGCCCGTGCCAGACGCTGCTCACCAGACGAACTCCGGCGGCGCCAGCGCCAACGCTGCTGCCACGGTCGCCACGGTGTACCAGCTGCCTGTTGGCGTCGGCGGGCAGGGCGTGCTCGCGTACGACGTGCTGGTCGCCCTCGCCCGCAGCGGTCGCGCCGTGCACGGCCTCGGGCCCGCGATGCCCGACCCGTCGCGATGGCCGGCCGACGTCCCACGGCCGGCGTGGCATCCGGCGCCGCCGGCCCCGCCCGATTGGCTGCGGCGGTACACGTGGCTGCGCTGGCACGAGGGCCAGTACACGTACCTCAACGCCAGCCGCCTGGGGCGCTGGGCCGCGGGCGAGGTGCGCCGAATCGCGCCGGGGATGTGCTACGCGTTCACCGAGGTAGCGCTGGAGACGCTCCGCTGGGCCAGGGCGGCTAGCGTCCCCGCCATCCTCGACAACACCACGGGTGACATCCGCGACTACCGCGACGTGGGGGTGCGCGAAGCGCGGCACTGGTGCGACGAGTCGCTGCGCGTTCACCCCAGCCGGCGGATGGTCGCGCGGGTGGAGGAGGAGTACGCGCTGGCGGACCGCATCCGGGTCGCCTCGGCCTTCTCGAAGCGGTCGATGGTGGAGCGCGGCGTGCCGGCGGAGAGGGTCCACGTCGTTCCCTACCCGCTCGGCGACCTGCTGGGCCGCTTCGCGTACACGACGCGCGAAGCGCCGCGCCCCGGCAGCCCGCTGCGCGTCTGCTTCAGCGCGTCCCTCGGTCTGCACAAGGGCTTCGTCTACCTGCTCCGCGCCGCCCGCCGATTCGGCGCGCCGCGCCTGCGGCTCGACCTCATGGGGGCCACGGACAGTCGCTGCACGCGGCGGCTCCTCGAGCGTGAGCGGGTGGGGCTCGAGGTGCGCGCCGGTCCGGTCCGCGAGGTCGCCCGCGGCCTGCACGACGCGGAGCTCTACGTCCTCCCCACGCTGCACGACGGCTACGGCTTCGCCGTCGCCGAGGCGATGGCGACCGGCCTCCCGGTGATCGTCACCGACCGCTGCGGCGCCGCCGACCTCGTGCGCCCCGGCGCCACCGGCTGGATCGTGCCCACCGCCGGCGGCCCTGCGGCGTTCGAGCAGGCCCTCCTCGACGCGCTGGAGGACGCCTGGCGCCGCCGCGCCGAGCTCCCCGCGATGGGCCGCGCCGCCCGCGACGACCTCGAGCGCCGCCGCGCGGAGTACGACGGGGCACTGGGGCGCTGGTTGCACGAGTGCTAGCGCGGTTGCCGCCTGGCTGTTCGCCACGGAGCACGCGGAAGGCCGCGGCGGAGCACCCGCCCTCCCACCCGTCCTCCCCTCCGTCCCTCCGGCGACTGCTCCAGAACTGATGCCGGGACAGCAGGGAGCAGTTGGTGGGCCCTTGATTCATCAAGGGCCCACCAGTGGCCAATACTGTCCACTGACCGGGCATCTGCTCTAGCGGCCGCGCCGTGCGTCCCCGAGAGCGCCGCTAGCTGTTACCTTGCTGCCCATGGACCTCACCGCCGACTGTCCGCTCGCCATCACGCTCGCCTCGCGGCTGCGCGGGTCCAGGGAGGAGCTCACCGGGCGGTGGCTGGAGCGCATCTCGGCGCGCGTCACGCTCGACCCGAAGCGCGTCTTCCCGACCGAGGACCTGCTCGACCACGTCCCGCTGCTGGTCGACGGGATCGCCGACTACCTCGAGAACCCGTCGCAGTCGGTGGCCGGCGAGCCGCCGGTCATCGCCAAGGCGATGGAGCTCGGCGCGCTGCGCCACGGCCAGGGCTTCGACGAGTACGAGCTGCTGAAGGAGTACGAGCTGCTCGGCAGCATCCTCTTCGCCTTCCTCACCCGCACGGTCGACGACATCGACGAGGAGTGCAGCCGGAGCGAGCTGCTGACCTGCGCGCACCGCGTCTTTCACGCGATCGCGCTCATCCAGCAGGCGACGACGGTGCGCTACCTCCAGCTCATGCGGGCGCAGCTCAAGGAGCGCGAGGAGCGCCTGCGGTCGTTCAACCGGACGCTCACCCACGAGCTCCGGAACCGCATCGGGGCGGCGACGGGCGCCGGCCAGGTGCTCAAGATCGCCGGCATCCCGGCGCCCGAGCGCGAGCGGCTGGTGGACGTGATCGTGCGGAACGTGGACAGCATGCACGCGGTGCTGGAGAACCTGCTCGAGCTGAGCCGCCTCTCCGCCGACGTGCGCCAGCAGCGGCACGTGCAGCTGCCCCAGGCGGCGGCCGAGGTCGTGCGCCAGCTCCGCGAGATGGCCCGCGCGCAGGGCGTGACGCTCCGCGTCTCCGAGGAGCTGCCCGTCGTGGAGGTGAGCGCGGCCGCCGTCGAGCTGGTGCTCTCCAACCTCGTGTCGAACGCCATCAAGTACGCCGACCGCGCGAAGCACGGCCGCTGGGTGGAGGTTCGCGGCCACGTCGCGCGCGACGCCGACGGCCGGGCCGCCGAGACCGTCGTCGAGGTCGCCGACAACGGCACCGGCGTGCCGGAGGCGGAGCGGCGGCAGCTGTTCGAGCGCTTCTTCCGCACGTACGACGCGACGGTGACCGGCGTGGAAGGGTCGGGGCTGGGGCTCAGCATCGTGCACGAGACGGTGCGGTCGCTCGGCGGGCGCGCGTGGGCGGAGTTCCCGCCCGAAGGCGGCTCCGTGTTCGCCTTCGCCCTGCCCTGCCGGCGCGCCGACGACGCGGAGGGCTCCCCTGGGTCGTGACGTGGGGCATCGGGATGCGGAGGGGCGGCGATGAGCGATGACCCGCGGGCGGCGGACGCCTCGTTCTACTCCCGCGCCCTCTTCGAGCAGTCGCCCTTCAGCACCGTCATCTACGACGCCGAGGGCCGCCTCCTCGCCGCCAACGCGGCGTTCGAGCGCTTCTGGGGCGTCCCGGTCGACAGCGCGCCGCCGGACTACAACGTCCTCGCCGACCCCGAGCTGGAGCGGCAGGGCGCGCTCCCCGTCATCCGCCGCGCCTTCGCCGGGGAGACCGTCGTCACGCCCCCGGTGCGCTACGACATCTCGCGCCTGTCGACCAGCGGCGCCGGCCGCACCGTCTGGACGCAGGGGCACTTCTACCCCGTGCGCGACGCCGGCGGCCGCGTCACGCACGTCGTCCTGGTCCACGTCGACCTGACCGCGCGCGTCGAGGCCGAGGAGGCGCTGCGGCTGAGCGAGGAGCGCTTCCGCACCGCGCTCCGCGGGTCGGCGGTCATCACCTCCAGCCAGGACCGCGACCTCCGCTACACCTGGATGCACAACCCCGCCCTCGGCGACCGGGTGCGCCGGGTCATCGGCAAGCGCGACATGGAGCTGTTCGAGCGCACGCTGGACGCCGAGGCGATGGAGGCCATCAAGCGGAAGGTGCTGCGCACCGGGGAGAGCGAGCGCCGCGAGGTGCTGGTCTACGAGGACGGGCAGCCGCGCTACTACGACCTCACCGTCGACCCGCTGCGCGACGCCGCCGGCGAGGTGGCCGGCGTCATCTGCGCGCAGATCGACGTCACCGAGCGCCGGCGGTACATCACCGAGCGCCGGCGCGCCGAGGAGGCGCTGTCGATGCAGGCGCGGGTGCTGGAGAGCATGCGCGAGGGGGTGAGCGTCACGAACGAGGCGGGCGTGATCGTCTACACCAACCCCGCCGAGGACGAGATGTTCGGCTACGCGCGCGGCGAGCTGGTGGGGCAGCACGTCACCGTCCAGAACACCTACCCGCCTGACGAGAACCAGCGCATCGTCGCCGAGGTGATCGCGCAGCTCAAGGCGACCGGCGAGTGGGTGGGGGAGTGGCAGAACCGGCGCAAGGACGGCACGCCGTTCGTCACCCGCGCGCGCATCACCGCGATCGAGCTCGGCGGCCGGGCGCACTGGGTGTGCGTGCAGGAGGACGTGACCGAGCGCAAGCGCGCCGACGAGGCGCTGCGCGAGGCGAAGGAGACCGCCGAGGCGGCGAGCCGCGCCAAGTCGGAGTTCCTCGCCGTGATGAGCCACGAGCTGCGCACCCCGCTCAACGCCATCGGCGGCTACGTCGAGCTACTGGAGATGGGCGTGCGCGGCGCGCTCGAGCCGGGGCAGCTCGCCGACCTGGAGCGGATCCGCGTCAACCAGCGCCGCCTGCTCGGCCTGATCAACGACGTGCTGAACTACGCAAAGGTGGACGCCGGCCGCGTGGAGTACGTCATCCGCCCCGCGCCCGTGCGCGAGGCGCTCGACGCCACCGAGCCGGTGATCCAGCCGCTCGCCGCGGCGAAGGGGGTCGCGCTCGAGGTCGAGGCGTGCGACCAGGCGCTCGTCGCCGTGGCCGACCCGGACAAGGTGCAGCAGGTGCTGGTGAACCTGCTCTCCAACGCGGTGAAGTTCACCGAGCCCGGCGGCCGCGTGTCGGTGGCCTGCGAGGACGATCCGGCCGCGCGCGCCGTGCGCGTCCGCGTGCGCGACACCGGCGTCGGCATCCCCGCCGACCGCCTCGACGCGATCTTCGACCCGTTCGTGCAGGTGGACACCCGCCTGACGAGAACCGCCGGCGGCACGGGGCTCGGCCTCGCCATCAGCCGCGAGCTGGCGCGCGGGATGGGCGGCGAGCTCACCGCGGAGAGCCGAGTGGGCGAAGGCTCGACGTTCACCCTCACGCTGCGGCGGGGGTGACGGCCTACCGCGCCGGCAACCAGTCCGTCGCCGCGGTCCGCGACCCGAGCGCGCTTCCCTCGCGCCCGACCGCCAGCCCCAGCGCCTCCGGAGCGCTGGCCGCGCTCGCCGCCGGCGCCCCCGCGGTGTCCGCGGTGTCCGCGCGCTCCGCGACGACGTAGTCCGGGGTGCGGCCCCGCTCGCGCACGTCGGCGTCCATCGCCGCCACCACCGACACGGTCGTCGCCGCCCCCCGGCGCTCGGCCAGCACGCCCAGTTCGCGTCCGCCCATCGGCCGATCCCCCAGCGCGCCCCCGGCGAGCACGGCGACGAGCGACACCCCGGGGCTCACCCGAAGCATCGAGGCCGCGTATCGCAGAGTCTGCCGGAGCGTTTCCATGATCCGAAGGAGGCTGACGTCACGGAGCGTTGGGTAGTGGGTCACTTTGAAGTGGCGGCAACGGCGACGGCCTTGTGACAGGATGAACTGCGACAGGATAAACAGGATGGTGAACAGGATGACTGCTTCGGGAAGCCACGCCTCCCGGGGCCCGCATTCTGTTCACCCTCCTGTTCACCCTCCTGTGCATCCTGTCAAAGCCGTTGCCGTTGCCGTCGCCGTCGCCGTCGCCTCAAACTGACCCACTACCGAGCGTTGCGTTCGCGAGCCCCTACGGCGGGATGGGTGTAAACGGTTTCAGGCGAGGCCGTCGGGCATCCGGGTCGGGACGCTCTGGCGAGATCGACCACAGAGGCACAAAGACACCGAGGAGGGGCACACCGAAGAGAGAGCCCCCAGCCGGGACGATGCGTTGGGGTCCACCACAGAGGCACAGAGGGCACAGAGGAAGGGCACACGGGAGAGGGGTCCCCCTGCCGGGACGAGATGCTTGAAGCGCTGGGGAGAACCCTGCGGCCGCGACCCCTTTCAGGAGTCTCACATCTCATCCCGGGAGAGGGGCACTCTCCTCGTGTGCCCCTCCTCGGTGTCCTCTGTGTCTCTGTGGTCGATTCCAGCAGATCATCCCGGTAGAGGGCCCCGACCGGTGTGCACGCCCCCGGTGTCTCGGTGCCGCGGTGGTCGATTTGTTCTCAGTCGTGCCGCAGCGCCGACGCCGGGTCCACGCGCGCTGCGCGCAGCGCCGGGACCAGGCTGGCCAGCAGCGCCACGCCCAGCACCACCGTCACCACGGAGCCGAACACCAGCGGGTCGCGCGGCGAGACGTCGAACAGGAGCGGCGCCACCCACCGACCGGCTGCGAGCGCGATCCCGACGCCCAGCACGACGCCCGCCGCGGCAAAGCGCACCCCCTCGCCCAGCACCAGCCGCAGCACGCTCGCCGCGCGGGCGCCGAGCGCCATGCGCACCCCCAGCTCCTGCGTGCGCTGCGCGACGTTGTAGGCGATCACGCCGTAGAGCCCCACCGCCGCCACCGCCAGCGCCAGCGCGCCGAAGGCGAGGAACATCGTCGCCCCCAGCTCCCACGACCGCATGTTGCCGCCGACGATCTGGCGCAGCGGCATGATCGTCACGTACGCCGAGCCGGGCATCAGCCGCTGGAGCCGCCGCCGCACCGCCTCGACGTGCGACGCGGCCGCCGCGCCGCGCGTGCGCACGAACAGCGAGACGTCGTCCGTGCGGTACTGGTCGAGCGGGATGTAGTAGTTGAGCCCCGGGTC
>DATFPD010000764.1:0-1548 GCA_035265005.1 Gemmatimonadaceae bacterium | reverse complement strand
GATCTGCACCGACACCGGCAGCTTGGTCCCGCCCTCGACGTACTTCTTCGACGAGTCGGAGAGCGCCTTCTTGCGCGCCGCGTCCTTCTCGGCCTTCGACAGCTCCTGGTACGCGTAGCCAATGAGCTGATAGGTCGTGATGAGGTTCGGCTCGATGGTGAGGAAGCGCGGGGCGGACGCCACCAGCTTGTCGTACTGCTTGAGGCGGTAGTACAGGTTGAGCGAGTTGTTCAGCGCGTCGCGCTGGTTCGGGTTCACCGTCAGCGCGGACTCGAAGAAGCGCAGCGCGCGCTCGGGGCTCCCCTTCCCGCCGTTGAACAGCTGGATGCCGGTCGAGACGAGCTGGTCGTCGCTGTACTTCGTCGGGTTCGCCAGCATGTCGTCGTAGATCCGCTGCGTCGCCGCCGTGTCGCCCGACATCGCCAGCGAGCTGTTCAACACGTTCTGCACCTTCGCCGCCTCGGCGTCGTTCGGGTACTCGGCGAGGATGGTGCGGAAGTAGCTCGTGGCCTCGCCGGAGGGCCGCGCCTTCTGCCCCTCGGGCGCCGCCTGCGCCTCGCTGTAGTAGCTCATCCCCAGGTTGATCAGCGCGTCGCGGCGGGTGCTCGCGAGCGAGGTGTCCTTGAGGACCGCGTCCTTCGTCGCCAGCTCGACGACGCGGCGCAGCGCCGCGCGCTCGGCCGTCGTGTCGTTCTGCCGGCGGGCGACGAAGGACATGTAGAAGTGCCCGTAGGGCAGCTCCGGCGTCACCCGGATCGCGCGCTCCAGCAGCGCGCGCGCCGTGTCCAGCTTCCCCTTCACCAGCGCCTGGTCGGACGACTGGAAGTTGATGTACTCGACCGACTGGTTGAGCGACTTCATCAGCACGAAGCGCCGGACCGCGTCGGTCTCCGAGCGGCAGGCGGGGACGAGGCGGTCCACCTCGGCCGACTCCCTCTCCATCTCGGCGACGAGGTCGACCGTCTGCTCGGGGTTGGTGGCGTAGCCCAGGTCGCCGCGGCGCATGGTCGCGGGCGCGTCCGGCTGCGAGGCGTACCACATCAGCGCGCGGCCGACGAGCAGGTGCGCCGCCGGCAGACTCGCCATCTTGTCCCACTTCGCGGTGAGCGCGCGCATCGCGTCGCCGATCGACTTGCGGTCCTTCTTGAAGTCGATCGCGAGGTAGAGGCTCTTGATCTCGCTCGGCTTGTTGTAGTCGATCTTGCAGGCGTCCTGCGCCGCGACCGACGCGGGCATGACGGCGGCACCCGCCAGCAGCGCGGCCAGCGTGGCAGCAGCAGCGGCGGCGGCGGCGGCGGTCGCCGGGCGGCGAACATGCAGCATGAAACTCTCTCCTCGGTTCGATATGGGGGAGCCGGCAGGCCTAGAATGTTACACACGGCCGCGCCGGGATGCCTAGATACCGGCGCCCGGGGACAGGGTTCCGCCGTGATGTCGGCACGCCGCGACAATGCATCCCGACAGGATGTCCGCAGGGGCGACACCTGTGTCGCCCCCGCCGTCGCCGTCCCCGCCGTTCCCGCCCTTGCCCCGCCCGCCGTTCCCTAA
>DATFPD010000763.1:0-20661 GCA_035265005.1 Gemmatimonadaceae bacterium | reverse complement strand
CGCCGAGCGCGCGCAACGCCGCGGGCGGCGGCCGGCGGGACGCGAGCGCCGGCGGGTCAAGCCCGCCCGGCACGCCGGCCATCCGAAGCTCGATCGTCTCCAGCGGCACCTCGCGGTAGCCGAAGCCGTCCGTGCGCGCGTTGGAGAGGAAGATGACCGTGAAGTTGTCGTCCACGTACCGGCGCATCTCCGAGTTGTACCCGAACAGGTCGCCGGCGTGCGCGATCATCCTCGTGCCGCGCGCCGTCCGCTGGACGACCCACCCGTAGCCGTACGCGTTGGGTGAGTCGCCCAGCGTCGCGTGCGGCGTCCAGAACTTCTGCTTGGCCGAGTCCGGAAGGATGAGGGTGTCGCGCAGCGCCCGCTCCCACCGGTACAGGTCGCCCGCCGTGGTGACGATCGAGCCCGAGCCCACGGCCTTCGCCCCGCCGGGGAACTGGCCCAAGGGGCCTTCGTCGCTCGAGTCCGTGTAGGATCGCGTCACGACGCCCGGGGCCAGCCAGCGCGCCTCGCCGAAGAAGCCGGTCGAGCGCATGCCGGCCGGCCGAAAGAGCCGCGACGTCAGGTAGCGCTCGAACGTCTCGCCCGACGCGCGCTCGATCACGCCGGCGAGGAGCGCGTAGCCCGGGTACGAGAAGAGCGGCTGCCCGCCGGGCGCGGACTGGAGCGGAAGCGCCAGCACCTCGCGCATGAGCTGGTCGCGGTTGACGGCGGCGAACTTGTCCGCCTCGAGGAGTGGGAAGCCGGCCGTGTGGGTGAGGATCTGGTGCAGCGTGAGGCCGCGCTTGTCCGCCGGCGCCTGGGGAAAGAAGCGCCCGAGCGTGTCGGTCGTCGTCAGCTTCCCGTCGGCCTCCAGCTTCAAGATTGCGGCGGCCGTGAACTGCATCGACAGGGCGGCGATGAGGAACGGCGTCTCGGGCCTGACGCGGAGTCCGCGCTCGCGGCTGGCCAGCCCGTAGCCCCGGTGCAGGATCACCTCCCCCCGCTCGGCGACGAGCAGCGCCCCCGACAGCCCGAACGCCTCGAGCCGCTTCATGAGCGTATCCAGCGCGGCGGCGACGTCCGTCCGGACCACGCCGGTGTCGGCCGGCGCCTGGGCGCGTGCCGCGGCGGCGGATGCGAGAGTGAGAGCGAGCGACAGCGCGGTCCGGGCGGCGTGAAGGCGCATCGGCGTGTGGTGGCGTCAGGGGCAAAGCTAGCGCCCCCACCGGGACTCGACAGTGCGGGCCGAGTGCCGAGTCCCGATGGCCGAGTCCCGATGCGCGAGTCCCGCCCCTACTTCCGCGCCGCCTCCTCCACCCGCCGCGCCGTCGCGCTGCCGCCCGGGCCGGCGATCGTCACGCTGCCTGACGAGAAGGTCGCGCGGACGGTCTTGCTGGCGAACATGTCGAAGGCGGCGAGCGTCGTCGGGGACTCGGGGAGGAAAGGCGTCGCCATCGCCGCCGGGAGGTCGTCGTCGATCCCGGCGATGCGGAGCTGGCCGGGGCCGACTGCGGACCAGCCGTAGGCGCCGAGCCGGCTGCCGCGGGCGAAGTGCAGGCGGACGTAGGTCGTCGCCGAGCCCGGGGAGCGCACGGCCGTGCCCACCACCTCGGCGCGCGCGAAGTCGCCGAGCGTGTCGCGGAGGGCGCGCATCGCGGCCTGCACGCCGTCGCGGGCGCCGTCGGTCGGGATGCTCGGGTGCAGCGCGGCCACCAGCGGCTCCACGTCGCCGCGCGCCGCCGCCTCGGCCACGCGGCCGGCGAGGGCGTTGAGCTCCTGCTCCATGGCCCGGCGCGAGCTGTCGGCGCCGGCGAGCAGCGAGATGCCCTCCTGCGATTCCGCCGAGAGCACCAGGCGGGCGGTGCCGCCGGCGCTGTCGAGCCGCGCGGCCAGCCGGGCGCCGGAGGGGAGGGCGTACGTGCCCGCGTGCGGGCGCAGCGCCGCGGGCGACAGCCGCGCGACCGCCGGCGGCTGGAGCCCGCCCGGCGCGCCGACCATCGTCAGCGCCATGCTGTTCATCACCGCCTGACGATAGCCCACGCCGCCGCTCCGCGCGTTCGAGAGGAAGATCACCGTGAAGCCCTCGTCCGCGTACCGGCGCATGTCGGCGTTGTAGCCGCCGATGTCGCCGCCGTGGTTGATCAGCGTCGTGTTGCGCAGCGTGCGCACGACGTTCCATCCGTAGCCGTAGCTCACGCTCACCGGCCCCTGCCCGGTCGGCACGTGCGGCGCCCACAGCTTGCGCGTCGCCGAGTCGGGGAGGAGCGCGCCGCCGCGGAGCGCGCGCTCCCAGCGGAAGAGGTCACCCGCGGTGGTGATGATCGACCCGGCGCCGACCGCCTTCGCGATGCCGGGGAAGCCCGCCATCGGGCCCTCGTCGTTCGCGTCGGAGTACGAGTGCGTGGTCACGCGCGCGTCCCGCCACCGCGGCTCGCCCATGAAGCCGGTGCTGCGCATCCCCGCCGGCTCCAGCAGGTGCTTCGTCAGGTACGCCTCGAACGTTTCCCCGGACGCGCGCTCGACGACGCCGGCCAGGATGGTGTAGCCCGGGTTGGCGTACGCGTAGCGCTCCCCGGGCGGGCGGTCGAGCGGCAGCTCCAGCGCCTGGCGCACCGCCTGCTCGCGGCTCACCTCGGCGAACATGTTCGGCTCCAGGTACGGGTAGCCGGCCGTGTGCGTGAGCAGCTGGTGCAGCGTGATGCGCGCCTTCTCCGGCGGCAGCCCCGGGAAGAACTTCCCGAGCGTGTCGGTCGTCGCGAGCTTGCGCTCCGCCTCCAGCTTCACGATCGCGGCGGCGGTGATCTGCTTCGACAGCGACCCGATCATGAACGGCGTCTCGGGCGCGACCGGCGCGTTCGCCGCGCGGTTCGCCAGCCCGTACCCGCGGTGCAGGACGACCGTGTCCCCCTTCGCCACGAGCATCGCGCCCGAGAGCCCGTACGCCGCCAGCCGCGACAGCAGCTGGTCGAGCGCGGCGCCCATCTGCCCGCGCACGACGCCGGTGTCGGCGGCGGCCGGTGACTGTGCGCGAATCGGCGCGGCGGCGAGTGACAGAAGCAGTAGCGTGGCGGAGTACGAGGGCATGTCGGTGCGATGCAATGGAAGAGTGGAGCGATCTCGGCCGGGACGTCTTATAGAATCGACCACAGAGGCACCGAGACGCCGAGGGGGCGGGCCTTGATGAATCAAGGCCCCCACATCTGCTGCAGGGGCGCTCCCTCTGTGTCCTCTGTGTCCTCGGTGGTCAATTGCCTTGAACGAATCGTCCCGGCCCGGCGGCCTGACTAGTCTGTCAGCGTGCGCACGTCGCGCGCGGGAGGCGTGGCGTGAATGGCGGGGGCGGCGGCACGAGTCCCGGGCTCGGCGGGACGAATGGCGGGCGCGGGTGCGCCGGTGCACCATTCCGTCTCAACCCTGGGCGGCGCCGACGTGTCCAACCTGGAAACGGGTCGGGTCCCGTCGCGCGTAACACATCGGTGTCTGACCGGTGAGCCTCGCGACGCGGCGCGGCCGCCCGAATTCTCTCGTGACCATCAGCCTCCACGACCAGCTCCAGCAGGCGCTCGGCGCCGCCTACACCGTCGAGCGCGAGCTCGGCGGCGGGGGGATGTCGCGCGTGTTCGTGGCGCGCGACAACGCGCTGGGGCGGCGGGTGGTGGTGAAGCTGCTCTCGTCGGAGCTGGCGGCGACGGTCTCGGTGGAGCGCTTCCGGCGCGAGATCATGCTCGTCGCCGCGCTCCAGCACCCGCACATCGTCGGCGTGCTGAGCGCCGGCCAGGCGGACGGGTCGCCGTACTACATCATGCCCTACGTCGAGGGCGAATCGCTCCGGGCGCGGCTCCGGCGCGGGCGGCTGGGCGTGGTCGAGGCCGTGCGCGTCCTGCGCGACGTGGCGCGCGCGCTCGCCTACGCGCACGAGCACGGCATCGTCCATCGCGACATCAAGCCGGACAACGTCCTGCTGGCCGGCGGGAGCGCGATGGTCGCCGACTTCGGCGTGGCGAAGGCGCTCTCCTCGGCGCTGCGCCGCGTCTCGTCGGAGACGGACGCGGACACGGCTGCGGCGACCCAAGCGGGGACGCTGACCCTCGTCGGCACGTCGCTCGGCACGCCGGCCTACATGGCGCCCGAGCAGGCCGCGGGCGACCCCGACACCGACCACCGCGCCGACATCTACGCCTTCGGCGTCATGGCGTACGAGATGCTGGCCGGCGCACTCCCGTTCACCGGGCGCTCGCCGCAGGCGCTGCTCGCCGCGCACCTCACCGAGGCGCCGAAGCCGCTCCCCTCGCACCGCGGGGACATCCCGGCGGCGCTGGCCGATCTCGTCAGGCGCTGCCTGGAGAAGGAGCCCGAGCACCGCCCGCAGACGGCCACCGACCTGGCCGCGGCGCTCGAGGATCCGGAGATGGTGAGCGGCGCCTTCGCCTCCGCCCCGGCCGCGCTCACCCCCAGCGGCACCCCGTCGGCCACCCCGGGCGCGACCCCGGCCGGCACGCCGGCGGGCGTGGCTGCGGCGCCGATGCCGACGCCCATGCCGACGCCGGCCACCGTCCCCGTCCGCGCGTCGCGCCGGCCGCTGCTGGCGGCGGTCGCGGTCGCCGCGCTCCTGTTAGGCGGGGGCGCGGTCTACTGGGGCGCGCGCCGCGCGGGCGCGCCGGCGGTGCCCGGCGCGGCGGCCGGCGGCGCGCCCGCGGCCCCGGTCGGGCCGCCGGCCAGGTCGATCGCGGTGCTCCCGCTGGTGAACATCGGCCGCGACTCCACCGACGCTTACCTCGCGGCCGGCATGACCGACGAGCTGACGAGCGCCCTCAGCCGCGTGGCCGGGGTGCGCGTGGCCTCGCGCACCGCCGCCGGCGCCATCCAGGGGACGACGTCGGCCGCCGAGATCGGGAAGTCCCTCAACGTCGCGCTCCTGCTGGAGGGGACCATCCAGCGCGAGGGGAAGCGCGTGCGCGTGACCGCTCGGCTGGTGAACGCGGCCGACGGCTACATGCTCTGGTCGGACGTCTACGACGGCGCGGCGGAGGACGTCTTCGCGCTCCAGGACGAGGTCGCCGGCGCGGTGGTGGACGCGCTGAGCGAGCGCTTCGCCGACGCCGACACCGCCGCCGCGGCCGCCGCCCAGCCGGCGCGCTCCGAGGCGCGCGGCACCGCGGACATCGAGGCGTACAACCAGTACCTGCGCGGCCGCTACTTCTTCCAGAAGCGCGGCGAGGACGCGCTGCGCAAGGCGATCGGCTTCTTCCGCCAGGCGGTGGCGAAGGACCCGCGCTACGCGCTCGCCTACAGCGGCCTCGCCGACGCGTACGCGCTGCTCCCGCTCTACGGCACCACCCCGCACGACTCCGCGCTGCGCCTGGCGATGGATGCCGCCGAGCGCTCGATCGCGCTCGACAGCACGCTCGCCGAGGGGTACGCGTCGCGGGGGAACCTGCTGGCCGCGTCGTGGCGGTGGGCGGACGCCGAGCGGGACTTCCGACGCGCGGTGGCGCTCGCCCCGGGCTACGCGACGGCGCACCAGTGGTACGGCGAGTACCTGCTGCTGAACGGCCGCGTGGACGAGTCGGTGGCCGAGATGCGCCGCGCCGGGGAGCTGGACCCGGTGTCGCCGATCGTCGCCGGCTCGACGGCGCTCGCCCTCGCCGTCGCCGGCCGCGGGGACGAGGCGCTGGTCCGCGCTCGTCAGGCGGTGGAGATGGACCCGTCGCTCTACGTCGCCCACTTCATGCTCGGCACGGTCTCGCTCTACGCGGCCAAGCCCGCCGAGTCGATCCCCGAGCTGGAGGCGGCGCTCCAGCTCGGCGGCGGGACGGTGCCGCCGGTGCGCGGGATGCTCGGCTACGCCTACGCCGCGTCCGGCCGCCGCGAGGCGGCGCTCGAGATCCTGCGCGCGCTGGAGCGCGAGCGCCGCGGCGACTACGCGACCGCGCTCGCCCGCGTCCACCTGGGGCTCGGCGACACGGCGCAGGCGCTCGCGTGGCTGGAGCGGGCCGCCGACCGCCGCGAGTCGTTCTTCGTCTCCGAGTCGATGTCGTCTCGGATCTTCGACCCGCTGCGCCGGAGCCCCCGCTTCGCCGCCCTCGTCAGGCGCGTGGGGCTGGACGAGCGGCTGACGAGGGGCTGATACGCGAATCGCGAATCGCGAATCGCGAATCGCGAATCAGCCTTTCACGTCTGCTGCGCGAAGATCACCACGTGCCCGCCGGGCTCGCGGACGCCGATCTCGTCCATCCCGTAGAACGTCTTGCGGCGCGCGACCGCGACCTCGATCGACGGGTCGCTCTGCACCACGCGCGCGACGGCCTCGACGTCGGCGACCTCGATGAACAGCGCGGTGTGCGCGGTGGCGCGCGGGTCGGCGCCCTCGGCGAGCGCCGGGATGTCGTTCCGGACGCTGGCCCAGCTCTGGTACATCACCTCCACGCCGTCCTTCACCAGGATCACGAAGCCGAGCCTGTCGCCCTCGGGGACCTGCACGGTGAGCTCGAAGCCGAGCCGCTCGGTCCAGAGCGGGAGGCAGGGTTCGATCGCGTCGACGAGCAGGACGGGGCTGAGCTTGCGGACGGCGGTGGGGGCGGCGCTATTGCTCGCGGGCGTCATGGCGGAGTCGGGGTGCGCGGCGGTCGGGGTCGTCATCGGTTGGCTCATCGCTCGGGTGGTGGCCGCGTGCGGGAGACGGCGTGAACTTACCGCGGGGGCGGGGCGGAGTCTTGGAAAAATGGAACCACGCAGGGATGCAGGGGATGACAGGGATCATCCCCTTCACTGGCCGCCCTACTAGCTCAGGCTCCGGCCGCGAATCATCATCCCTAGCTCCACCCGAGACCGGGACGCGACGACTGTGGCGATGCGCACCTTCACCGACTCGGCCGGCACCAGCTGGACCGTCTGGGACACCGTCCGCACGACGGATGCCCCGGTGCGGGAGACGCTCCAGGGCGGCTGGCTGACCTTCCAATCGGCGTCCGGCAGCAAGCGCCGGCTGGCGCCGGTCCCCCTCTACTGGGCGAAGGCGCCTGAGGCGGAGCTGGAGCAGCTGCTCGCGCGGGCGAAGCCGGTCACGTCCTCCACCGGGATGGACGCGATCACCTGAGCGCGCTCCCCAGCGCGCTCCCCAGCGCCCCAATGGACCGCGGGAGGAGTACGTAGGGCCGGAGCGACGGTCGGGTGTCGCTTCCACGCCCCAGTTGCGGCGCGCGCCAGCGAGCCCTACCCTGCACAACCCTGCACACCGCGCGGCACACTCACCAGGCCGCGGCATCGGCGGCCTCACGCCCCCCCGTCCCTCTGGCGCTACTGGCGACGCCCGTACCGTACCCGGAGGCCAGCCCGTGTCCCAGCCATCCCTCGCCGGCGGACCCGCGCCCGCCGCGCCCTCCGCTCGGCCGCCCACGCCGCCGGATGTCCCACTGCTCTCCGAGGCCCGGCGTGCGGCGCTCGCGGCGGCCAATGTCGCGCTCCGCACCGCCATGCTCGCGGCGGCGACCGCGCGGCGCGGGGGGCGCGCCGGAGACGCACTCCACGAGAGCGCGGGCGCTCTACAGCAAGCCGTCTGCGACTGTGTCGCCGAGCTCATGGCCGCCGGAGAGTCGCCGGAGCGCGTGCTGGGCGCCGTGAGGCGCGCCGCGATGGAGGCCGGCGTGCCGGAGCGCGGCCGGGGGGAGGACGGGGCGTTGATGCTCCGCATCGTGCGCTGGTGCATCGAGGCGTACTACCGGGACGCCTGACGACAGCGCGCGCCCGACGGCCGGCCGCTCGTCACTCCCCGAGGCCCCGCCGCCACGCCTCCGGCGTCACGCCCGCCAGCTCGCGGAAGTCCGAGACCAGGTGCGACTGGTCGGCGTACCCCAGCTCGTACGCCAGCGCGCTCCACTCCACGCGCTCGGCGCGCGCGGCCCGCTCGACGACGCCCTGCGCGCGCACCACGCGGCAGAGCATCTTCGGCGTCACGCCCACGTAGCGCGCGAACCGGCGCGCCAGGTGCTGGCGCGTGACGCCGAGCGCGCCGCTCAGCGCCTCGACCGACGCGGCGCCGCCGGCGCGAACGATGATCTCCACCGCGGCGCTCACGTCCCGCGGCACCGCCGCCACGCGCGCGAGTCGCTCGAGCAGCACGCCCTCCACCGCGCGCACCTTCGCCACGAGCCCCGGCGCCGCGGCCGCGCGGTCGGCCAGCGCGCGGGTCATCGCGCCCCCCCACACGTCGCCCAGCTCCACGCGACGGTCGGTGAGCTCGGCGGCGGGGACCGCGAGGAACGGGTGCGCGCCCCCCGGGCGGAAGCGCACGCCCAGGAAGGCGGCCGGGTGCTGCTCCGGCGACACCACCAGCGCGCGCGTCATCGTGCCGACGACGCCGAGCGCCGCCGGCTCGCCCCCCGCCGGCCCGCCCAGCTCCAGCAGGATGTCGATGCAGCCGTCCGGGAGGACGCGGTGCCCGCGCGCTCCGCCGGCGGAACGCGCGCGGCGCGTCCAGTAACAGGCGACGTACGCGCGCAGCGCCGCGGCCGGCGCGTACTCGGCGTACTCGGCGGTGGCGGGGAGGGGCACGCGGGCGCGTCCGCGCCTAACGTGACGTGGTGTTCCGCGGCGCCGGCGGCGGCGAGACGCGGAGGCCGGGCGGCGGCGCCACGGCCGGCGAGGCCGCGTCCTCGGCCGCGTCCTCGGCCGCCGCGGCCTCCAGCAGCGCGTCCTCCACCGCGCGCCGGGTGAGCTGCTCGGCGGCGATCGCGGCGACCGACTTGCGGCGGACCAGCCGCAGCGCGGCCACGTCCTCCTGCGACTTCACCTTGGTGAACGCGGGCACGACACACCCCGGGGGCAGGACCACGCCGTCGGCGATCACGGCCCGGTTGCCGACCGAGGTCACCGGGCCCACCTCGCAGCCGGCGCCCAGGACGACGCCGTGGCCGACGCGCGAGCAGACGCCGACCTTCGCCCCGCGCCCGATGCGCGCGCGCATCCCGACCACCGCGCCCGCGCCCACCTCGGCCTCCTCGCCGACCGTCGTCCCCGGCCCGACGATGGCCAGGTGCCCGACGAGCGCGCCGCGCCGCACGCGCACGGGCGCGACGATGATGTCGCCGTTCCGGAGGCAGATGTTGGTGCCGATCGTCGCCCTGTTCGCCAGGTAGGCGCCCGCCTCGATGTCGAGCAGCGGCAGGTCGCGCAGCCAGCTGTCCGGGTACGTCGTGAAGTCCATCGACCCGCGGTAGCCGAAGAGGCGGAAGACGGCGCGCCGGAGCGGCGGCACCGCGAGCACGGCGTGGTAGATCGGGCTGCAGTAGTAGATCGCGGTCCAGCAGAGCGCGTACAGCCGGCGCGGGCCGTAGACCGGATGGTTCAGGTCGCGCGGGAAGCGGCCGGGGACGATGGCGCGCGCGGTGATCCGCGAGAGCCCGCCCGCGATCAGCACGAACAGCAGCGTGTACACCGCGGGCGCGATCACGAGCAGCGACAGCTTCGCCCACGCCGACCGCGCCGCGAGCACGGGGTAGAGCGCCGCGGCGAGCGGCACCCCGGCGATGAGGCAGAGGTAGACGGGGACGAGCGCGAGGATGATGCGGCGGCGCATGGGACCTCCGGAGTCGCTCCGCGAAATGCGCACCGAGAGCCGCGTTCGCGCAAGCCTCCGCTAGTCGGTCCCCGCCCTGACCTTCCGCAGGTAGTACTGCCGGTACCCCGGCGGGTACCCCTCGAGCACGCCGAACAGCTCGTAGCCGAGCTTCCGGTAGAAGGGGAGCGCCTGGTACTCGAACGTGTCGAGGTGGATGCCCAGGCATCCCTCCGCCCACGCCCACCGCTCGACCTCGCGCATCAGCCGGCTGCCGTGCCCCTGTCCGCGCAGCTCGTCGGGGAGCCAGAACTTGGCGATGTAGAGCCAGCGCCACCGCACGTGTCCCAGCAGTCCGCCCCGCACCGCGCCCGTGTCGTCGTCGCGGAGGAAGCAGGCGACGGGGCGCGCGTTCGGCTCGCCGATGTAGCCGACGTTGAAGGCGAGCAGCCCGTCGAGCACGACCTGCTCGTCGGCGGGCGCGGGGGACTCGTCGAGAGCGATGCGCATGAGGGCGAGCTCGGAACGCGGAACCCGCAATCTAGTTCCGTTGCCTCGCCCGCTTCCGGGCCGTCCTGAGAGTGTATGGCCGAGTCCGATTTCCGGGCCGGTCTCCGCACTCCGTCCGGCCCGCATGTCAGGCTCGCTTCGCACCGCCACGCTCCTCGCTCTCATCCTGTCCGCCTGCACACCGCCCCCCGCCACGCTCGCCCCCGTCGAGAGCGGCGCCGCGGCGTCCATCCAGGCCGGCGCGCGCGGCTATCGCTGGTCGCCGGCGGCGGCCCAGCCGATCCGGCTCTACGTGCAGCAGCGGAGCGACCTGCCCGGCTTCACCCCCGCGCACCGCGCGATGGTGGACCGCGCGGTGCGCGCCTGGTCGGCGGGCGGGGCGGTGGACGTCGCGCGCACGGGGTACGAAGGGGGCGCGAGCATCCGCCTGCGCTGGACGAGCGGACTCCCGGCGCAGCACCCCGGCGTGACGATGCTCAAGCTGGACCGCCGCGGCGAGATGGTGCAGGCCGACATCTGGGTCAACGTCACCGCGCCGGCAATCGCGGGCGCGTCGGCCGAGGACGTGCTCTACGCCGTGATCGCGCACGAGGTGGGGCACGCCCTCGGCATGCCGCACGTGGCGCAGAAGGACAACCTCATGTACCCCATCCTCGGCGCCTACTCGGTCACCCGCGCCGACCTCGACGCGCTGCGCACGGTGGCCACGACCGGCAGCCTACCCCGCGGCGCGGGCGGCCGGGCGCTGCCGGAGGCGGCCGTGGTGGTGGGTGGGGCGGGGCCGCGGTGACACGGGACGAATCACGACGCGGGCACGATCCCGTGACTATTCCGCGCGCAACGCCCGCGCCGGATCGATCCCCGCCGCGCGGCGGGCCGGGATGTAGCTCGCGACGAGCGCGATGACGAAGAGCAGCGTGGCCATCGCGGCGAACGTCGCCGGGTCGGTGGGGCTGACCTGGAACAGCAGTCCCCGCAGCACGCGCATCACCGACGCGGCGACGACCAGGCCGGCGGCGACGCCCGCCGCGGCCACCGCGGCCCCCTGCCGCACCACCAGCAGCCCGACGTCGCCCGGCGTCGCGCCGAGCGCGAGCCGCACGCCGAACTCCGGCGTCCGCTGGCTCACCGCGTACGAGACCACGCCGTAGACGCCCACCGTCCCGAGCAGCAGCGCGGCGCCCCCGGCCACGAGCAGCAGGAGCGCCGTGAGCCGCGCCCGCGCCGTGGCCGCGGCGACGACCGCCTCCAGCGTCCGCACGCGCGCCACCGGCACCCGCGGGTCCAGCGCGTCCACGATCCGCCGCGCGGCGCCGGCGACCTCGCCCGCCGGAAGGCTCGTGCGCACGACGACGACCATCTCGCGCGGGTAGTACGGCACCGGCGCGTCGGCGTCGGGCGTGGCGGCCAGGTCATCCAGCAGAGGGAAGTACAGCGCCCGCGCGGGGCCGCCGGCGATCGTCTCGCCAGGCACGTCGCCGACGACGCCGACCACGGTGCGCGGCACCTCGCGCTCGCGCTTCGCCAGCCGCAGCCGGAGGCCGACCGCGTCCTCGGTGCCGAACAGCGCGCGCGCGAGCGACGCGCTCACCACCACGGCGCGCGCGTCGCCCACCAGGTCCCCGCTCCGGAAGGTGCGCCCGCGGCGGAGCGGGATGCGCATCGCCCGGAAGTAGTCGGGCGTCACCAGGTTGCCGGTCGCGACGGGCGGCGTGCGCGGCGGCGCCGCCCCCGCGGCCCCCGTGGCCGCGAGCACCGGCTCGCTCACGAACGGCGCGGGCGTGAGCGGCACGTCGAGCGCCGCCTCGGCCGAGCGCACGCCCGGCACGTCCCGCAGGCGGCGCACGACCTCGCCGAAGAACGCGGCGCCGCTGTGGTACGAGAGGTACTGCCGCGTGGGGAGCGCGAGCTCGAACGTCACCACGCCGGCGGGGTCGAAGCCGAGCGGGGCGCGCTGCATCCGGCGGACGCTCTGCACCATCGCCGCCGACGCGACGAGCAGCGCCAGCGCCAGCGTGAGCTGCGCGGCGACGAGCGCGCGGTGCGTGCGGCGCCAGCGGCGGCTCCCGGTCGCGCGCCCGACCGCCGACCGTAAGGCGCTCGCGAGTCCGGCGCCGTTCCCGCTGCCGGCGCGGGCGAGGGACACCGCGCCCAGCAGCAGACCGGCGACCACCGACAGCGCGGCGGTGAAGCCCACCACGGCGGGGCCCAGCCGCACCTCGTGCAGCCGCGGGATCTGCCCGGGCGCGAAGCCGAAGCGCGTCTCCACGCCGAGCCACGCCAGCGCGAGCCCGGCCGCGCCGCCGGCCGCGGCGAGCAGCAGGCTCTCGCAGAGGAAGCGGCGGGCGACGTCGCGCGTGGCGGCACCGAGCGCGCGCGCCACCGCGACCTCCAGCCGCAGCCGCTCGGCGCGGACCAGGAAGAGGCTGGCCGCGTTCGCCCAGGTGATGAGCAGCACGAGCGCCGACGCGCCCAGCAGCAGCACGAGCGCCGGCCGCACGTCGCGCAGGAGGTCGTCCCGAAGCGGCACGACCACCGCGTGCAGCTGCGCCTGGCGCAGCAGCTCCGGCGTCGCGTCTCGATAGGCGCCGGCGAGTCCCGGGATCAGCCGCTCCAGGTCGGAGCGTGCGCGCTCGGGCGACACGCCGGGGCGGAGCCGCGCGATCCCGCTCTGGTGCAGGTCGCGCACGTCCGCCCGCGTGGAGTCCACCGGCATGCAGAACCAGAGCTGGGTGTCCTGGCGCGGGAAGTGGAAGTCCGGCGGCATCACGCCGACGATCTGCCGCGGCACGCGATTCAGCTCGATCGCGCGGCCCACCGCGCCGGGGTCGCCGCCGTAGCGCCGCGCCCAGAGCTCGTGGCCGATGACGACCTTGATGACGTCCGCGCCCTCGTCGCCGTCGGCGCAGAGCCGCCCGCTCGCCGGCCGCGCGCCGAGCACGGCGAAGACGCTCGGCGTCACCAGCGCCGCCTGCACGCGCTCGGGGGAGCCGCGGTCGGTGATGCTCAGCACGCGGTCGAAGTACGCACCCATCGCCTCGAACACGCGGTTGTACCGGCGGTAGTGCAGGTACGTCCCGTCGGAGAGGCCGCCGTCGGCGAGTCCGAGCCCCGGCGCGACGTTGCGCACCGCGACCAGCCGGTCGGCGTGCGGGTACGGCAGGGGGCTGAGGAGCACGGCGTGCACCAGCGCGTAGATCGCCGCCGCCGCGCCGGCGCCGAGCGCGAGCGTGAGCGCGGCCGGGACGGAGAAGCCGGGCTGCCTGACGAGACGCCGGAGCGCGTAGCGCGTGTCGCGCGCGACGGCGTCCCACCGCTCGGCGCGGCGTCGCGAGGCGAGGATGCGGCGCCCGGTGGCGCCGAGCTCCGCGCGCACCCGGGCCACGTCGCCGAACTCCTCGAGCGCCCGCGCGCGCGCGGCGGCCGGCGCGAGCCCGCGCGCCACCAGCTCCTCGACGCGCTCCTCGAAGTGGAAGCGGATCTCGTCGTCCACGTCGGCGTCCACGTTCGGGCGCCAGAAGCGCAGGTACCGCCGCCACGCCGGCTCACGCATGCGCCAGTATACCCTCGACAGTTTATTCAATCAAGTGTTGAGGGAATGGGATCATGGTGCGCCTACCCAGAGCATGCGCTCGCCGTACTCGAAGGACAGGGTGCGCGTGGCCGCCACCCGCCGGCCGACCAGCGCCTCGCCGGGGGAGGCCGGGCGGTAGCCCGCCGGGAAGAGCCGCCCGGTGCGCGCGTCGCCCAGCCGGTGGAACGCTGGATGGTCGTCGAGCGAGTCGGCGTACGCTTCCGGGCTCCGCGCGTAGACGACCGTCGTCCCGGCGTCGGTGCGGACGGTGACGAGGCTGTCGGTGGCGGCGACGATCGTCCCGCGGACGGTGTCGGGCATGGGACGCACGCCGGCGAGCGTCGGCACGGCGCGGAGCACTTCCGTATGCGCGTTCCGGAACCAGACGAGCGGCCGTGCGCTGGTGTCGGAGCGCTCGTTGGCGAAGCTGTGGAGGAAGCGTCGGGCGAGCACGGGCCGCGTGGTGTCGGGCCGCAGCTGGCCGCCGGCGTAGCTGTACCACTGCCCCACGAGGTAGTATCCCCAGCCGCGCCGCCGGTCGTCCGCGCTGTGCCACTCGGTGGCGAGCACTCGGCAGGGCCCGCCCTCGGGAGCGCGCGTGAACGAGCCGTCGCGGCCGTACTCCTCGATCGTCAGGCGCAGCGGGCGCGCGGAGGGCCGGCGTCCGTCGACGATGGCGACGTCGTAGTACTCGACGCCCATGCCGCGGGTCCACGAGCCGAGCGCCATCACGATCGTCTCGTCCGCGCCGTCGCCGTCCAGGTCGCCGACGAGGACGTCGGTCGCTCCGAGCGAATAGACGGTGCGGGGGAAGATGTCGGTGCCGGACCACGTGAGCAGCGTGCTGTCGCGCGTCCGCAGCGTGAAGGTGATGGTGGAGTCCGTCATGCAGTGACAGACCCGCCGGCCGGCCGGCAGCTCGGCGCACTGCGCGAACTTGCAGCCGGGCGCCGAGAGGGTGTCGAAGTCGAACGCTTGCAGGCGGCCGCTCCCGCTCGCTCGGGTGCACGGGACGTCGCGCCGCCACGCGGCCTCCACGGCGCCGTGCGCACGGGGAGCGATGACCTGGGCGGGGGCAGGGCCGGCGACGGTCGACAGGAGCGCGACCACGCCTACGAGGCGTCTCATCATTGTGCGGTGGCGGATCAGGTCGAGGCGAGGGCAACGGCAACGGCATTTTGACAGGATGCACAGGATGGAGAACAGGATGCAGTGCTCACGGGACGCGGGGCCTCCCGAGCGGCCCTCATCCTGTTCACCATCCTGTTCATCCTGTCGCAGTTCATCCTGTCAAAGCCGTTGCCGTTGTCACTGCGCACTGCGCAGGAAGGAGGGTGTGCGCCAGATCGCGCGCTGGACTATCATGCGCGGATGAATCCCCGCTTCATCTTCGCGCTCGCGCCCGCCCTTGCGGTAGTGTCCTGCGGCCGTCTGGCGGCCGCTCAGGCGACTGCTCCCGTCGCTCCCGGCATCGAGGTCTTGCTCGAGGACTCGCTGCACCTGGTGCGCGGCAAGCGCGTGGGGCTCATCACCAACCACACCGGGCGCGACCGCGCGGGGCGGCGGACGATCGACCGGCTGTTCGAGGCGCCCGGCGTGCGGCTGGTCGCGCTCTACGGCCCGGAGCACGGGCTGGCCGGCGTGGCGCGCGGCGGCGCGCAGATCGCCAGCGCCACCGACTCCGCGACCGGTCTTCCCATCTACTCCCTGTACGGGTCGACGCGCGTCCCCACGCCGGCGATGCTCGACAGCGTGGACGTGCTGGTCTACGACATCCAGGACGTCGGCGCGCGGGTGTACACCTACGTGTGGACGATGGCGCTCGCGGCCGGCGCGGCGAAGCGGCCGTTCATCGTCCTCGACCGCCCCGACCCGATTCGCGCCGACCGCGTGGAGGGGGGCGTGCTGGAGCCGCGGTGGCGGTCGTTCGTCGGGCTGCACGAGGTGGCGCTCCGCTACGGCCTGACGCCGGGAGAGCTGATGCGCTGGCTGGTCGGCAGCGGACGCGTGAAGGCCGACGTGACGGTGGTCCCGATGCGCGGCTACCGGCGGTCGATGTGGTACGACGAGACCGGGCTGCCGTGGGTGGCGCCATCGCCGAACATCCCCGAGGTCGAGACGGCGCTGCTCTACGCCGGCACGGTGTTCATCGAGGCGGCGAACCTGAGCGAGGGGCGCGGCACCGACCAGCCGCTGAAGGTCGTCGGCGCGCCGTGGCTCACCGACGCCGCGGCGATCGCCCGCGAGCTGAACGCGCGCCGCCTCCCCGGCGTGCGCTTCGAGGCGACGACGCGCGCCGTCCGCCGCGGCGAGGAGTTCGGCGGGCAGACCATCCCGATGGTCGCCTTACGAGTGACCGACCGCGACTCCCTGCGGCCCACGGAGGCCGCCGCGCACCTGCTGCGCGCCATCTACCGCCGCCACCCGAAGCCGTTCCGCTGGCGATCCACCGGGATCGAGGAGCTCACCGGCTCGCGCGCGCTGCGGCGGGCGGTGGCGCAGGGCGGGGTGGAGGCGCTGCTCGCGCGCTGGGAGCGAGAATCGGCGGCGTTCAAGGCGGAGACGGAGAAGTACTGGCTCTACCCGCCGTGAGTGGCGCCTCGGACGGGACGCATCGAGGAGATTGACCACAGAGACACAGAGGACACGGAGGAAGGGCACCAAGGAGAATGTCCCTCTGTCGGGACGAGATGCTTGAAGTGCTGGGGAGGACCCTGCGGCCGCGACCCCTGTCAGGGTTCTTCACATCTCGTCCCGGCAGGGGGGCCCCCTCCCGTGTGCAGTCCCTCTGTGTCCTCTGTGCCTCTGTGGTCGATCCCAACGGAGCCGACCGGCAGAGGGCCCGACCGGTGTGCCCTACCCTGCCGTGACGACGCTCTCGCGTCCGATCTCCGCGACGCTCCGGCACCCCGCCAGTCCCATCGTGAGGTCGAAGTCGGCGACGAGGTTCCTGATCACCTCGCGCACCCCCGCCTCGCCCGCCAGCGCGAGCCCGTAGGCGTACGGGCGGCCCAGGCACACCGCTGCCGCACCTAACGCGAGCGCCTTGAAGACGTCCGCCCCGCCGCGGACGCCACTGTCGAAGAGGACCGGGACGCGGCCGGCGACCGCGTCCGCCACCGGCGGGAGCGCGTCGAGCGCGCCGACCGCGCCGTCCACCTGTCGGCCGCCGTGGTTGGAGACGATGATGCCGCTCGCGCCGGCGTCCACGGCGCGGCGCGCGTCGTCGGGGTGGAGGACGCCCTTGAGCAGCACCGGGAGGCGCGTCATCGCGCGCAGCCGGCCGACGTCCTCCCAGGTGAGCGACGGGCGCGAGTAGGTGGCGATGAAGCGCCGCACCGCCGCGCGCGGCGCCCCCGAGCGCAGCTTCTGGCCGAGCGCGCCCGGGTAGCGCCGGAGCATCCGCGCCGCCGCGCGCAGCGTGGAGAGCGAGATCGGCGGGCGGGCCGCGTCAGGCGCGCCGGGGAGCGGCTCCCGCAGGCTGGCGCGGAAGACCGGGTCGCTCGTGTACTGGGCGATCCCGCGCCCCTCGAGGAACGGCAGGTAGGCGAGGTCCAGGTCGCGCGGCCGCCAGCCGAGGAGCGCGGTGTCGAGGGTGAGCACGACGGCGGTGCAGCCGCACGCCTCGGCGCGGCGGAGGAAGCTCGCCACGAGGTCGTCCGAGCGGCTCCAGTAGAGCTGGAACCAGCGCGGCGCGCCCATCGCCACGGCGTCCATCGCCGCCGCGCACGCCTCCATCGGCACCGACGCCTGGTTCGAGAAGATCATCGGCACCCCCTCGGCGGCGGCGGCGCGGGCCACGGCCGCGTCGGCGGCGCGGTGCGCGAGCTCGAGGACGCCGATCGGCGCGAGCAGCAGCGGCGACGCCAGCGTCTGCCCGAACAGCCGCACCGAGAGGTCGCGCCGCGAGACGTCGCGCAGCACGCGCGGCACGATGCGCCAGCGCTCGAGCGCGGCGCGGTTGGCGGCGATGGTGCTCTCCGCACCCGCCCCGCCGGCGACGTACGCGAACGCTTCCTTCGACATCGCGCGCCGCGCCTTCGCCTCCAGCCGCGCCGGGTCCACCGGCACGCGCGGCCGCCGTCCGGCGACGCCGCGGACGAAGATCGCCGTCTGGCGACTGCGGCCGGGCTCAGTCATCTCCGTTCGGCAAGGAACGGCTCACCACGGATGAACACGGGTAGGAGCACGGATGAACACGGACACTGCCCGACAGGGTGTATCCGTGTGCATCCGTGCTCCTATCCGTGTTCATCCGTGGTAGGCAGTTCTCCATCTATGACTCATAGCTTCAGCCTCCCCTCGAGGAAGCCGAGCACCGCCCCGACGAGCGGGCCGCCGGCGAGGAGCACGAGCGCGACGACGAGCCGAACGCGCTCGAACGCGCGCCCCACCGGGGCCGGGAGGACGGAGGCGAGGATGAGCAGGATGCCGAACGCCAGCGCGCCCAGGATGAGGCCGACGATCGCGCCGCCGGTCGTGCTCCAGGCGAGGATGCCGAAGCCCACGCGGGGTGGCCTAACGTCGCTCACGCCCGCTCACGCCCGCTCACGCCCGCTCGCGCTTGAGCGCGTAGCCCAGCCCGCCGACGCGGAACCAGCGGTAGCCGTAGGCGTCGAGGGTGATCCGGTGCGTGCCGCTGCCGCGGGGGGCGCGGCTGCCGGTGGGGGTGAGCAGGTCCTCCAGCAGCTCGCCCCCCTCGACGCCGGGGGTGACGCGCACCTCGAGCGGATGGTCGGCGAAGTTGTGGACGACGAGCAGCGAGTTGCCGCGCCAGTCGTAGCGCAGCGCCAGCACGTGCGGCGAGCCGGTGCCGAGCACCTTCCACGTCCCCCAGCCGATCTCGGGGCACTCCTTGCGCAGCCGGATCATCCGCGCCGTCCAGTTGAGGAGCGAGTCGCGGTCGCGGCGCTGCGCCTCCACGTTCACCCGCTCGTAGCCCCACACGCCGCCCGAGACGACCGGGGTGACGCACGCGTCGGCGGTGGTGAAGCCGGCGTGGGCCTCGTGCGACCACTGCATCGGCGTGCGGATCGCGTTGCGCTCCTTGAGCGAGAGGTCGTCCCCCATGCCGATCTCGTCGCCGTAGCGGAGCACCGGCGTGCCGGGGAGCGCGAAGACGAGGCTGTAGGCGAGCTCCACGTGGCGCCGGTCGCCGAGCATCGGCGCCAGGCGGCGGCGGATGCCGCGGTCGTAGAGCTGCATCCGCTCCTCGGGGCCGAAGCGCTCGAACACGCGCGCGCGCTGCTCGTCGCTCAGGCGGCCGAGGTCCAGCTCATCGTGGTTGCGGAGGAAGTGCCCCCACTGCGCGCTCGACGGGATGCTGCGCGTCGCCCGCAGCGCCTCCACCAGCGGCGCGGCCTCGCCCGTCGCCAGCGCGTAGAAGAGGAACTGGTTGACGAAGAAGTTGAACATCATGTGGATGCCGCCGCCGCCCGCGAAGTACTTGCGGGTCTCCCCCGGCAGCACGTTCGCCTCGCCGAGCATGATCGCGTCGCGCGAGTGCCACTGGAGGTAGCGGCGCATCTCGGTGAGGTACTCGAAGTGCAGCGGGGGCTTGCGGCCGCTCCGGCTCGGCGACTCGAGGATGAACGGCACCGCGTCGACGCGGAAGCCGTTGACGCCGAGCTGGAGCCAGTAGCCCATGATGCGGCGGACCTCGGTGCGGACCTCGGGGTTGTCCATGTTGAGGTCCGGCTGGAAGTCGTAGAAGCGGTGGAAGTAGTACGCGCGCGCTTCGTCGTCGTACGTCCAGGTGGAGCGCTGCACGCCGGGGAAGACCATCCCCTTGTTCCACCCCTTCGGCCGCGTCTTCGACCAGACGTACCAGTCGCGGTAGCGCGACGCCTCGTCCGCGCGCGCCTCCTGGAACCAGCGGTGCCGGTTCGAGGTGTGGTTGACGACGAGGTCGATGATGACGCGGATGCCGCGCTTCCCCGCCTCGTGGACGAAGTGCACGAAGTCGCCGCTCGACCCGTGGCGCGGGTCCACGCCGTAGAAGTCGGAGATGTCGTAGCCGTTGTCGCGGTTGGGCGACGGCTGGAAGGGCGCGAGCCAGATGGTGCCGACGCCGAGCGAGTGCAGGTAGTCCATGCGCTGGCTCAGCCCGTTGAAGTCGCCGATCCCGTCGCCGTCGCCGTCCTGAAAGGTCTCGAGGTCGAGGCTGTAGACGACCGTGTTCTTGTACCAGAGGTCTTCGAGCGTCATGCGGGGAATGTAGAGGGGGAAGGGGGACTGAGGGACTGAGGGAAGGATTGGCCTGGTGAGCAGTGGTGGGCCCTTGATGAATCAAGGGCCCACCACTGCTCCAGCACCCGAGTGCCTCCCACAGTCCCCCAAACCCTCACTCCCTGCTATTCCCTCAACACTTGATTCAATCAACATCTGAGGGTATAGTGGCCGCATGCCGCCGCCCGCCGGGCTCGACCTCCTGCAGGGGACGCTCGACGTCCTCGTCCTCCGCGCGCTCTCCTTCGGGCCGATGCACGGCTACGCCGTCGCCCGCTTCATCCGCGACGGCTCCGACGGGACCTTCCGCATCCTGGACGGCGCGCTCTACACCGCGCTCCATCGCATGGAGGAGCGCGAGTGGGTGGAGTCGGAGTGGGGGACGTCCGAGAAGGGGAAGCGCGCCAAGTTCTACCGCCTCACCGCCGCCGGCCGGCGCGCGCTGCGCGAGGAGGGCGAGAGCTGGGAGCGCTACGTCACCGCGGTCGGGAAGGTCATGCGGGCGGTGCCCGTGACTGCATAGTGCTGCGAGCTGCGATCCCGGTAGATGAACCTTCGCTTTTGGGGCCCCGACGTGGACCGCGACGTGGACGACGAGCTGCGCTTCCACCTCGGGGAGCGCGTCGAGGCGCTGGTGGCGCGCGGGCTCGACCCGGCCGACGCCCGCGCCCGCGCGGTCGAGGAGTTCGGCGACGTGGCGGCGGTGCGAGACGGGCTGCGCGCGATCGACCGGCGGGCGCTGCGGCGGCGCGGGCGCAGCGAGTGGCGCGCCGCCGTCGCCCAGGACGTGCGACACGCGCTGCGGCGACTCGTC
>DATFPD010000762.1:0-9388 GCA_035265005.1 Gemmatimonadaceae bacterium | reverse complement strand
CCCGGCGCTCCTCGCACTTGCTGCGCAGGATCGCGACTCGCGTCTCGTAGTCCGGCGGGCCGACGTCCACCACCAGGCCGCCGGCCATCCGGTGGACCAGCCGATCGTCCACGTCGGGGATCTCGGCGGGCGGCCGGTCGCTCGTCATGACGATCTGCCGCCCGCTCCCCTGGAGGGCGTTGAAGAGGCGCATCAGCTCGGACTGGGTCTCGCGCCGCCCGGTGAGGAACTGGACGTCGTCGAGCAGCAGCAGGTCGACGTGCTGGTAGCGCTGCTTGAACGCGTCGCCCTGCCCGGCCGCCACGGCCGCGTGCAGCCGGTCGAAGAAGTCGTCCAGCGTGGCGTATTCGACCGAGAGGTTCGGCTCGAGCTGTCGCGCGTGATGCCCGATCGCCAGCAGCAGGTGCGTCTTGCCGAGCCCCGACCCGCTGTAGATGAAGAGCGGATTGTACGCCGCGCCCGGCGACTCCGCGACCGCGCGCGCCGCGGCGACCGCCAGCCGGTTGGCGGACCCGACGACGTAGTTCTCGAAGCGCTGGCGGCCGTCCAGGGGAGTCTGCACCTACCCCTGCCCCCCCGAGCTCAGACGCTTGAGCACCAGCTCCGAGATTCCGCGCAGCGTCTCGAAGACGCCGGCGCCGTGCAGCGCGTCCGCGCCGAAGTGGGGGGCGCCGCGAAAGTTGAGCGCGTCCTCCAGCTCGGGGACCGACAGGATGAGGTCGGAGGGCAGGTCCTGCTTGTTGTACTGGATCACCAGCGGAACGCCGCGCGCGTCGATGTCGTGCTCGGCCAGGTTCGAGTGGAGGTCCTGCATGCTCTCGATGTTCTCGTCGAGCTGCCGCGCCTGGCTGTCGGCGACGAACACCACGCCGTCCGCGCCCTGGAGCACGAGCTTGCGCGTGGTGGCGTAGTAGACCTGGCCGGGCACGGTGTAGAGCTGGAACTTGGTCGTGAAGCCGGAGATCGTCCCGAGGTCGAGCGGGAGGAAGTCGAAGAAGAGCGTGCGGTCGGTCTGCGTCGCGAGCGAGACCATCGTGCCGCGGCGGTCCTCCGGGACCTGGCCGTAGATGTAGTGCAGGTTCGTCGTCTTCCCCGACCGCCCCGGGCCGTAGTAGACGATCTTGCACGTGATCTCGCGCGTGGCGTAGTTGACTAACGACACGGGACGGGGGATGGGGGATGGGGGACGAACGGCCCGCGAGGATGACTCCCGACAGCGAGACGTCCTGCCGCGGGCGCATGCGACGCGCCGCGTCCGAAAGCAGACGTCCCCCATCCCCCATCCCCCGTCCCTGTTCTCATATTCTTCCAAACAGCTGCGCCAGGTTTCTGTTCAGCTCGCCCTCGAAGTTCTGCGGCAGCACGCGCGCGTCGGGCGCCGGGGCGGGCGCCGCGGCGGCCAGGCGCTGCTGGAACTCGCCGAAGTAGAGCTGCACCAGGCCGAGGGAGCTGTCGCTGTCGAACACCGTCAGAAAGATGAGCGACCCGCGCGAGGTCGACACGTCCGCCAGATAAATCTGGCGCGCGCGACCCGCGTGGTGCAGCCCGCGGAACGGCTTCCCCTCCAGCTGCTTCCCCAGCTCGGTCGACGACGCGTTGATCGCCGCGGCGAGGGCGCAGGCGGACATCACGTCCACCGCCCGGGCGAAGCCGTGCTGGGCGATGACCTGGCCGCTCGGGTAGAGCAGGAGCGCGAGCAGCACGCGCGCGTCGTCCACGAACTGCTTGATCGGCGCCTCGACCCAGCGCTCGACCGCGGCGGTGGTGGGCGCGCTCACAGGGTCAGCGCTCCCATCGCCTTCAGCATCTCGACGCGAATGAGTCCCACGTTGGCCCTCGACTCCGCCACGGTGACCAGCACCAGATCGTCGCGCCCGGCCGCGCACACGCGGCCGTTGGGCGCCTCGAGCTGCAGGAATGCCGCCTCCCCCAGGCCGGCCGCGCGCGCCGACAGCCGCGCCTTGCGAAAGAGCGACGCCGCGAGCGCCGCGACGGCCTGCCCGCGCACGCCGATCTGGAGGTTCGAGTCGATGATGATGCCGTCCGACTCCGACACCACCATACTCCCCAGCACGCCGCGCTGCCGGATGAGCGACGCGAGCATCTCGCTGAACGGTGAGCTCACGGCTGCCCCTCCGCCCACTTGCGCGCGCGCTCGCCCACCCGCTCGAGCAGCCGCCGCACGAACCCCTGCGGCGTCGCCCGATCGGCGGCGACCAGCGCCAGCCCACCCCCCGGCAGCGGCGTCATGGCCACCGTGGCCGCGTCCGTCTCGAACACGATCGAGCTCCAGTCGCCGAGCTGGAGATGGCGGACCGCGCGGTTCGCCTCGTCGCTCACGCCGCTCAGGTTCGCGCCGATCTCCTCGCTCAGGTCCGCGCCCTGCCGGTCCGTGTACGAGCCGGCCAGCACGAACCCGTTCGCGTCCAGCAGCATCGCCGACTGCCCGTGGGAGACGACGTCGTGGAAGAGCGTGCGGGCGTCGGAGAAGCCCGGACTCGGCGCTCGGCTCTCGGCACTCGGCGCAGGCTCAGCGGCTGCTGCAGCCGCGCCGACCGGCGGCTCTGCTGCAGGCGCCGCGGGCGTCGGCACGATGCCCTCGGTCTCGCCCGCCGGGTGCCGAGTGCCGACTGCCGAGTCCCGAGTCGCCAGCTCTTCCCGCACCATCGCCAGCGCGAACTTGATCCGCCCGTCGGTCGGGTCCGCTTCCGAGGCGGCGGCCAGGTAGCGCTCGGCCTCCTCGAAGCGCCGCTCCTGGAAGCGGACGAAGCCCATCCCCTTGAGCGCGCCGGGGTGGCCGGGCTGGAGCCGCATCACCATGTCCCACTCGTCGAAGGCGCGCTCCAGCTCCTTGCGGTCCGCGGCGATGCGGGCGAGCAGGTCGTGCGCGTCGGCGTTGTGCGAGTGCCGCTCGAGGCCGCGCAGCGCGACCTTGAGCGCGAGGTCGCTCTGCCCGCGACGGCGCAGCGCCTCGCCGAGCTGGAGGAAGACGAAGCTCGACGGGTCGCGTGCGAGCTCCTCGCTCCAGCGGCGGATGTCGTCAGACCCCGGCGTGCTCACCCGTGTGCTCCCCGATGTGCTCGGCGATCAGCGTTTGAAGCTGCGCGGCGTAGGCGACGGCGGCGCGGACGCGCTCGGCATCCGGGGCCTCCGGCGCGGCCGCGAGGTAGTGGCGCCAGCTCGCGGCCGCGGCGTCGAAGTCGCCGCGGCGGGCGGCGGCGTAGCCCAGCTCGCGCTGGATCTGCGGATGCAGCGGGTCCGCCTGGGCGGCGCGGCGCAGCTCGTCGCCGGCGTCGGAGATCCGACCCATGCGCAGCAGCGCCCGCGCGGCGGCGAGGCGCGCCTCGGCGCTCGCCGGGTCGGCGACGATCGCCTGACGAGCGGAGGACAGCGCGGCCTCCGGCCGGCCGGCGCTCAGCTCGGCGTTCGACCGGTCGACGTGCGGGCGCGCGTCCTCGATCGGCACCGCGAACGCGCCCGACGCGCGCTCCACCGCGCGCAGCTCGATCACGCCCGTGGTCACCAGCCCGTACGCGATCCGCGCCACGTCGAACTCGCTGCGGCGCACCTCGGAGGCGATCGCCTTGAGGTCCTTGCCCCCGTCGATCGCCGACAGCACCTCCCACTCGTTGGGCAGGAGGTCGAGCAGCGTCGGATGGTCGCCGTCCACCGGCGCCAGCGACGGCACGACGCCCAGGTGCGGGATCTTGTCGGCGATGCGCGACCACTCGTCGATCCGGCGCGCGCCCTCCATCAGCAGCGACTCGGTGGAGATGCGCACCGACGACTCGGCCGGCGAGTCCGCGGCGTCGCGCTCCTCGAACGAGAAGAAGCCCTCGCGCCAGGACATCAGCTCGAAGACGACTTCCTCGATCTGGGCGCGGACCTGCCGCTCCAGCTCGCGGTTGGTGAGCGCGCCGATCTCCACCAGGATCTCGCCGAGCCGCGCGGCCGCGCGCGCCTGCGAGCGCCGCTGCGCCTGCACCGACCGCGCGCGCTCCAGGTCCGCCTCGCCGATCTTCCCGGCGCGGAGGAGCAGCGTGCCGAGCGGGTGCGGGTTGCTGCGCACCGCCGCGTAGACCACGCGCCCCTTGTCGAAGTACACGATGCCCTCGTTGTCGCGCAGCTCGGACGTCACGCGGAGCGCGCCCGTCTTCCGGCTCAGGTCCAGGAGCTGGAAGACGTCGTGGATGCCGAGCTCGCGGAGCGGTCCCTCGATCGCCACGGGCGCTATTCCCCCGGCTGCGCAAAGGCGCGCACGACCGACGCCGGCGGCTGGTACTGCCCGGCCGCGGCCCCGTCGACGCTCACCGAGCTGTCGTCGTTCGGGAGCTGCGGCTCACTCCCCGGCCCGCGGGCGCTGAAGATGTGGTGGAGGTCGGCGGCGGTGCGCGAGTCGCGGCGCGCGCGGCGGGCGTACTCCCCCGCCGGCTCCAGGTCCACCACCCGCTGCCAGCGCCCGATCGCCTCGCGGAATCGATGCTGCTCGGCGAGCAGCACGCCCTCGTGGTAGAGCGCGCCCGCGTGCTCGGGGTCGAAGCGCAGCACGCGCCCGAACGCGACTGCGGCGTCGCGCTTGCGCCCCATCTCGTAGAGCGTCTCGCCGAGCGCGATCAGCGCGTCGAAGTTGTACGGGTCGCCGCGCAGGAGCTCGATCAGCAGGTCCATCGCGTCGGCGCGCTTGCCCGTCTGCCGGCGGAGCGAGGCGAGCTCCAGCGTCGCCGCGGTGTAGGTCGGCACCGAGTCGAGCGCGGCGATCAGCTCGGCCTCCGCCTCGCGCGCCTGCCCCTTGGCGCGCAGCAGCCGCGCCAGCTCGAAGCGCACGACGGCGAAGTCCGCGTCGAGCTCCAGCGCGTGCCGATACGCCGATACCGCGCCGTCCTTGTCGCCCACCGAGCGCGCGATGTCGCCGATCTTCTGGAGGACGTCGGCGCGCGCCGGCGCGTTGCGGCGCGCCGACTCCAGCGCCTGGAGCGCCGCGGCCGGGTCGCCGGCGTCGGCGCGGGCGGTGGCGGCGAGCATCAGCGTGTTGACGTCGTTCGGCTGCGCGGCCAGCAGCTCCTCGGCCACCGGGCGCGCCTCCTCGCTCCGCCCGAGCATGAGCAGCGTCTGCGCCTCGCCCATCGTGGCGCGCGGGTGCCGCGCGTTCACCTTGCGCGCGCTGCGGAAGCGCTCGAGCGCCTCGCCGAACAGCCCCTGCTTGCAGAACACGTCGCCGAGCAGCGTGAGCCCGTCCGCCTGGTCGGCGCCGCGCGCCATCGCCCGGCTCGCCTCCGCGGTCGCGCGGTCGAACAGGCCCTTCGACAGGTAGTCCGCCGCCATCGCGTACGGGTTCGCCTCGGGCGCCGGCGCGGGCTCGGCCGCGGGCGCCGGCGCGAGCGACGTGAACAGCGTGTCGAGCAGCGCCGGGTCGAAGGAGAACTCCTCGACCGACGACTCGGAGCGCGTCTCGCCGCCCAGCTCGGGGACGATCGAGAGGTCCGGGTTCTCGTGCTGGAGGTCGATCGCCAGGTCGAACTTCTGCGCCACGTAGTAGGGGTCGATCTCGAGCGCGCGCTTGATCTCGCGCTGCGCCGCGTCGAAGTCGCCGAGGTTCGAGAGCGTGAAGCCCATGTTGTAGTGGGCCTCGGCGTACGTCGGGCGCGCCTGGATGGCGCGGGCGAAGGCGTTGCGCGCGTCCTCGTGCCGCTTGAGCTCCGCCAGCACGAGCCCCACGCCGTTCCACGCCACGGGGTTCTCCGCCTCGACCAGCAGCACCTGGCGGTACGCCTCGAGCGCGAGCTGGAGGCGCTTCCCCTTGAACAGCAGCAGCGCCAGGTTGAGCCGCGCCTTCACGAACTGCGGCTGCGCGTCCAGCGCGTCGCGGAACGCGTCGACCGCCGCGTCCGTGTCGCCGGCGTGGTACATCGCCACGCCCAGGTTGTTGTGGGCGATCGCATAACGACGGTCGGCCTTGACGGCGTTCCGGTAGCTCTCGGCGGCCTCGGCGGAGCGCCCGTCCTGGTGCAGTGCGACGCCGCGCTCGTTCCAGAGCTTGGGGCTGCTCCCCTGCGACTCCAGCAGCCGGTCGTAGATCTCGATCGCCGCGCGCGCGTCCTTCTTCAGGAGCTGCACCTCGGCCATCGCCTGGAGGACGAGGTTGCGGTCCTCGCCGCGCTCCAGCGCCAGCCGGTACTCCCGCAGCGCCTCGGCGTAGTAGTTCTTCTGCCGGAAGGCGAGCCCCAGGTTGTAGTGGGCGAGCTGCCCCTCCTCGGCGATCGCCATCATCTGCTGCGACCGCCGCTCCTGCCGCGCCGAGACCACCTGCTCGTACTTCTGCGGGTCGTACCGGTCGAGCGACAGGTTGGCCTGGGCGCGCGAGAGCGCCGGGTTCAGCTGCATCGCCTTCTTGGTCGAGACGCGGGCCTCCTCGTGACGCCCCATGTCGCCCAGCACGAAGCCGAGCAGGTAGTGCGCGTCGGGGTTCTCCGGGTTCAGCTCCACCGCGCGCTGCAGCTCGGTGAACGCGTCGTCGTTCAGTCCGCGGTTGTACAGCACCTCGCCCTTGTAGAAGTGCATCACCGAGCTGCCCGGGTCCAACGCCAGCGCGCGATCGAACCAGCGCTGCGCCTGCTCCAGGTCCCCGCTCGCCTTCTCCGCCAGGCCGAGCTGCACCAGCGCCCCGATGTCGTCCGGGTGATGGTCGAGCAGCTCGGTGAACTCCTTCACGGCCTCGGGGAGCTGGCCGAGCAGCGCGTACGAGCGCCCCAGCTCCCACAGCGCGTCGCGGTCGCCGGGCGCCGTGCGCAGCCGCTCGCGCAGCTCGGACACGCGGCGGTCGTAGTAGCCGGTGTTGAAGTACGCGATCTCCAGGTTGCGCTGCGCGACCTGCATGCGCGGGTCGAGCTCCAGCGCGCGCGTGAACGCGCTGACCGCCTCCTCGTAGAGCCCCTTGTTGTAATAGAGCACCCCGAGGTTATTGTGCGCCCCCGCATCCGACGGGTCGATCCGCCGGGCGAAGGAGCGCAGAACGTCGCGGTCGCGCTCGGAGGTGAGGGAGGCGGGTGACATCGACCGGTCAGCGTTTGGCGTCAGTTGCGTGCTGCGTGCTGCGGGCTGCGTGTGAGCTGCCTCGGGAGGCAGGAGCTTCCCGAGGCACGACACGCAGCAGGCAGCACGCGGCACGCAGCACGCACCCGTATTCTCCTCACCCCACCCTCAGCACCCGCAAGATCTTCGTCAGCGAATCCATGTCCGGCAGCAGCAGGAAGAAGCCGCGCAGGTGCTCGTCCGAATCCTTCATGTAGAACTCGCTCTCCACGCAGACCACGTAGTCCGGCTTCGTGCTCGACGGGAACTGCAGGTACGCCGTGGTGAGCACGGCGGCGGACATGTCGACCGCGAGGCTCGGGGGCGAGATCATGATGATCATCTCCATGAACTCGCTGAGCGCGTTGACGTAGGCGCCGCTGAGGATGTTGCCGGCCTCCTGGATGGCCGACTGCTGGAGCGCGCCGAGCTCGCTCCAGGTGCCGCGCGGCTTGCGCGCCATCAGCTCGGCCATGCGGAGCGCCGTCGGCGTCGGGAAGACGAGGAGCGCGTGGCCGGCCAGGTCGCCGAAGATCTTCATCAGCACCGCGGCCACGGGCTCCTCGGGCCCGGAGATCTGCGGCGGCACGTCCTCCAGGCGCGCGATGTTGATCGTCGGGACGCTGATCTCCACGCGACTGCCGGTCATCGTGGAGAGCGCGGTCGCCGCGTGTCCGGCGCCGATGTTCGCCACTTCGCGCAGGGCGTCGAGCTGGACGGCCTTCAGCGTTCGAAAGTCTTCCATCGAAGATTCGTGCTCCGTTAGAGGAGGCTGCCGACGTCGAGGATCAGGGCCGGCGCGCCGTCGCCGAGGATCGTGGCGCCGCCGAAGAGTCCCAGCCCGCCGCGCACCGCGTCGAACTGCTTCACCACGATTTCCTGCTGGCCGGTGAGCTCGTCGACGACGAGTCCCGCCCGCCGGTCCGCCACTTCGAGGACGACCACCTGCTGCGCCACGGCACCGTTCGCCGGCGGCAGCCGGGTCAGCTCCCGCAGCCGCATCAGTGGCAGCACCTCGTCGCGCAGGACGAGCACCTCCTTCCCCCGCACCGTCCGCAGGACGTCGGCGTGGAGGTCCACCGTCTCGCTCACGTGCTGCATCGGCAGGGCGTAGACCTCGCCGGCGACCCTCGCCATCAGCGCGCGGACGATCGCCAGCGTGAGCGGGAGGCGCACGGTCACGGCCGTCCCCTCGCGCGGCACCGTCCGGATCTCCACCGAGCCGCCGAGCGCGCGGACCCGCGTCTGGACCGCGTCGATCCCGACGCCGCGGCCGGAGATGTCGGTCACCCGCTCGGCGGTGGAGAAGCCGGGGCGGGAGATGAGCCGGATCAGCTCGTCGTCCGAGAGGTTCTCCTTCCCCGCGTCCACCGCCCCCAGCTCGCGGGCGCGGCGCAGCACGCGCTGCCGGTCGATCCCGCGGCCGTCGTCCTCGACGCGCACCAGCACCGCCGAGCGGTCGCGCGAGGCGCTGAGGCGCAGGCGGCCTACGCGCGGCTTCCCGGCCGCCGCGCGCTCCTCCGGACGCTCGATGCCGTGGTCGAGGGCGTTGCGCAGGAGGTGGACGATCGGGTCGCCGATCTCGTCGAGCATCGACCGGTCGAGCTCGATGTCCTTCCCCTCGACCGTGAACTCGACTTCCTTGCCTAACGCCCGCGCCGCGTCGCGCACCAGCCGCGGGAAGCGGTCGAAGACCTGCCACACCGGCACCATGCGGCTGGTCATGATCTCGTCCTGGAGGTCGGAGATCAGCCGCGACGCCTGGGAGACGGTCTCCTCGAGCGACGGGTCGGCGAGCGACGCCGAGATCTGGAGCAGCCGCCCGCGCGTGATCACCAGCTCGCCGATCAGGTTCATCAACGAATCGAGCCGCCGCAGGTCGATCCGGACGTGCCGCTGCTGCCGCGCCGCCGACGCCGGCTCGGGCGCGCCGGGCGCGGGCGCTGGAGTGGCGGCGGCCGCCGCGGGCGATGCCGCTGGCGATGCCGCTGGCGATGCCGCCGCGGGCGCCGCCGGCGCGTCGCCGACCTGCACGACGTCCACATCGCCCGCGGTGCGCAGGACGCGTTCGATCTCCTCCGGCGCGGCGGAGGTGGAGAGGCGCAGCGCCAGGTCGCCGGCGAAGTCGTCCGACTGGAGCCGCTCGACCTCCGGCGTCACCGCCGAAACCGCGCCGAGCGTCTTCGCCTTCTGGACCACCATGAACGCGCGCACCCCGCGCAGCGCGGCGTCGGCGCGCATCCGCACGCGCACCAGCGTCCCGTCGCCGGCCGGCGCGGGCGCCGTCCACCCGCCGCCCACCGGCGCGCCATTCGCCTCG
>DATFPD010000761.1:0-8040 GCA_035265005.1 Gemmatimonadaceae bacterium | reverse complement strand
ATCTCCCACGAACCGTGCCGGCGATGTGCGACGCGCGTCACACCGCGCCCCCCTGCCGGTCGGCTTTGCCGAAGAGCGAATCGACCACAGAGGCACAGAGAACACAGAGGAAGAGCACCAAGGAGATTGTCCCTCTACCGGGAGGAGATGCTGAACGGCCGGGGGAGGACCCCGCGGCCGCGACCCCTTTCAGGGTCCTTCACATCTCGTCCCGGCCGGGGGACCCCTCTCCCGTGTGCCCCTCCTCTGCGCCCTCCGCGTCCTCTGCGGTTCAATGCCGTTCGGCAGAGCCGACCGGCAGAGGGCGCCTCGTCGGTGTGCCCCTCCTCGGTGTCTCTTTGCCTCTGTGGTCGATTTCGCTTTTCCCCTTGCGTTTCGATGGGAACCTCTCATCTTCTCCCATCGGAACCCAAGGGGAGCGCTGAATGGCCGAATCGACTGTCGACATCCTGCGCGGGACGCTGGACCTGCTGATCCTGAAGTCGCTCTCCTGGGGGCCCGCGCACGGGTACGCGGTGGCGCGGTGGATCGAGCAGGCGACGAGCGACGTGCTCCAGGTCGGGGAGGGGTCGCTGTACCCGGCGCTGCACCGGCTCGAGGAGAAGGGGTGGATCGCCGCCGAGTGGGGCGTGTCGGAGAACAACCGCAAGGCGAAGTTCTACGCCCTCACCGGGCAGGGGCGGCGGGCGCTGACGCAGGAGGCGGCGAGCTGGACGCGCTACGCGCACGCCGTCTTCGCGGCGCTCGACGCCGGCGCGGCCCCCGCCTGACGAGAAAGGAGCACGCCCGTGCCCGGCACCCGGCTGGTCCCGCCCTCCTGGCGCCGCCACCTGCGCGTCTGGGGGCGGAGCGTGGACGATGATGTGGACGCCGAGCTGGCGTTCCATCTGGAGATGCGCGTCGCCGAGTACGTGGCGCGCGGGCTCGCGCCCGACGAGGCGCGGCGGCGGGCGCAGGCGCGCTTCGGCGAGCTGCGCCCCGTGCGCGCCGAGTGCGTGGACATCGGACACCGGAGGCGGAAGACGATGCGGCGGGCCGAGCTCGTGGGGACGCTGCGGCAGGACCTGCGCTACGCCGCGCGGACGCTGCGGCGGCAGAAGCTGCCGGCGGCGGTGATGGTCCTCTGCCTGGCGCTCGGCATCGGCGGCGCGACGACGGTGTTCAGCGTCGCCGACACCATGCTCCTGCGCCCGCTCCCCTTCCCCAACGGCGACCGCATCGTGACCGTCGGGAGCCAGCGCGTGGGGCGCGACCCGCGCCCCGGCGTGAGCTCGCTGCCGGACATCGCCGACTGGCGCGCCCGGCAGCGGGTGTTCGTCGACCTGGGCGGCATACGGCCGGCCGACTTCACCCTCCTGCTCGACGGCGGGCGGCGGCCGCTGCGCGTGCGCGGCGCGCGCGTGACCGCCGGCGCCTTCCGCGCGCTGGGCGTGCGCCCGGAGGCCGGGCGCGCGTTCGCCGAGTCGGAGGACCGGCCCGGGGCGCCGCGGGTGGTGGTCGTGAGCCGCACACTCGCCGACCGCGAGCTGGGCGGGGCCGCCGGCGTGCTGGGGCGCGCGGTGCAGCTGAACGGCGAGCCGTACGCCGTGGTCGGCGTGCTGCCTGACGAGTGGCGCTACCCCGAGAGCGCCGAGCTGTGGGTGCCGCTCGCGCTCGACCCGGCGCGGGAGGGGCGCGGCAGCCGCTTCCTGTGGACGCTGGCCGCGCTCGCGCCGGGCGTCACGCTGGAGCGGGCGCGGCGCGAGATGGCGGCGATCGGCGACGCGCTGGCGCGCGAGCACCCGAACGACGACGTCGGCTACACGGTCGGGGTCGAGCCGATGCGCGAGCGGTACGTGGGGGCGGCGCGCCCGGCGTTCGTGCTCATGGGCGCCGCGGCGGTGCTGCTGTTCCTCGTCGCGGGCTCCAACGTCGTCACCCTCCAGCTCGCGCGCGCCGCGGGGCGCTCGCGCGAGGTCGCCGTGCGCTCGGCGATCGGGGCGTCGCGGGGCCGGCTCGTCGCGCAGCTCCTCACCGAGAGCGTGATGCTGGCGCTCGCCGGCGGCGCGCTCGGGAGCGGGCTCGCGGTGCTGGGGAGCCGCCTGCTCGCGCGCTCGGTGGCCGGCGACCTGCCGCCCTGGATGACCTTCGACGTGGACCTGCGCGTGCTGGCGTTCACGCTCGCCGTCTCGGCGGCCGCGGGGATCGCGTTCGGGCTGGTGCCGGCGCTCCGGCTGTCGCGCGCCGGCGGCGAGACCGCCGCGCGGGCGCTGCGGGACGGCGGGCGCGGCGGCCTGGACCTGACGCGCGGCCGGCTGTACCGCGGGCTCGTGATCGCCCAGGTGGCGCTCTCGCTCGTGCTGCTCACCGGCGCGGCGCTCGCGGTGCAGAGCTTCCGGCGACTCCAGCGCGTGGACCCCGGATTCGACCCGCGCGGCGTGATGACCTTCCGCGTCACCCTCCAGGGGCCGCGCTACGACGCTTCGCCGGCGCGCGCCGGCGTGATCGCCGCGATTACGGAAGGCGCCCGCGCGCTCCCGGGCGTCGTGGCCGCCGGCGCGACGACGCACATCCCGATCAACGGCTGCTGCTCGCAGTTCGGCTTTAACGTAGAGGGGCAGCCCGACGACGCGGCGCACCGGGCGATGGCCACCGGGAGCCTGGTGACGCCGGGCTTCTTCCGCGCGATGGGGATCCCGCTCCTCCGCGGACGCGACTTCACCGCCGCCGACGGCCGCGACGCGCCGCGGGTGACGGTGGTGAGCGAGAGCTTCGCCGCGCGCTTCTGGCCGAACGCGGACGCGCTGGGCAAGCGCCTCCATCTGGGGTACGACTGGTGGACGGTGGTGGGCGTGGTGCGCGACGTGAAGCAGGGGACGCTCGCCGACGCGCCGGAGCCGCAGTTCTACCGCCCGCACGCGCAGGACCCGTGGGAGGACATGACGGTCGCGGTGCGGGTGCCCCCGTCGCGCGACCCGGCGTCGCTGGCGGCCGAGCTGCGCGCGGCGGTGCGGGCGGCCGACCCGTCGCTCCCGGCGTTCGGCTTCACGACGATGCCGGAGCGGATGGCGCGCGCGGTCGCCGCGCAGCGCCTCTACGGCCTCCTGTTCGCCGCCTTCGCCGCCGTCTCGCTCGCCCTGGCAACGGCCGGGGTCTACGGCGTGATGGCGTACTACGTCTCCCGCCGCACCGGCGAGATCGGCATCCGCATGGCGTTAGGCGCGGACCGCGCCCGCGTGCTGGCGCTGGTGCTCCGCCAGGGCGCCGCGGTCGCCGCGGCCGGCGTCGCGCTCGGCCTCGCCGCCTCGGTGCTGGCCGCGCGCGGCCTGGCCGGGGTGCTCTACGGCGTCCGCACGAGCGAGCCGCTGACCTGCGCCGCGGTGGCCGTCGTCCTCGGCGTCACCGTGCTCGCCGCGGCGTACGGCCCGGCGCGCCGGGCGAGCGCGATCGAGCCGATGCGGGCGCTGCGGGCAGAGTAGGGGCGACGCCTGCGTCGCCCCTACTCCCGCGCGTCGCCCCTACTCCCGCGCCCGCGGCCCCACCACCACGAAGGTGTTCCCGTAGAGATCGCGGAACGTGGTCTGCGCGCCCCACGGCATCTGCCGCACGGGGCTCGTTAGGGCGACCCCCCGGCGCCGCAGCGAGTCGGCGTAGGCGGCGACGTCGCGCGACCAGAGCACCACGTTCACCGTCTTGCCCACCCGGTCGGAGTAGTCGGCCGGCATCTCGGGCTCGTCGGCGCGCGCGCCGCCCGCCGTGTCGCGCCGCGCCTGCTGGAGCACGATGCCGACGTCGCGCTGGCCGGGGGGCGCCACGAGGACGAAGCGCTCGCCGCCCCGGCCGAACGCCTGGTCGCGCACCACCGCGAAGCCGAGCTTGTCGGCGTACCAGCGCGCCGCCTCGTCGTAGTCGGTGACGACGATCGAGAACGACTGGAGTCGCAGTGGGAGCGGCGCCGGGGCCGGCGGCGGCGGCGGCGCCGCCGGATGTTGGGCCGCCAGGAGGAGGGGCAGCAGCGGCAGCAGGACAGGCGCGAGGAGCGCGGCGAGCGTGGTGGTGATGGTAGTGGTAGTAGTGGTGGGTCGGGCCATGGGGCGCCTCCGGGGCAGGAGATATGTGTTAGCGGATACTTACGCGTTGACATTCTGGTAAGCAACGGCTAACATGTCAACCGTGGCTACCAGACCTTCCGCGACGCGACCGGGGAGCCGCGCGACTCGCGCCGCGACACGCGCCGTTTCTGGCGCCGACGTCTTCCACGCCCTCGCCGACCCTACGCGCCGCCGACTGCTCGAGCTGCTGCGCGGGGGCGAGCGGCCGGTGCACGAGCTGGCCGGGACGTTCCGCGTGACGCGGCCGGCGATCTCGCAGCACCTGCGCGTGCTGCTCCGCGCCGGGCTGGTGGGGGAGACGCGCGCCGGACGCCTGCGCCTCTACCGGCTGCGCGGCTCGGCGCTGCGCGAGGTCTACGACTGGGTGCGGCAGTACGAGGCGTTCTGGGACACGCGCCTCGCGCGGCTGGGCACCGTACTCGAACGGGAGGCGCGCCGTGAAGGCGATTCGACGTGAGGCGTATTACCCGCACCCGCCCGAGCGCGTCTGGCGCGCGCTCACCACGCCGGCGCTGCTGGCGAGCTGGCTCATGGAGCCGGAGGAGTTCGCGCCCGTCGTCGGGCAGCGATTCCGCTTCCGCATGGCGCCCAAGCCCGGCTTCGACGGCGTCGTGCACTGCGAGGTGCTGGAGGCCGACCCGCCGCGCCGCCTCGCCTACAGCTGGGCGGGCGGCCCCACGCGCAAGCGCCCCTCCGTGGTGACCTGGACGCTGCGGCCCGAGGGCCCCGGCACCCGCCTCGAGCTGGAGCACGCCGGCTTCCACGGCCTCGGCGGCTTCCTCCTCCGCGCGATGCTCGGCGGCGGCTGGGGGCGGATGCTTCGAGAGTCGCTCCCCGGCGTCCTCGCCCACCTCGCCGCCGCCGGCGACGACCTGGCGCGGACGGACGTGCGGCGGGTGGTGGAGTGCGACGACGCGGTGGTGGTGAAGTGAGGGGCGTCAGAGCCCCAGCCAGTAGCTCGCCTTCACGAGCAGCACGTCGTCGGCGGGGATGCGGGCGAGGGAGCGCAGGTCGCGGCCGAGGGCGAAGTCGCCGGCGGCGGCGGTCGCCTCGCGCTGCTGCTGCCACGCGACGTAGAGCGTGGAGCCCGGGCGGTACTCCCAGCGCAGCACGACGTTGCCGCGGAGCGAGCGGAAGCCGAAGTCGGGGCTCGGAATCTCGTAAGGCAGCGAGCCCACGTCGCGGCCGCGGACGACGAAGTCGAGCGTGCGCGGCGCGCGCAGCTCCTTGAAGCCCGCGTACGCGCCGGCGTCCACCAGCGGCTGCGCGTAGAGCTGGAGCGTCAGGCGCGGGGTGAACGTCCAGTCGAGCCGCGTGTCCAGCGCCAGCGTCGTCCGGTCGAGGGTGGCGAAGAGCGCCCGCGTCGCCGGCGCGCCGGGGTCGGGGACGTACTGCACGAAGTTCGCGGCGTCGCGCCGGTCGGTGAGCGAGGGCTCGAGGCGCAGCCGGGCGCTGCTCCCCGGGCGCCAGGTGAGCGCGGCCGACACCGTCGTCGCGTGCCCGCCCAGGTCGTCGCGCTCGCGCGAGGCGGTGAGCGCGGCGGCGTAGGCGCGGCGCTCGTCGCTGCGCAGCTCGGCGTACGACCACCAGCTCGACGGGCTCAGCGCCGCCGGCCCGCCCCTCGTCAGGCGGTCGTCCACCGCCCGCGGGTTGTACCCCTCCCAGAGGATGACCTGCCAGAAGTTCCGGAGCTGCCCCTGGAGCCAGAAGTTGTAGTCGTTGTACGGGACGTTGCGGATGCGGTCGCCGTCGTAGCTCCAGAGGTGGGTCGTGAACGGCCAGATGATGTAGTTGAGGAAGACGCGCCCCGGGTCGTTGCGCTGGTAGTGCAGGTCGGTGGAGAGCGCGCGCCGGCCGGCCACGCCCTGGTAGCCCAGGTCGTTCCCCTCGAAGCCGGGGCTCACGTCCTGGTACGCCAGGCTCCCGACCCAGCGCCCGCGCAGCCGCGTCACCGCCGCCTGCCCCGCGGCGCCGCCGAGCGCGGTGCGCGCGGGGTCGAGCCGGCCGTGCCGCGCGTCGGGGCGCTGGAAGTAGTGCACCGGGCTCCGCTGCGCGAGCTCGATCGCCGACGCGCTGCCGCGGACGGTGCTCCACAGCGCGCTCGCGTCCAGCGCCCACCCGTGCCCGCCCCACGCGTGCGCGAGGTCGAGCCCCCCGGCGGTCGCCGACGACCGGAGCAGCGGGCGCGTCGCGTCGTCCAGGTCGCGCTCGACGGCGGTGACGATCCCGCCCACGCTGCTCATGCCGCCGCGGAAGTCGCGGACGACGCGGGCGACGCCGACGTCAGAGGCCGGCTCGACGACACCCTCCCGCACCGCGCCGTCGCCGAGCAGCGACCGCCCGAGCGCCTCGCGCGTGCGCGCGTGCAGGGCGCCCACGCTCCAGCCGCCGGCGGTGCGGCCGGTGAGCTTCGACGCCACGGCGATCTCCGACTGCGCCGGCGCGAGCGTGGCGACGGCGCGGCGCGCGTCGGGCGGGCGGAGCTGCGGCGGGCGCCCCACGCGCCGCGAGAAGAACGCCGTGGGGTGCTGGACGAAGTTGTACGCCCGCAGGCGCCCGAAGGCGAAGGCGTTGCTCCCCTCGACGAAGAACGGACGCCGCTCCGGGAAGCGCGTCTCGATCGTCGTCAGGTTCACCACCGCCGGGTCCACCTCCACCTGTCCGAAGTCCGGGTTCACCGTCGCGGCGAGCGACAGGCCGCCGCCGGGCGCGTACTCCAGGTCCACCCCGGCGCGCGAGCGGTGGTCCACGCCCGACGCCAGCGCCGACGCGCTCGCCGAGCCCAGGTGCGTGGCGCGCTGAGCGGTGTACGGGAGGACCTCGAGCCGCCGGGACGCGGGCAGCCGTCCGAGCCCGGTCAGATGGCCGTAGCGCTCCACCCCCGCGCGGTCCCCCCTCGGCACGTAGGCGAAGAGGTCGCGCTCCTGGAGGCGCAGGATGAAGCGCTCGAACTGCACGCCCCACGTGGCGCCGCCGCCGCGCTCGGCGCCGCCGCGCGCGTAGCGGAGCTGGGAGAGCGGAATCCGGATCTCGGCGGTCCAGCCCTCGGCGTCCACCGTCGTGCGCGCCTCCCACACGGCGTCCCACGAGGCGTCCGGCGGCTGCGACTGGGCCACCGCGGCGTCGGCGAGCGAGCCGGCGGGAGTCACGGTGAAGCGCACGCCGGTCCGGTGGTCGTGGAACGGGTCGAGCGAGACGACGAAGGCGTCCGACGCGGCCGACGCGGCGGCGGCCGGGTCGTCCCGCCTCGTCAGGCGCCGACGGATCGTGCCGGCTCGGCGGTCGTGCATCCGCGCCCCCACGTACAGCGCGTCCTCCCCCACCAGCACGCGGACCTCGGTGTGCTCGGTCGCCGGCTCGCCGTCGCGCGGCTCGCTCTGCGTGAACCCCGCCGCGGGCTCGGCGCCCGCCCACGCGCGCTCGGTCAGCCGGCCGTCCACCCGCACCGCGCCGTCGAGCCGCGCCGCCGCCACCACCGGCCGCGCGGCGTGCGCGTCGCCGCCGCCCTGCGCCCCCGCGGCGGACGGGGCGAGGGCGGCGAACACGAGCAGCGCCGCCCGCGCGCGCATCACCGCGGCGCCAGCGGCACGGAGTACTCGGTCGCGTCCCACGTCAGGCGGAGCGTCGAGGCGCCCGCGGCGGGCGGGTCGACGGCGATGGTGAACCGCTCGGCGGGGCGCGCCGCGCGGCCCGCGCGCATCGGGATGCGCACCAGGTCCTGCGTCGAGTCGTACTGCGTGCCCCACTGGCCGGACTGCTTGTTCACGATCAGCGTCGCGCCGCGCGGCGTCGGCACCGTCCAGAGCGTGTAGGTCCCCGCCGGGACGGGCGCGCCGCCCACCAGCAGGTCCACGTCCGAGTGGAGCTGCGTGGCGGCGTTGGCGCCGGTGCGCCAGACGGAGTCCCAGGGCACGAGCGCGCCGAAGATGCGGCGCCCGCGCCGCGCCGG
>DATFPD010000760.1:0-3214 GCA_035265005.1 Gemmatimonadaceae bacterium | reverse complement strand
AGGGCGTGTACGGGTGGGCGGCGTGGCTCCGCGACGAGCGGCGAGCGGAGCCGCCGGTGCGCGCGATCCCCGCCGCGTGGCGCGCGACGCTCGCGGGCGCGCTGGTCGCCGTGGCGTGGGCGGTCGGGGCGCTGCTCGCCCGGCACACCGACGCCGCCGCGCCCCACTGGGACGCCGCCGCGTCCGCCACCAGCCTCGCCGCGAACCAGCTCCTCACCCGGCGCTACGTGGAGAGCTGGGTGCTCTGGATCGCCGCCGACGTGATCTACGTCGGGCTGTTCGCCTGGAAGGGGCTGCCGGTGAGCGCGGCGCTCTACGCGCTCTTCCTGGGGATGGCGGCGGCCGGGCTGCGCGCCTGGGCGCGCGAGCGCCGGCGCGCGGACGACGCCCGCGCATGACGCGCGGCCTGGTGCTGGGGAAGTTCCTGCCGTACCACGCCGGGCACGCGCACCTCGTGCGCTCGGCGCGGACGCAGGTGGACGAGCTGGTGGTGCTCGTCTGCTCGCTCCCGGGGGACCCGATCCCCGGCGCGCTGCGCTACGCGTGGGTGCGCGAGTCCCACCCCGACTGCCGCGTGGTGCACGTGGGCGAGGAGGTGCCGCAGGCGCCCGAGGACGACCCGGCGTTCTGGCCGGTCTGGACCGCGCTCATCGCCCGCCGCGCCGGCCGGGTGGACGTCGTCTTCACCTCCGAGGCGTACGGCGACGAGCTCGCGCGTCGGCTCGGGGCGCGGCACGTCTGCGTGGACCGCCCGCGGCGCGCGGTGCCGGTGTCGGGGACCGCGGTCCGCGCCGACCCGCTGGGGCAGTGGGACTACATCCCCGAGCCCGCGCGCCCCTGGTTCGCCCGGCGGGTCGCCGTCGTCGGCCCGGAGTCGGCGGGGAAGACGACGCTCGCCGAGCGGCTCGCCGCCGACCTCGGCACGGCGTGGGTCCCCGAGTTCGCGCGCGCCTACACCGACGGCCGCGACTCGCTCCGCCTCACGTTAGGCGACCTGGAGGCGATCGGCTGGGGGCAGGCGGCGTGGGAGGACGAGGCGGCGCGGCGCGCGAACCGCGTCCTGGTCTGCGACACCGAGCTCCACACCACCTGCACCTGGAGCGACCTGCTGCTGGGCGCGCGGCCCCCCTGGCTCACCGCCGCCGCCCGCGGCCGCCCCTACGACCTCTTCCTGCTCCTCGACGCGAGCGTCCCCTGGGCGGACGACGGCACGCGCGTGCTGCGCGACCGCCGCGCCGACCACCTGGCCCGGCTGCGCCGCGAGCTGGACGACGCCGGGCGCCGCTACGTCGTCATCGGCGGCGGCGGCTTCGAGGCCCGTCGTCAGGCGGCGCTGGCGGCGGTCCGCGAGGCGGTGGGGTGGCCGAGGGGGGCGGCCGGGACTGAGGCACTGAGGGACTGAGAGAAGCGAGCGAGGGGAACCGCCCGTCCCGGTCGTCCCGCGTCCCGCCAACGCCGTTGCCAGTTTCGCCAATCCGTCCCCCGCTGCATAGTAGGGCATCACGCACGCCGCGCGGAGCGGCAGGAGGGCGGGCCCATGTCGATGGCCGTTGCACGTCGCACCACTCTCGCCGCCACGCTGGCGCTCGCGGCCGCCGCCGGCGCGTTCGCGGCGTGCAACAGCGGCAGCGCGCGCGTCCCGGCGCCGGCCGCCGCCGCGATCGCCGCCGACCGGATCAGCGACAGCACGTTCTGGCGGATGGTGACCGAGCTGTCCGAGCCGGGCGGCTACTTCCGGTCGGACAACTTCGTCTCGAACGAGGTCACCTACCAGCACGTGATCCCCGACCTGACGCGCACCCGCGCGCAGGGGGGCGTGTACCTGGGGGTGGGCCCGGACCAGAACTTCACCTACCTGGTGGCGCTGCGCCCGCGGATCGCCTTCATCGTGGACATCCGGCGGCAGAACATGCTCCAGCACCTGCTCTACAAGGCGCTGATCGAGCGGTCGGCCGACCGGGCGGAGTTCCTGTCGCTGCTCTTCTCGCGCCCGCGCCCGCGCGGCCTGTCCGCGGCCGGCGCGACCCCCGAGGCGCTGTTCGAGGCGTACAGCGCGGTGGCGGCGGACAGCGGCGCGTTCAGGCGGAACATGGCGGCGGTGAAGGAGCGGCTGGTGCGGACGCACGGCTTCGCGCTGACCGAGGACGACCTGCGGAGCCTGGAGTACGTGTACGGCGCCTTCCTCGGCGGCGGCCCCGAGCTGACCTACACCCCGTTCCCGATGGGGCAGGGGGGCGGGGCGCAGCTCTACGGCGGGTGGCGGCGCATGCCGAGCTACGCCGCGCTGATGGTGGAGAGCGACTCGGCGGGCGTGCAGCGGAGCTACCTGGCGAGCGAGGAGAACTTCGCGGTCCTGAAGGAGCTCGAGACGAAGAACCTCGTCATCCCGCTGGTGGGCGACTTCGCGGGGCCGCACGCGCTGGGCGCGATCGGCCAGTACCTGCGCGACCGCCGCCTGACGGTGACCGCGTTCTACACGTCGAACGTCGAGCAGTACCTGTTCCGCCAGGGCGACGACTGGCGGCGGTTCTTCGCCAACGTCGCCGCGCTGCCGGTGGACAGCGCCAGCACCTTCATCCGCGCGGTGTTCAACTTCGGCGTCGCCGGGCGCGGCCCGATGCAGATGCCGATGCAGGGGCCGCGGTCGGTGACGCTGCTCGCGCCGATCGCCGAGCAGCTGCGGGCGTTCGAGGAGGGGCGGATCCAGAGCTACTACGACGTGGTGCAGCCGTCGCCGTAGGGGCGAGGCGTACTTCAGCACGCGTCGCCCCTACGGCAGCCCTCAGCCGTATCGTCGTCTACCATCCCCGCGACGACGACGTGCCGCCGCCGGCGTACCCCTCGATCCGCGCGCGGTTCTCGTCGAAGCGGCGCTGCTGAGTCGTCGTCAGCTGCATGCGGATCGCCGCCAGGCGACGCTCGAGCGGGGCGTCGCTCCCCCACGCGGCGAGGACGCGCTGGCGCTGGAGCAGGCCGAGCGAGATGCCGTCCAGGTAATCGTCGAGCGTCGTCGTGGTGTGGCGCGCGGTCGTGGTGGTGGTGCTGGTGCCGCCGCGGGCGGTGCCGCGGGCGGTGCCGCGGGCGGTCTGCTGGTCGGAGCGGCGGTCGTCATCGCGCCGCTCGGCCGCACGGCGCTCTGCATCACGGCGCGCTTCCTCGCGGGTGGCCTCGGCGCGGCGCTGCTCGTCGCGCCGCTGGAGCTCGCGGCGGTCCG
>DATFPD010000759.1:0-5576 GCA_035265005.1 Gemmatimonadaceae bacterium | reverse complement strand
CCGCGCTCCGGCGTGCGCGCGTCCCGGTCCACGAACAGCCGCACCGTCACGCCGCCGCCGGCGCCGAGCGGCGTGCGCGCGGTGGTGAGGAAGGAGAGCTCGTCGTCGGCCCGGCCGCGGTCGCGGCGGTCCACCACCTGGAACGCGGGCGACATCGGCACGCCCATCACGTAGGCGCCGGCGAGCCAGTCGGCGACCGCGCGGCGCACCGCCGCGGCGCGCACCGTCTCGGCCGCCTCCTCCCGGATGCGCGCGCGGTGGTCCACCATCGTGCCGAGGGTGGCGTAACCCGCCGTGAGGGCGAGCGCCGTGACCGTGAGGCCGACGACGAGCTCGATCACCGTCATCCCGCGCGGCACCGCCGCCGAGCGCGTCATCGGGCCGGGCGCGCCGGGCGCGCGCTGGGTAAGGAGTAGAATCGCGTCGCCAGTGTGTAGGAGCCGCTGCTCCATGCAACGTCCACCCGCAGCTCGACCAGGTTCTCGACGCCGGGCACGAGGGCGGCGGCGGCGCGCCAGCGGTACTCCTCGAACGGCGGCGCCCACGCCCCGCGGGCCGTGGAGTCCGGGAGGAGCTGCAGCTGCTCCTGGGGGAGGAGCTCGAGCTCGGCGACGCGCTCGCGCGCCAGCGACTCCGCCTCCGCGGCGTGCCGCAGGCGGCCGGCCGCGCGGAGCTCGGAGCCGAAGGCCGCGAGCGCCGCCGCGGACGTGATGCCGACGACGACGATCGCCGCCGCGCCCTCGAGCAGGGTGAACCCGCGCCGCGTGCGGCGCCTAACGCTGTTCGGCACGGGGCTCCCCCGTCCAGGGGTCCACCAGCACCAGCACGGAGCGGGCGACGTCGCGCACGAGGACCGGGTCGCCGAAGGCCTCCCCGGTGGGCGCGAACGTGTACGTCACGCGCGGCGTCGCGGCCTCGAGCACGACCCCCGCCCCCACGGCGAGCGAGTCCTCGGCGAGCGGGGCCGCGCCGGCGCCGCCCGCGCGCTCGATCGCGACCCAGACCCGCGCGCGCGCCGGGTCGAGGACCACGGAGACCACCGCCCCCCGCTCGGCGGCGGTCGCGCGGGCGCGCCGAAGCAGCTGCGTCAGCTGCCGCGCCGCGCCGGTCGCGCCGTCCGCCGGCTCGTGCCTGGCGGGCAGCGCCGGCGAGACCGCCGTCACCATCACCCCGATGACCGCGAGCACGACGATCATCTCGGTCAGCGTGTGGCCGCCGCGACTACTGCCAGCTCGTGACATCGGCGTCCTCCCCGGTCCCGCCCTCGCGGCCGTCGGCGCCGTGGGAGAGCAGGTCGTAGCCCGTGCTGCTCGTCTGGCCGGGGCTCCGGTAGATGTACGTGTTCCCCCAGGGGTCGGCCGGGACGGGCTTGCGCAGGTACGGGCCGCGCCAGTTGTAGGGGCGCGGGTCGCCGGTCGGCTCCTGCCAGAGCGCGCCGAGCCCCTGCTGCGTGGCCGGGTAGCGTCCGGTGTCGAGGCGGTAGGCGTCGAGCGCCGCGCCGAGCATCTCGATCTGGGCGCGCGCCGTCGTCTCCTTCGCCGTGCCGACGTGGCGGAAGATGTTCGGCGCGACGAGCGTGGCGAGCAGCCCCAGGACGACGATGACGACGAGCAGCTCGATCAGCGTGAAGCCGGCCGTGAAGCCGGCCGTGAAGCCGGCGCGCCGGCGGGTGGTTCTCGTCTGGTCGGGCATGTCACTTCCTCCGCCTCTGCGCGGTTCGTCGCGCGGCCGGACTGTCTCTGCCCTGGTGGGCCTGGTCTACAGTGCTGCTCGCGCGCGTCCGCCGGTATCGGGGGGTGCCCCCACCGGCGTCAGGGGAACCCTGGCGTCGCGCACTCCACCGACGCGGCCGGTCGCACGAACGCCCGCCGGGCCAACACGCACCCGGCGGGCGTCCACTCGGCCTACCTAACGACTTCAGGCGATGGCCGGCGGCTGCACGATCAGCGGCCGCATCATGTCGTGCTCCTCGTGCTCGAGGATGTGGCAGTGGTACACGTACTCGCCCGCGTAGGTGTTGAACGTGATGGCGAACTGTACCACCTCGGCCGGGTTGGCCCTGACCGTGTCCTTCAGGCCCGCCTCGTTCGCGGCCGGCGGCAGCGGGACACTGCCGGGGAGCAGGAACTGGAACGGGTCCGGCCGGTTCGGGTCGCCCGGCGCGACCAGGGCGTCGGCCGCCGCGTACGCCAAGGGGTCGATCGCCTGGCGCTTCACGATCCTGAACATCGAGTGGTGGAGGTGAATCGGGTGCGTATCCACCGTCATGTTCACGAGGTTCCAGATCTCGGTGTCGCCCACCTTCGGCATCTCGGTGGGTGCCGCCGGAGCCATCGTCAGCGGGTTGGACATGTAGCCGACGCCGTTGATCGCCGTGACGAGCCCCTTGCCCAGCATCAGCTCGTTGAGCGTGATGTTCCGCGTCCGCACGGCCGCGGCCGGGTTCGGCAGCGGTGCTGCCGGCAGCGTGAGGTTGGCGATCGGGGTGCTCGTGTCCGCTCCGCCCGTGCCCGCGGCGCCGACGGCGACCAGGAAGATCTCCGGGATCGCGCCCTTGGTGCTCGGCGTGTTGGAGAACGGCGTCCCGGCGTCGTTGTACATCAGGAAGAACCGCCCGGCCCACGGCACGCCGAGGGCGTCGGCGCCGCCGAAGTCCACGAGCACGTCGTAGCGCTCCCCGGGGCCGATGACGATCGGATTCAGCGCCGTCCCGATCTCGACTGGCGCCGGGAGGAAGCCGCCGTCGGTGCCGATCTGCCACAGGCTCGGCCCCTGCACGATCTTCTTGTTCTTGGTGAGCGGCTTGCCCGTGGCGTCGGTCTCGATGAACCGCATCCGGAGGAAGCGAGCCGTGCAGCCGTTGAGCAGGCGGAAGCGGTAGCGCTTCGGGTCGGCCGCGAGCTTCGGCCACACCTGGCTGTTCACGACGATCGTGTCGCCGAAGACTTCCGGCTGGATCGGCGCCGGCGGGTAGTACAGCGTGCCGTCGCGGTTGAACGTCCGGTCCTGGATCGCCAGCGGGTACTCGTACTTCCCCGACGGCAGGCCGAGCGACGCTTCGTTTGGATCACGCAGCAGCCAGAAGCCCGCCAGCCCCGCGTAGACGTTGGTGCGGGTGACGCCCATCGCGTGGTCGTGGTACCAGAGCGTGGTCGGCGTCTGGTCGTTCGGGTAGACGTACAGGTCGCCCTTGAAGCCCGAGCCCGTGCCGCCGGTGGGATACGGATCGCCCGCGACTGGCGGGGACTGCACGTACCACTGATGCGGGATCCCGTCGATGGCCGACGGCTGCTCCCCGCCGTGCCGGTGGCTGACGACGCGCACCGCCGGCAGGGGGAGCCCGGTGGTCGGATCGATCATCCCGTCGAGCGTGTTGTCGATCACCCCAGGGATCAGGTAGGTGGCGGGGAGGTTGTTCGACCACCGCACGGCCACCGCCTGGCCCCGGGTCGCCTCGATCGTCGGGCCGGGGTAGAAGGGGCGCACCACACCGTCGGTCCACAGCGCCTTGTAGCCCCACACCGGGGTGCCTCCGGTCGCCACCCCGAGGCTCGGGTGCAGCGACTGGGTCAGCGCCACCATCGAGAAATCGTACAGCGGGGCGGTCGCCTGCTGCACCACGCCCGTCACCGGGTCGATGACCGGCAGGCCGGTGATCGGGTCGGTCACGTTGTACGTGTGGGTTCCGACCGGCGCGGCGGTGCCGGGCTGCGGCAGGGTGGTGAGCCACTTCGCGAGAATGGGCGAGATCACTGCCCCCGCCGCGGGCGGTGCTGCAACGGCCGTTAGCGCGGCCGCCGTCTGGGCGTGCGCGCGCCACGGGAGGAGCGCGCCGACTCCGGCCGTCGCTGTCGCTTCGAGAAACTTCCGTCTGCTAGTCATGGTGTTGTCCCTCCCCTCAGGGGGCGGCGGACGAGATGCCCGCCGTGGTCTCGGACGCTTAGAGCTGGGAACGATCGAAGCTGCTGCTCCGCAGTCTCGACCCCCTGTCGCCGCCGCGAGGGCCGGCGTGGTGCGGCCCTCGTGCGTGGACCACGGGTTGAGGTGGCGTGCGCGGTGACGGGACGGCCGCCACCCGGCCCCTCCGCTGACCGGCCACGCGCACTGCCGACGCCGCGCGTGCCGGTCGGAGGGTGATGGTGCAAGAGACGCCTGCGGGACATGTGGAGCATCCCGGAGCCTGTGCGGCCCGCAGCGCGGCTGCGGTGCCCGGAGCGCGATCGCACTCAGTGAGCGAAGGTACCGGGGACAGATGTCGCCCCTATCGGCGTTCTCCCGATTCTCTGTGCGGGAATCCGCCTGGCCCGCTTCGCCTAACGGTGTGGCCGTCGGCCCGTCGCGAAGTCGATTTCCGGGCCGCGAGCGCCCCCGCCGGCGGCGCGGGGACGAAGCCGTCGTGGCGAGCGTCGCGCGAGCGGGACGCGGCCCGCACCGCGCGCTCCTTCCAGAGCGCGTAGAGGGCGGGGATCACGACCAGCGTCAGGATCGTCGACGACACCATCCCGCCGATCAAGGGAGGTCGGGCGTCGGCGCGAGCGACGCCGGCATCGCGGCGGGCTCGGCGCGCACCGCCTGGTGAGGCGGTCCATCCATGGCCCCTGAGACGACCGCCGCGGTCAACGCCGTGGCGCCGCACGCGGCCATCGCGTCACTCCGCGCGACGCTCGCCCGCGCCGCGACCGCGTGCCGCCGCATCGTGCACAGCCCCGCCGACCCCGATAGACTGAATTGGAGGAGGAGCAGGACCACGGCGAGCGCGGGCAGCGGCGGAAGGCGGACATCAAATCGGTGGCGGTCTCCATGGCCAGATTGCCACTAACGCATCCGATTGCCGTTCTTTCCGTGGAGATACCGGGCGGATGAAGGACTACCTGTCAGGGTCTGACTGACTGCACACCCTCCTGGCCCGCCCCGGACGTGAGGACCACATCACATCACCGAGCAGAGGACCCGCGATGAAGATCGGGATCGTTGGCGCTGGCCACGTAGGCGCGACCCTCGCGCGCAAGCTCGTCGCCGCGGGCCACGACGTGAAGCTCGCCGCCTCCAGAGGACCGGACGCCATTCGCGACCGGGCGACCGAGATCGGTGCCGCGCCGGTGGCATCCGCGCAGGCCGTGCAGGATGAGGACGTCGTCGCCCGGAACCGCGCCGCGACCGCTCCTCTGTGAATCGCACACCGCCTGCGGCGTCGTCGCGAGCGGAGGGAGACACGGCTTCCATCTGCCCTGCCATGCGCCACACGATCCTGCGCCGCGCGTCTTCCTATCTGCTCGCGCTCTGCTTCTCGCTCGGAAGCGGCGGCTGTGCACCGGACAGGACGTTACCGACCGATCCGGAACGCCCGGGGAGCGACTCGACGGCCGTCGTGGCGGTCGCGGACCCCGAAACGGCCAGGACGGTGGGTTTCTTCCTGGATCAATGGGCGTCCAGGCCGTTCGCGGCGCCGGAGTTCACGGAGGCCACCGCCCCCACGTCGGCCACCGCGACGGTGACGGTCGACGCGTCGTCGGTGCTGGCGAAGATCCCCGCGACCATCTTCGGGCACAACGCCAACTCGTGGATGACCCGGATGG
>DATFPD010000758.1:0-2263 GCA_035265005.1 Gemmatimonadaceae bacterium | reverse complement strand
AGCCGCCCGACGACGTGGAGCCACCGGAAGCCGCGCCGCTCGAGCGGCTTCAGCTCGCGCAGGTCGGGGAGCGCGTCGTCCACCATCGCCGTGCTCACCCAGACGTCGGGCGCCTGCTCGACGCTCACGCCGCGGAAGCCGGCCGGCGCGACGCCGACGACGGTGAACGGCACCGCGTTCAGCCTGACGACGGTGCCGGCGACGTTCGGGCGGGCGGCGAAGCGGGCGCGCCAGAGCCGCTCGCTCAGCACCGCGACCGGGTGGGCGCCGGGGGCGCGGTCGTCGTCGGGCGCGAGCAGACGCCCGACGCGGGGCCGCACGCCGAGCACGCCGAAGTAGTTCCCGGTGACGACCGCGCCCTCCACGCGCTCCGGCGCCGCGCCGGCGGCGGCCAGGTGGAGGGGCACGTTGTCGCGGTAGCCGGCGAGGCCGGCGAACGCGGTCGCCTGGTCGCGGAAGTCCGCGTACGCGGGGTACGAGATCTCGGAGAGGGCGCCGCGCTCCGAGCCGGCGCCCGACGCGTAGACGCGGAGCAGCTCCTCCGAGCGCTCGACCGCGAGCCGCCGGAAGAGCACGGCGTCCACGAGGCTGAACATCGCCGTGTTCGCGCCGACGCCGAGCGCGAGCAGGAGCACGGTGGCGAGCGCGTAGCCGCGGCTGTGGGCCAGCGAGCGGGCGGCGTAGCGGAGGTCGTCGAGCAGCGGGCGCGGGGACGCGAGGGCCATTGGCTCTCCGGGGGAAATCGTCAGGCGCGGCGGGAACGGCGGGAGCAGGGGCGACGGTCGTGCCGGGCGGGGAGGAAAGTCAACGCGTTGCTCCCGCGGGGGTTGTGCACGCGGGCGGGAAGTGCGAGTGGTAGAGAGTGTCCGGGTTCGCGCACCGGCGTCCCGCGAGCGAACACGGCGCCCCACACCGTTGCCATGACCGCACCATCGGGCGTTCTCGAAACCTGCCTTTACGCCACCGACCTCGACGCCGCCGAGCGGTTCTACCGGGACGTCGTTGGCCTCGAGTCGTTCGCGCGGGCGAGCGGGCGGCACGTCTTCTTCCGCTGCGGCGCGCACGCGGTGTTTCTCGTGTTCAACCCCGACGCGACCGAGCGCCCCGGCGCCGGTGTTCCGCCGCATGGCGCGCGCGGCCCCGGTCATGTGGCGTTCGCCGTCGCGGACGACGACCTCGCAGGGTGGCGCCAGCGCTTCGCCCGCCACGGCGTGCCGATCGAGGCCGAAGTCGAGTGGCCGCGCGGCGGCCGGTCGCTCTACGTGCGCGACCCCGCGGGGAACAGCGTGGAGCTGGCGCCGGCGAGGATCTGGGGGCTGAGGTGAGCCACTGCAAAGTGCGAAGTACCAATTGCGAGGTGCGAATTGCGAACACTGCCTCGGGAGGCTCCTGGCTTCCCGAGGCAGTGTTCGCAATTCGCACCTCGCAACTCGCAATTCGCACCTCGCCTTACCGTACCGCCACCACCCGTCCCACCGGCGCGATCGCGTCCGGGGTCTCGTCCTCGCCCCGCTCCCGGGCGATGGCGGTGTTGCGGCGGGCCAGCCAGAGGGCGTTGCCTAACCAGATCATGCACACCGGGACGGCGGCGAAGGCGATCCCCGCCATGCCGAGGCCCGCGTGGCGGAGGGCGGTGTCGGTCCAGGCGCCGATCTGGTCGCCGCCGCGGTAGACGAAGGTGTCGATGAAGCTCTTCGCCTTGTACTTGTCCTCGCGGTTCACCGCGGTGAAGAGCACCTCGCGCGACGGGCGCTCGAGGGCGTAGCTCCCGGCGCGGCGCGCCACCTGGAACGCCACGAAGACGGCGACCGTCGGCACGAGCCCCAGCGCGCCGAAGCCGACGACGCTGAGCACCGGGAGGAACGAGAGCGCGACCCCGATCCCGAGGTACTTCAGGATCCGGCCGGTGAGGAAGACCTGGATGAAGACCGTGAGCGCGTTCACCCAGACGTCGATCTTCGCGAAGAACGCGGTGCGCGCGGCGCGGTCGGTGAACGCGCGCTCGGCGATGTCCGCCTGCTGGAAGTAGAGGAAGGTCGACGTGACCGTGAACAGCAGCATCAGCGTGCAGATGCCGAGCAGGTAGGGCGAGCGCAGCACGTGCGTCACGCCGGCGACCACCGTGCCGCCGAGCGGGCGGTCGGAGCCGTGCACGATGGTGGCGGTCGTGGGCGTGGGCGCGGCGGCGGCCGGCTTGCGCCCGCGCACCGGCGGGAGCGTGGCGCCGGTGCGCCCGTCGCTCCCCTCGGCGGCGCGGAAGATC
>DATFPD010000757.1:0-6720 GCA_035265005.1 Gemmatimonadaceae bacterium | reverse complement strand
GGTCTCGCGGTCGTAGACGGCGACCTGCCAGAGCGGGAGCTGGAGGTTGTAGCCGAAGCCGCCGCGCTTGACGGCGACGTACACATAACGAGGGTCGGGGCCGAAGGCGGCGCCCATGTAGTTGTCGAGCGGCGCGCCGGCGCCCGCCTGCGGCCCGGACGAGCCGGCGCCCGACGCCCCGGCGAGCTTCACCCCGGCGCCGCCGTCCCGGTGGTACAGGAACAGCTCGTACGTGCTCGCCCGCACGTCGGTGGTGCTGCGCGAGACGACGACGTAGTTCCCGTCCGGCGTCCACTCGGGGGAGATGTACTGCCCCTTGTCGCCCCGCGTGAGCGCCCGCGGGTGCGTCCCGTCGGCGTCCATCAGCCACAGGTTCTCGGCGCCGCTGCGGTCGCTGGAGAAGACGATGGTCTTGCCGTCCGGCGAGAAGCGCGGCTGCGCGTCGAACGCCATCCCCTCGGTGAGCCGCGTCGCCTTCCCGCCGGCGGCCGGCATGCGGTAGATGTCGCCCAGCATGTCGAAGACGATCGTGCCGCCGTCCGGCGACAGGTCGAGCGACAGCCACGTGCCCTCGTCGGTCGTGAAGCTGACGGTCCGCGCGGGCTGGAGCGGGAGACCCTCGCGCGAGGCGGGGGCGGCGGGACGCGCGGCGGTGGTGTCGGTGCGCGCGGAGTCCTGCTGCGCGCGGGCGACCGCCAGCGGCGCGGCCGCGGCGCTCAGGGTGAGCGCCGCGGCGAGGAGACGCGCCGCACGGCACGGGGCGAACGACGGGGCTGCGAACATGGCCAGCGGGCTGGAGTGAGGTGGGGCTGGGCTGCCGGCGGGGGGCGGGCGAAAGCTGGCCGACGCGCGCCGAGCAACGCAAGCGGAGCGGCACGCGGGGTGGCAGGCGGAGCGGCAGGCGGAGCGGCAGGCGGAGCGGCCGCCGACGGTAGTGGGTCAGTTTGAGGCAACGACAACTGCAACGGCAACGGCGACGGCATTTTGACAGGATGGACAGGATGGTGAACAGGATGAAGGGCCCCGGGACGCTGAGCCTCCCGAGCGGTCCTCATCCTGTTCACCATCCTGTGCATCCTGTCAAAATGCCGTCGCCGTTGCCGTTGCAGTTGTCGTTGCCGTCGCGGCGGCTGCCCTCGAACTGACCCACTACCGCCGCCGACCCCGCTCTTGCGCGATCTGGCGTCCGGCCGTACTGTCATATGGCCAACCCATAGGAACCCACAGGACCGACCATGGCGGACAAGCTGGAAGTGAAGCAGGGCACGCTCGCCCTGATGATTCTCAAGACCCTCGAGGTGCTGGGCCCGCTGCACGGCTACGGCGTCGCGCGCCGCATCGAGGAGACGAGCAAGAACCGCCTGACGCTCAACTACGGCACGCTCTACCCCGCGCTGGTCAAGCTCGAGCAGGAGGGGTTCGTCACCGCGGAGTGGCGGCAGTCCGAGAACAATCGTCGCGCGAAGTTCTACTCGCTCACCCCCGCTGGGCGGAAGCAGCTGGCGCGCGAGACCCACGAATGGCACCAGACGGCCGACCTGATCGCCGCCTTTCTCGCACCGAGACGGGAGGGACTATGAGGTACGTTCGCGCCGCGCTCGCGCGCATCGCTGGGGTCTTCACCGGACATCGCGTGGACGACGACCTCCGCGAGGAGCTGCAAGCGCACCTGGAGATGGAGACGGCCGAGAACGTCCGGCGCGGCATGCACCCCGACGAGGCGCGCCGGCAGGCGATCCTCGCGTCCGGCGGTCTCGCCCAGGCCGCCGAGGCGGTCCGCGACCAGCGCGGCCTGCCGTGGGTCGACAGCGCCGCGGCCGACGTCCGGTACGCGCTGCGCGCGCTGCGGCGCAGCCCCGCGTTCACGGCCGTGGTCGTGCTCACCCTGGCGCTCGGCATCGGCGCCAACACGGCCATCTTCAGCGTCGTGCGCGGCGTGCTGCTCAAGCCCCTGCCCCACAAGGACGGCGGGCGGCTGGTGTACCTGCGACACTCCATGGACGGGCCGGGGGGCGAGAGCATCGCCTTCTCCGTTCCGGAGGTCCGCGACTTCCGCAACGGGGCTCCGTCGCTGGGCGGCATCGCGGAATTCTCCGAGTGGTCGCTGATCTTCCAGGGCCGCGAGGGCGCCACGCGCATCAACGTGGGCCTCGTCACCGGCAACTACTTCGAGGTCATGGGGCTCTCGCCCGTGCTCGGCCGGCTGACCGAGCCGAGCGACGACGGGCCGGGCGTCCCGCCGGTGATGGTGCTCACGAACGAATTCTGGAAGACGCGGTTCGGGGGCGACTCGAGCATCGTCGGCAAGCAGGTGAAGCTGGACGGGAAGTCCGTGACGGTGATCGGCGTCCTGCAGCCCGCGCCGTTCTTCCCCGGCAAGGCGGACGCGCTGCTCAACATGGTGATCAGCGAGCATCACACGAGCGCGTTCATGGTGGAGGGCCGCACCCACCGCATGACGGAGATGATCGCCCGGCTCGCGCCCGGCGCCACCCTCGAGCAGGCGCGGAGCGAGGTCGCCGCGGTCGGCCGCCGGATCCGGAGCGAGTTCAAGGACGCGTACGACCCCGGGTCCCACCACCGCGTCGCCGTCATCCCGTTCAAGGAAGTGCTGGGCGAGCGCGCGCGCCTGACGCTGCTGCTGCTCATGGGCGCGGCCGCCTTCGTCATGATCATCTCGGCCGCGAACGTCGCGAACCTGACGCTCATGCGCGGCGTGCGCCGCGAGCAGGAGCTGGTGCTGCGTGCGGCGCTCGGCGCCGGCAGGGCGCGGCTGCGGCGGCTGCTGCTGGCCGAGAACCTCGTGCTGACGGTCGTCGGCGGCGTCCTCGGCGTGCTCATCGCCAACGGCGGCGTCAGGCTGCTCAGCTCCTTCGCCGCGCGCTACTCGCCGCGCGCGAACGAGATCCGCCTCGACGGCGCGGTCCTCGGCTTCACGCTCGCGCTCTCGGTCGCGCTCGCCCTGCTGCTCTCGTTCCTGGCGTCGCTGCCGAAGGAGGGCGCGTTCGCCGGCGGGATCGCCGCGGGCGGGCGACGGACGAGCGGAAGCCTCAGGAAGCAGCGGCTGCAGCGCGGACTCGTCGTCGCGCAGGTCGCGGTGTCGGTCGTGCTGCTCGCGGGCGCCGGGCTGCTCACCCGCACGATGGTCCGGCTCTCCCAGGTGGACACCGGCCTCAAGACCGAAGAAGTGCTCATGATGCAGGTGCCGCTCCTCACGCCGACCGAGCTCCTGTTCCGCCCCGAGGCGGACGGCTCGGCGAAGGAGCGCTACGACCGGATGCGCCGCGAGCTGGCGGCGCTCCCCGGCGTGACCGAGGTCGGGATCGGCTCCCCGGGGCCGCTCCGGAGCACGGACGTGCGCTTCGAGGTCAAGGCCGAGGGCAAGTCGCTCGCCGTCGGCGAGGCGATGCCGCGCGCCGAGTTCCGGACGGCCGGCCCGGAGTACTTCCGCGCCGCCGGAATCCCGCTGCTGGCGGGGCGCCCGTTCTCGATCACCGACCAGAAGGGCGCCGGCCGCGTCGTGATCGTCAACCAGACGCTCGCCGACCGGCTCTTCCCCGGCGAGGACCCGATCGGGCAGCGGATCGCGTGGACGGGCGACGTGCTCCGGTTCACGCCGATCAGCCCCGACTGGCGCACGATCGTCGGCGTCGTCGGCAACACCCAGGACGGCGGGCTGGACGCCGAGCCGCGGCCCGCCGCGTTCATGCCCTTCGCGCAGGAGCTGGCGATGGGCGGCAGCATGGTGATCCGCGCCGACAGCAACGTCGCCGCCCTGGTGCCCGCCGCGACGCGCGTCATTCGCCGCATCGCGCCCACGGCGCCGATCGAGCACGTGCTGACGGTGGCGCAGATCAAGGACCAGAGCGTCTCGCCCCGCCGGCTGAACGCCGCGCTCGTCTCCTCCTTCGGTGCCCTGGCGGTGATCATCGCGGCCGTCGGGATCGCCGGCGTGCTGGCGTTCTCGGTGAGCGCACGCACCAACGAGATCGGCATCCGCATGAGCCTCGGGGCGGACCGCGGCCGCGTGCAGCGGATGATCCTGGGCGAAGGCGGCGTGCTGCTGGGAATCGGCCTCGCCCTGGGCGTCGCCGGCGCCTTCTTCGCCGCGCGCGTCATCAACGGGCTGCTGTTCGGCGTCGCGCCGCACGACCCGGCCACGTTCATCGGCGTGGCCGTGCTGATGGCGGCGATCGGGGTCTTCGCGTGCTGGATTCCGGCGCTGCGCGCGTCGCGCATCGACCCGGCGATCAGCCTCCGGTCGTAGGAGCGTCGCCCGTGCGAATGGCGTACGTGGTCCACATCCTGGCGGGGAGTCTGAGCCTCCTCTCCGGCTACGTCGCGCTCTACGCCGCGAAGGGCGAGCGGCTGCATCGCCGGGCGGGCATGGCCTTCGTCTACGCAATGCTCACGATGTGCGTCGCCGGGACGACGATCGCCGCCGTGCGGGGCGTGGCGCCGGCGGTGAACGTCCCCGCGGGGCTGCTGACGTCCTACCTCGTCGTCACCGCGCTGCTCACGGTGCGGCGGCCGCCCGCCGCACGCCCGCGCTGGCTGGACGTCGGCGCGATGCTGGTCGCGCTGGCGGTCGGCCTGACGAGTCTCGGGTTCGCGTTCGAGGCGGTCGCCAACGGCGGCAGGAGGAACGGGATGCCGGCGTTTCCGTTCGTCCTGTTCGGCGTGGTCGCACTGCTGGGGGGCGCGGGCGACGTTCGGATGCTGCGGTCCGGCGCGCCGCGCGGCTCGGCGCGACTCGCGAGGCACCTCTGGCGCATGTGCTTCGCGCTCTTCATCGCGGCGCTGTCGTTCTTCATCGGCCAGGCGAAGGTGATCCCGAAGCCGGTCCGCATCCGCGGGCTGCTCGCGCTGCCGGTGCTGGCGGTGCTCGTCACGATGGGGTACTGGCTCTGGCGCGTCCGCGTCAGGCGGCCCCGCCGCCGCGACGTCGTTCGCGTCGGCGCGGAGTACCTGCGCGTGCCTGGCGGGGCATGACTCGCGCGACCAGCGCGAGGCTCGCCGGCGTCACCTACCTCCTCTACATCGCGCTCGCCTTCCCGGCGATGGTGCTGTTCGACCGGGCGACCCGCGCCCAGGGGACCCCGGCGAAGCTCGCGCGCCTCGCGCAGCACGCGTCGGACGTGCGCATCACCGTCGTGCTCTCGCTGGTCACCTGCTTCGCGGCGTTCGTGCTGGCCGTGACGCTGTACGCCATCACGCGCGACGAGGACCGCGACCTCGCGCTGCTGGCCCTCACCTGCCGCGTGGGCGAAGGCGTGCTCAACGCGATGCTCATCGTGCCGACGATGGGCCTGCTCTGGCTCGCGACGGCGGGGACGGAGGCGGGTGCCCCGGACGCCTCCGCCGCGAACGCGCTCGGCGCGTTTCTGCTGAAGTCGCGCGCCTGGGGCACGACCACCAGCGCGGCGCTGTTCGCGGTCGGCAGCACGATCTTCTCCTACCTCCTCCTGCGCGGCCGCATGGTCCCCGTCCCGCTGGCCTGGCTGGGCGTCCTCGCATCGGTGCTGGTCGCGGTGCTCCTTCCGGCGCAGCTCGCGGGCGTCGTCCGGGGCCCGGTGCTCGACGTCATGTGGCTGCCGATGCTCGCGTTCGAGATCGCGCTGGGGCTGTGGCTGCTGGTCAAGGGCGTCGCCCGAATGCCGGCGCAACCGGCAAGGGCAACGGCTTTGACAGGATGAACTGCGGCAGGATGGACAGGATGGTGGACAGGATACGGGCCCGCCGGGAGGCCTCCCAGGGCACCTATCCTGTCCACCATCCTGTGCATCCTGTTCATCCTGTCAAAATGCCGTTGCCGTCGCCGTCGCCAGGTGGCTACCCTCGAGCTGATCCACTGCTCTTGTCCTACGTTCGTGGCTGGCTCCTCGCGCTGGTGGTCATCGTTGGATGCCGCACCCGCTCCGTACACCGGGGCCGATCACGCCGGGCAAGCATGTCGTCGCATGCGGGACCGGGCTCGAGGTCCACGTGGATTCGGGGCAGACGTTCCGGCTGGACTACTGGGGACCGTGAGTCCGTGACCGTCGACGCATCCATGCACGCGCGGCTCCTGGCCGCCTTCCTGACCACGACGCCTGACCCGGCCGGCGAGGGAGCGCTGGCGGCGCGGCACGGCCTGCTGCCGCTCTATCGCGGCTGGGGCGGGTTCATCGGGCTCGCGGCGGACGGGGAGCTCTACTCGGTCGGCTGGGACCCGCCGCACGACCGCGCGGTGGTCCGCGAGCCCGTGTGGCGCCGGGTGGCGCTCGTCCGCGGCGCCGCGCAGTATCCCGAGCTGGCCGCGCTGCGCCCGGTGCGGGCGGCCGACGCGGTCGACTGCCCGGGCTGCCACGGGACAGGGCGCCCTCTGGTGGACGGTCGGCCGCTGCCGGGCGACATTCTCTGTCAGTGCGCCGGCCTCGGCTGGGTGCCGCCGGACGAGGCCGGGCAGGCCGCGCGGGGATGAGGTCGTGGATCAGCCTGAGGCGACGGCTTCGACAGGATGAACTGCGACAGGATGAACAGGAGGGTGAACAGGAGGAGGACCGCTCGGGAATCTTCGCGTCCCGACGCAGTCATCCCGTTCATCCCGTGTTCATCCTGTCGCAGTTCATCCTGTCAAAGCCTTTGTGGCAGTTCGACAGGAGCCGACCATGTCCGTACTCCGCGCTCTCGCGGTGCTCGCGCTGATGGCGGCGGGGGCGCCCGCCGCGCCGCCCGGCC
>DATFPD010000756.1:0-3633 GCA_035265005.1 Gemmatimonadaceae bacterium | reverse complement strand
CCGCGCCGCGTTAGGTGATGCCGGCGCCTCCCCGCCACCGCTGGAGCTCTCGCCTCCGCTGCTCCGCGGCTCCGAGCCCGAGCTCCGCTAGAGCCCTTCTCGAGTCGATCGAGAGCGCTTGAATCAGGGGGGCGCGGAGGGGCGCCCTGAAGAGCAGGACACGGATGAACACGGATAGGGGCGCGCCCCTATCCGTGTTCATCCGTGTCCTGCTTTGAGCGGAGCCGGCCCGACACGGGCGCGTCAGGGTGTGCAGCCCCCCGTGCCCCTGGTGCCCTCCGTGGTTCGGCTTCTCTCGATGGAGCTGGTGACGGGTGGGCGGATGCTAGGCACATCGGGCGGGCGCGATCAACCAGCTAGTGCCGGCCTGCCGAGAGCGTTCTGCGAGTGACGAGCTGCGAGTTACGGGAGACGAAATACGCGGTTCGCGGTTACGGCCGTCCGCTGATGTAGACCTGATCGAACCGCAGGTAGTCGTCGTGCTGCTTGGTGTTCTGCACGCCGCCGAAGGTCGGCGCGACCTCGAGCCAATCCAGCCCGTTCCCCACGCACCCCAGCCCCGTGTACTCGCCCCGGAGCACGCCATCCACCCACCACCGGACGATGCCGTCGCTCTGGCCGGGCGTATTGGTCCGCACGTACCACTCCAGTTTGTGCCACTCGCCGACGGTGACGGGTTCGCTGCTTCTGTTGGTGCCCGGAAGGCCGCCGTAGTCGTTGCAGAAGACGCCGTCGACGACGTACGGACCGTCGCTCAGGTCGTTGTTATCGTCCCGCTCTCCGACCGCTCGCAGCACGAGCCAGAGTCGCTGTCCCTGATCGGCGGTGACGAGGTTGACGAGCTTGTTGACGCCGCCGCTGTGGCCCTGCCACCCCTCGCTGAACTTCACGAACGTTCCCACGAACGCCTCGCGAAGCCGGGGGCGGAAGAGGAACTGCTCGATCGACGGCTCCTGCCCGCCCGGGAAGCCGACCGGGTACGGATGCTCCAGCACCGAACCGGGCGAGCGCGGCGCGGTCGCGTCCTCCACGATCCGGCTGGCCGCGGCGCGGTCGGCGTGCTGCCAGCACTCGGTCCCGATCTCGTTCCAGTGATTGTCGGACACGGGCGTGAGTCCGGCCGGCTCGTTGGAATACGTCGCACCCGCCGGCACGGGCGGTGCCGGACTCACCTCGAGCTGCATCGTCGCCGAGCGTCCCCCGACGCGCGCGGTGATCGCGGCGCTCCCCGCGCCGACCGCTCGCACGACGCCGTCCGCCGCCACGATCGCCACGCCCTCGTTCGACGAGCTCCACGAGAGCGGGACGCCCGGGATCGGGTTGTGCACCTCGTTCCACGCCGTGGCCCGCGGACAGGACTTCCCTCCGACCAGCGTCCGCACGACCGAGAGGTCGAGGGTCACCGCCTCGACCGGGATCCCCCCGACCGTGACCGTGACCGAGCCCTGCACGCCGTCCGCCGACGTCACGGTGATGCGCGCGAAGCCCGCGGCGACGCTCGTGACCAGGCCCGGAGCGGTGATGGCCACGACCTCCGGCGCGCTCGACTCCCAGCGAAGGGTGGACGCATCGAGCGGCGCCCAGCGGCCGTCGTAGACGGAGATGCCGAAGCTCGTCCCGGGATCCGCGTCGCGCATGGCTGCTTCGAGCTGCAGGGGCCCCGGCGTGGTGACTCGCAAATGCGCCGTGCCCGCCCGCCCGTCCACCGTGGCGGTGATCGTCGCCTCTCCGGGCGCCTGCGCGATCACGATGCCTTCCTCGTCGATCCGTGCGACCGTCTCGTTCGAGCTGGCCCAGCGCGCGCGGCGTCCGGGGATCACCACGCCGTCCGCCGCGAACGGACGCGCCTCGAACGTCTGCGCGATTCCCCGCGCCACGGACACGGCGGCGGGCGACACGTCGACGCGGCTCACCGCCACGTCGGGCACGATGGCGTACGTGCCGGCGCCGGACACGTGCGCGCGCACGAAGTGCTCCGCCGTGTCGGCCTCGCTGGCGTTGAGCGGCAGCACACTGCCGCCGGAAACTTCCATGAGCCGAAGTCTCGGCGCCCACGTGTCCGGCGGCAGCAGCGCCGGGTCGTAGCGCACCACGAGCATAGCCGGATGAGCGAACGCGAGCCCGGCGGGCCCGAGCCTGAAGGCGGTGCCGGCCACCGCCGACGCGCCTAGCGAGGCGGCGTCGAGCGAGTCCACCGCCAGGTGCGTCAACTTCGGCACGGCCCCCTCCGGCGTCGAGAGGGATAAGAGGCCGCCGAACTCGGTGACCGACGACCGATCTCGGTAGATCAGCCCGCCGTGCCTGACGACGACCACGACTCGCGACGTGTCCCCGAGCGCGTCCGCGATGACTTCGGCCTCGCCCGGCCCCACCGCCTCGACAAATCCGGTCATCGACACCCGGACCACGCTTCGGTCGCTGCTCGTCCAGGTGATTTCCGGCTGGGGCGCGCCGTCCGGCAGGTGGTCCATCGCGGCGTCGAGCTGGAGCCAGGCGCCGGGGACGAGCGGGCCGGTCTCCTCGCGCGCGTCCGCCGCGGCCCCGGCGCCGGGGGCGCCGATCACTACCCTCGCTTGCGGCGGCGGTCGGTCTGGGGTGGGGGAAGGACTAGTGGGCGAGCGGTCGGCGCAGGATACCGACGCCAGGAACGCGAGTGCGGCAGCCAGCAGGGACTCCGATCGCGTGGATCGCATGACGGTCGGTCGGTTGGAACGGCATTGGGCAGGAGTACTCCGCGAGGGAAACTACCCGGCTAGAGCAACTATCCCGCCGCCGGCCGAGACCGCTCGAGGCGCACACTCGCGCGGTCCGCGCCGAGTGAACGGATGACCGATGTGCCGCTCATGTTTACCGTCGAACGCACAGAACTGGTTCGACTTCCCGGCGTGTCGCGCGCGCAGCGCCGCGAACATCCGATTACCGCGCGCGCCGCGTCAGGCAGTGTCGCCGAATCGGGTCGGCCGCGCGCGCTATGGGAAACACGCGGTGATTCGTGTGGGGCCGCCGCTACACCGCGAGCGCCTTCCACGTTAGGCTCGAGCCGGGCCGGCGGCAGCGCCCTACAGCGACGCCGCCACCGCCGCCGCGCCCACCAGCCCCACGTTCGGGTTCACGATCACGTGCACCGGCATGCGCTCGAGCAGGGGCGAGAGGCGCCCCTTGTCCCTGAACGCCGTCACGAATGCGCCGTCGCGCATCCGCTCCGAGACGTGCGTGGCCACCCCGCCGCCGATGTACACCCCGCCGGTCGACATCACGGTGAGGGCGAGGTTCCCCGCCTGCGTCCCGAACGCCGAGATGAAGATCTGGAGCGCGTGCACGCACACCGGATCGGAGCCGGCCAGCGCGTGCCGCGTGACCGCGGCCGCCCCCTCCCGCTCCACGTCCGCCAACGCCGCGCTGCGCTCTCCGGTCGGCGCCCCCCGCTCGACCAGAAAACGATACACGTTCACCAGTCCCGGCCCGGAGACGACCCGCTCGTACGAGACGTGGCCGTACGCGCGCTGGAGGTGCTCGCACAGCCCCCACTCCACCGCCGTGCGCGGGGCGAACGTCGCGTGGCCGCCCTCCGAGGCACACACCCGATAGTGGTCCACGTCCCACACCAGGAAGCCCTCCCCGAGCCCGGTCCCG
>DATFPD010000755.1:0-4283 GCA_035265005.1 Gemmatimonadaceae bacterium | reverse complement strand
GACCGGACGTGACTTCGCATGCGAGGACTGTAATGGACGCGACCCTGGCTGGCACTCCCCTCCCTCCACTCACTCCTCGGCCAGGAGCTCTCTCGTATGTCACGTCCGTCCGGCGCCCCGCCCCTCCTCACGACTGACCAGCTCGGATTCACCCTCCCCGACGGCCGCGCGCTCTTCGCGGGGCTGACGCTCGGCTTCGGCCGCGAGCGCACGGGGCTCGTCGGCGCCAACGGCGTCGGCAAGAGCACGCTCGTCCGCCTGCTGGTGGGCGAGCTGCGCCCGTCGAGCGGCGGCGTCACCCGGCGCGGGCGCATCGCCTACCTGTCGCAGCGGCGCGACGCGCGGGCCGCCGCCGGTGCGGTGCCTGACGACGCCTCCCGCACGGTCGCCGCCGCACTCGGGGTCGCCGACGCCCTGGCCGCGCTCGACCGCGTCCTCGGCGGCGGCGCCGACCCGGCCGACTTCGACCGCGTGGGCGCCGACTGGGACCTGCGCGAGCGGGTGGAGGCGGAGCTCGCGCGCTTCGGGCTGGAGCACCTGGCGCCGGAGCGCCCGGTCGCCACGCTCAGCGGCGGCGAGGCGACGCGCGTCGCCCTCGCCGGGCTCGTGCTCGGGCGCCCGGAGATGCTCGTCCTCGACGAGCCCACCAACGACCTCGACGCGCCGAGCCGCGACGCGCTCTACCGCTTCGTCGAGGGGTGGGCGGGGGGGATGCTCGTGATCACGCACGACCGCGCGCTGCTCTCGCGCGTGGACCGCATCGTCGAGCTCTCCACGCTCGGCGCGCGGAGCTACGGCGGGAATTACGACGTGTACGAGGCGCAGCGCGCCGCCGAGGAGGGCGCGGCGGCGCACGACCTGGCGCACGCGCGCAAGGAGCTGCGCAAGACCGAGCGCGCGGCGCAGGCGATGCGCGAGCGGCAGGCGCGCCGCGACGGCCGCGGGAAGCGGGAGCGCGCGACGGCCAACGCGCCCAAGATCTGGCTCAACATGCAGCGCGAGCGCAGCCAGGCGACGTCGGGGCGGGTCGGCGAGCTGGCGGAGCGCCTGGTCGGCGAGCGCCGCGGGCGGGTGGCGGCCGCCCGTGCGCGGGTAGAGGTGCGCGAGCGTCTCGCGCTCGACCTCCCGCCGAGCGGCCTGCCGGCGGGCAAGGTGGTGGTCGCAGCGGCTGGGCTCCGCTACGCGCACCCCGGCGCGGCGGCGCCGGTGCTGGGCGGGCTGGACCTGCTGATCGTCGGCCCGGAGCGCGTGGCGCTCACCGGGCCTAACGGGAGCGGGAAGACGACGCTCCTCCGCCTGCTCGCCGGCGAGCTGCCGCCCGGCGCGGGCGCGGTGCGGCTCGGCGTCGCGGCGGACGCGGTGGCGTACCTCGATCAGCACGCCGCCCGGCTGCGCCCCGAACGCTCGGTGCTCGACAACTTCCGCGCGGCCAACCCGTCGCTCGACGCCACGGCGACGCGCCACGCCCTGGCGCGCTACCTCTTCCGCGCCGACGCCGCGCTGGCGCGGGTGGACACGCTGAGCGGCGGCGAGCGCCTGCGGGCCGCCCTCGCCTGCACCGTCAACGCCCTCCGCCCGGCGCAGCTCCTCCTGCTCGACGAGCCCACGAACCACCTCGACCTCGACAGCCTGCGCGCGGTCGAGGACGTGCTGGCGAGCTACGACGGCGCGCTCGTCGTCGTGTCGCACGACGAGACGTTCCTCGACGCCATCGGCGTGGAGCGGCGCGTCGAGCTCCGCGGGAGATGACCACCGAGGCGTCGAGACACCGGGGAGGGGCACACGGACGAGGGGCCCCCGGCCGGTCGGCTTTGCTGAAGAACGATTGAACCGCAGAGGACGCAGAGGACGCAGAGGAGGGCACACCGAAGAGGAGCCCTCTCCCGGGAGGCTTCGCGAATTCTCTCGGTAGGGGGCCTCTCTTCCGTGTGCCCTTCCTCGGTGTTTCGGTGCCTCGGTGGTCGATTCGCCCTTCAGTCCGTGCGCAGCGAGCCGACGACGTCGACGCGGGTCGCGCGGCGGGCCGGGATGAGCGAGGCGGCGAGCGCCACGGCGACCAGCAGCGCCGCGGCCGCGACCAGCGTCGGCGGGTCCAGCGGCTTGACGCCGTAGAGGAGGCCCGAGAGCAGGCGCGTCAGCGCGGCGGCGCCGGCGAGGCCGATCGCCGCGCCGGCGAGCGATGAGGCCAGGCCGCGGCGGAGCACGAGGCCCAGCACGTCGGCGGACTTCGCGCCGAGCGCCATGCGGATGCCGAACTCGCGCGTCCGCGAGGCGACGGTGAGCGCCATGACGGCGTAGACGCCGACCGCCGCCAGGGCGAGCGCCACCGCGGCGAAGAGCGTCGTGAGCAGCATCGGCAGGCGGCGGCCGGCGAGGTTGCGGCTCAGCAGCTCGTCCATCGTGCGCAGCTCGACGATCGGCAGCGTGGAGTCGAGCGCGCGCAGCTCGCGGCGCACCGCGGCGACGAGCGCGGCCGGGTCGGTAGACGCGGCCACGCGCACGGCGACCGCGCGACTCCCCCAGAAGTGCTGGCGGTTGGACTCGTACGCGGTGGGGCGCACGTCGGCGGCCGCGCCGTCGGCGCGCACGTCCCCCACCACGCCGACGACGGTGGACCACGGCACGCCCGGGTCGGGGCCGAGCCGGACGCGTGCGCCGACGGCGGCGCCGAGCGGGTCGGGGCCGGGCCAGTTCTGCCGCGCCGCGCTCTCGCTGATGATCACGACCTCCGGCGCGCCCTTCACGTCGTGCTCGTCGAACAGGCGGCCGCGGAGGAGCGGGATGCGCAGCGCCGTGAAATAGTCGGCGGTCGCCACCGAGTAGCCGACCTCCGGGTGCTGCCCCGCGGGGACGTCCCGCCCCTCGATCGCCAGCCCCGCGGTGGAGGTGCCGCCGAGCGGCACCACCCCGGCCGAGCCGACCGCGACGACGCCGGGGACGGCGAGCAGTCGCTCGCCGAGCGCGTCGAAGAGCTGGCTCTCCTTCTCGGCCGACCCGTACTTCGCGCCCGGGTTGAGGCGGAAGGTGAGCAGCCCCGTGGCGTCGAAGCCGAGCGAGACGCGCCGCAGCTCGTAGAGGCTCCGGATCAGCAGCCCCGCGCCCACGAGCAGCACGACCGCGAGCGCCATCTGCCCGACGACGAGCGCGCCGCGCAGCCGCGTGCGCGCGGCGCCGCCGGTGCTGCCGCGGCCGGCGTCGGCGAGCGCGCCGCTGAGCCGGGGGCGGGACGCGCTGAGCGCCGGCGCGATGCCGAACAGCACGCCGGTGGCCAGGGAGACGCCGAGGGCGAACAGCAGCACCGGCGCGTCCACCGCCACCGGGCGGCCGAGCTGCGGCAGCATCCCCTCGGCGGCCCGCACCAGCACGCCGGTCCCCCACCAGGCGAGGAGCGCGCCGAGCGCCCCGCCGGCCGCGGCCAGCAGCACGCTCTCGGTGAGCATCTGCCTGACGAGGCGGCCGCGCCCCGCGCCGAGCGCCGCCCGCACGGCGAACTCCTGCCGCCGCGCGACCGTGCGCGACAGGAGCACCCCGGCGACGTTGGCGCAGGCGATCAGCAGCACCAGCGCCGCGGCGCCCATCAGCACGAGCAGCGCGTCGCGGGCCCCGCGGACGAGCGCCGAGCGGATCGGCATGCCGACCGCGGTGATCCCGGTGTTGGCGTCGGGGTACGCCCGCTCCAGCCGCGCGGCGATCCCGGCGAGGTCGGCCTGCGCCTGCGCGGGGGTGACGCCGGCGCGGAGCCGCCCCACGGCGCCCATCCAGTGGTACTTCCGCGCCCGGTTGGGGTCCCTGAGCACGGAGGTCATGTAGATCGGGGTGAACATGTCGCAGGAGAACCCGATCGGGGAGACGAAGTCCGGCGGCATCACGCCGACGACGGTCCGCTGGGTGCCGTTCAGCGTGACCTTGCCGCCGACGACGCCCGGGTCGCCGCCGAAGAGGCGCTGCCACAGGCCGTGGCTCAGCACCACGACTTCCGGCGCCCCCTCCTCGTCCTCGCCCGGCAGGAAGCCGCGCCCGAGCAGGGGCCGGACGCCGAGCACGTCGAACATGTTGGCCGAGACGCGCGCGCCGGTGAGCGCCTCGGGGTCGCCGCGCTCGGAGGTGTAGGTGTAGCTGCCGAACGCCATCGCGGCGAGCGCGTCGAAGGTGCGCTGCTGCGCGCGGTAGTCCACGAAGTCGGCCGCCGAGATCTGGCCGAAGGTGAGTCCGGCGTCGGCCTTGCGGCCGTAGATGCGCATGACGCGCCCGGCGTCGCCGTACGGCAGCGACTCGACGAGCAC
>DATFPD010000754.1:0-3238 GCA_035265005.1 Gemmatimonadaceae bacterium | reverse complement strand
AATGAGGGAAGGGGGATGGGGGATGGGGGATGCGGCATGAAGTGCCCCGGGATAGCCTGTCCTGAGCGAAGCGAAGGAAGCGAAGCGAAGGATCCCGGGGCCGTTCATCCCCCGTCCCCCATCCCCCTTTCCCTCCTCTCTCACTCCCCATACTCGTCCGCCACCACCCGCGGGTCCAGCACGCCGCTGTACAGCGCCATCCCCACCACCACCGCCGAGACCAAGCGGTCCTCCAGCGCGCGCAGGTCGGCCATCGTCGTCACGCCGCCCGAGGCGTAGAGCGGGAAGCGCGACGACTCGGCGATGTCCTCGAACAGCGGCAGGTCCGTGCCCTGCAGCCGCCCCTCGACGTGCACCGCGGTCACCAGCAGCCCGGCCAGCGGGAGCGCGTTCAGCTCCTCGGCCAGGTCGATGACGTCGATCGGCAGCGAGTGCGTCCAGCCGCGCGTCACGACCTTCCGCCCCCGCACGTCGGCCGCGACCAGGAGCCGCTCCGGGTAGTGCTCGGCCACCCGCTCCAGCCACTCGGGCTCCTCGATCGCCCGCGTGCCGACGATCACGCGGCTCGCCCCCTGCGCGATCAGCTGGTCGACCGCCTCGTGGCTCCGCACCCCGCCCCCCACCTGCACGTCGGAGCCGGCGCGGCGCCGCTCGAGGATGTCACGCACCACGTCCTCGTTGCTCCCGCGCCCCGTGGCCGCGTCGAGGTCCACCACGTGCAGGTGCGCGAAGCCCATCTCCGCCCACCGCCGCGCCACGCCCACGGGGTCGTCCAGGCGCACGCGCTCGCGCTGGTAGTCGCCTCCCTCGAGCTGCACGCAGGCGCCGCCGCGCAGGTCCACCGCCGGCACGACGATCATCGCCCGCCTCCCGCGGCGGCGGTCGTCGCGGCCGCCGCGGCGGCGACGCCCGCCACCCACGCGCGCACGAACGCCACCCCGGCGCGCGAGCTCTTCTCCGGGTGGAACTGCACGCCGACCGCGCTCCCGCGCCGCACCGCGGCGGCGAAGCGGTCTCCCTCGTGGGTCGCCCACGCCGTCACCGCGTCCGCGCCAGACGCGTCGGGGCGGCAGACGTAGCTGTTGGCGAAGTACGCCGTGTCCACCGGCGCCGCGGCGAACAGCGGCTCGTCAGGCGAGACGTCCTCGAGCTGGTTCCAGCCGATCTGCGGCACGCGCTCGGCCCGCAGCCGCGTCACCACGCCCGGGATCACGCCCAGCCCGCGCCCGGGGCCCTCCTCGCTCTCCTCGAACAGGAGCTGCATCCCCAGGCAGATGCCGAGCGTCGGCACCGCGCGCTCGGCGATCGCCGAGCGCATCGCCTCGAGCCCCGGCGCCAGCCGCTCGGCCGCGTGCGCGAACGCGCCGACGCCGGGGAGCACGAGCGCGTCGGCCTCGGCGGCGGCGCGCGCGGGGTCGGGCTCGATGCGGACGTCCGCGCCCGGCGCCTCGAGCGCCTTCGCCAGCGAGTGGAGGTTGCCGGCGCCGTAATCGAAGATCGTTATACGCATGGGCGGTAGGGCCGCAGGCGGGGCCCCCCGATTTCACGATACGGCCGGGCGGGCGCCGGGGCGCCATCGAACGGTTGCGAGGCGGCGCGGAACGCCGCCGAGCGTCGCGCGATGCTGGGCATACCATTGGGGGGCCCCCCCCAACAACTACGATACCCCCGCGCGTTGATCCCCGCGCAACCGATCGAGTGCGACGCGGCGCGTTTCGTTGCGTGCATTGCGTGCATTGCGTGCATTGCGTGCATTGCGTGCATTGCCGGGTCCCCCGTCATTCGGCCGCCCTCGCGTCCGCGAGCACGCGCAGGAGCTCCTCCATCGATCCCCACGGCCCGACCGTCACCCGCAGCCCGATGTCGAACGGGCGGACCGCGACCCCCGCGGCGCGCATCGCCCGCGCGACGTCCTGGGCGTTGTCGATCGAGACGAGGACGAAGTTCGCATCCGACGGCACCGTCTCGTAACCCAGCGTCGTCAACTCGTCGACCAGCCGCGCCCGGTTCTCGCGCACCTCCGCCACCCGCTCCCGCACCCACCGCATGCTCTCCGCGTCGGTGAGCGCCGCCAGCGCCGCCCGCTCGGCGAGCGCGTGCACCTTGTACGGCCCGCGCGACTTCTCGACCTCCGCCACCAGCGCCGGCGCGCCCGCCGCGTACCCCACCCGCAGCCCCGCCAGCCCGAACGCCTTCGACATCGTGCGCACCACCAGCAGCCGCTCGCTCCGCGCCAGCAGCTCCAGGCAGTTCGCGCCGGCGAACTCCGCGTACGCCTCGTCGAGGATCACCACGCCGGGCGCGCGCTCGACCACGCGCTCGATCGCCGCCCGCGACATCGCGTTCCCGGTGGGGTTGTTCGGCGAGCAGAGGTAGATCACCCGCGCCCCGGTCGCCAGCATCGCGTCGGCGTCCAGGTCGAACGTGGGCGTGAGCGGCACCGCGACCGGCTCCAGCGCGTTCATCCGCGCGAAGATCGGCACCATCGCGAACGACGGCTCCGGGACCGCCACCCGCTCCCCCGGCTCGGCGAACGCGCGGATCGCCGAGTCGAGCACGTCGTCCGAGCCGCAGCCGGTGACGATCATGCCGGGCTCGACGCCGAGGTACGCCGCCATCGCCCCCTTGAGCGCCGGCGCGTAGAGCGACGGGTAGCGGGTGAACGACGCCAGCGCCGCCTCCCGCACCGCCCGCTCCGCCGCCGGCGGCACCCCCCACAGGTTCGTGTTGTCGCTCAGGTCCACCGCGCACGGCTCGCGGTTCGGCGCGTAGAGCGAGATCGCGCGGTAGGCCTCGCGCGCGACGTCGAGCGACGAGGGGGACGTGTCGGAGATCATGTCAGGGTACCGGAACGGCACATCGAAAAGAGTCCTCTTTCAGTCAGCTTTGGTGAACTGCGGAATCGACCACAGAGGCACAGAGGACACAGAGGAACTGCACACGGGAGCAGGGGCGAGATGCTGAACTGCTTGGCTGAACCCTGCGGCCGCGACCCCTCTCAGGGTTCTTACAGATCGTCCCGAGAGAGGGACAATCTCCACGTGTGCCCTTCCTCCGTGTTCTCTGTGTCTCTGTGGTCGATTCCGCAGTTCATAGATTGTCCCCCCACGCCCGCGCCGCGATCGCGTGTCCCGGCAGCCCTTCCGCGTCGGCGAACGTCCCCACGTCCCCCGCCAGCCTCGCCGCCGCCTCGGGCGTCACGCGCTGCCAGGTCGTCCACCGCACGAAGTCGAGCGTC